>DASTXE010000006.1:600000-806586 GCA_035765535.1 Rickettsiales bacterium | reverse complement strand
CGGAAAATGTCGTGCCGCTCCACCAGGTCTGTGCAGGTTTTGAAGCCTCGTCCGCAAAAGACGTTGCCGCCGTCAGTGCCGTTGTCATAGCCAAAGATAATCTTATCCAGTTCTTGTTCATTTCTTCCTCCTGTGGATGTTATGTGTTGCGAATTGCCGCGATGTAATTAGTCACGTCTTTCTGAAGTTCCTGTGCTTCGGTATCTACAATTTTGGTTGCTTCAGTGATTCCATGGGTGGTTTGCTCCGCCAGATGGATTGCCTGTGCAATGGCCTTGATATTATTGCCGACATCACCCACGCCACTGGCAGTGTTCTGGACGTTGCGCGCTATTTCCTGCGTCACGGCATCCTGTTCGGTAATAGCGGATGAGATGGCGGAAAAGAATTCACTGAGCTGTAATATCGTGGTGGCGATATGTTCTACCGCACCCGAAACTTTTTGCACGGAAGCCTGCAGCGAGCCAATATGGGCGCTTATTTCTTCCGTTGCCTTTGCTGTCTGATTGGCAAGTGATTTTACCTCGGAGGCGACAACGGCAAATCCCTTGCCGGAATCCCCGGCTCTTGCCGCTTCTATGGTGGCATTCAGCGCCAGCAGGTTGGTCTGCGCGGCGATGTTCGTGATTAACTCCACCACTTCGCCGATTTTAGCGGAATCCCGCGAGAGTTCTGCAATCACCTCGAAAGTATGTTTTGCTTCTCCGGATGCTTCCTGGACACTTGCATTCGATCCTTCCAGCCTGCTGGAGATTTCACGAATGGAAGCAGAAAGCTCTTCCGCTGCGGAGGCTATGCTTTGGGAATTCGCAGCAGCCTCTTCTGCCGTTGCAGCTACGCGAGTCGTTTGTTGCGTCGATTCAGAGGCCTTTTTTGCCAGTGTCTGTGCGGATTTATTCAATTCAGCAATAGAAGCGGTGAGCTGTGTGATGACTTTCTCTACAGAGCCGCTGAAATTATCATTTAACTCGCGTATGCGTGTATTGCGCTGCTGCTCACTCTCCATGCGCTTCTGCTCTGCCTGCCTTGCCTTGTTGCGTTCTGTTGCGGCTTCGTAGAACGCACTCAATGCTTTGGTCAGTTTTCCTATTTCGTCTTGGCGTTGTGTGTTGGGCACAGCAATCTTCAGATTGCCGGAGGTGATTTCGCCCATCAGTCCCGTGATTCGCGTCAGGGGGCGTGTAATGGCCCGGACGATCGTCAGCAACTGCACCCAGGCAAGCAGAGAAACTGCCAGCGCAATCCCCAGATGCGTCAGCACCACTTTATGATAACCTGCAATACGGTTATTCATAAGATGTTCCATTTCAGCATTGCATTTGAGAACAAATGCCTGCACCTTCTGCTGTAAATCAGCGGCGGCTGTGTTCATGGCCGCCTGATTATTGTCCTTGGATGCGGTTGCCAGCGCATCAGCCGCCGCAGCGACGGCTGCGCCGCTGGCTTCCAATGCTGGTTTTGCTGAATCGTCTGTATTGCCCTTGATGGCTTTTGCCAGATCGGTGGCGACATTGCCTGCACTGGCGGCGAGCCCGTCGCGTGCTTCGGCAAAGGTAATCTTATTGGCATCGTTGGGGGTTTTTGTAAGCTGCTGTGATGCGTTCAGAAGATTGCTTGTCTGTATCAGCACACCGGGTGCCTGATTCACAAGGATATCGCCTACAAAATAACCATCCGTATCCGGATCGAGCGTGATATTGGAGTTGTCTGAAATACTGGAAATCAGATCCGTCGTCTTGCTTATCAGGTCTGTCTGAGATGTTGCATCCGCCTGTTTAAGGGCTGTGACGAGCGCTGCACTTTTTGCGGTTACCGATAAGCTTCCTTTATCCGCTTTCTCGGCTGCCTCTAATGCGTTTGCAGCTTTTTCATATGCAGCTTTGTCCATCGTGACAGTGACGGCGTCCAGCGTTTCATGCGCGGCACTCAGATAATGCACCCCTGCAATTTCGGCTTGGGTAAATTCTATTAAGCCTTCTTTTTCATCAATCAAAAAGTATCCCAGTAGGAGGGTGGGGATCGTACACAGCAATACTCCGGTAAACATTTTATAGGAAATTGATAAATCTTGGATTTTTTTTGTCACAAGCGTCATATGATTTTCCTCTTACGCGATTGTCTTCCAACGAATTGCACGGCTTTAGTTGTACTACAAAAATTATAAAAACGATTGTATTTATAGTCTCTTACGACGGCTGTATATTGTTTATAAGTCAATGGTGTGTAAATGCAACGAATCAATACAACTTCTGATATAGTTGTTTCAAAATGCGTCAATTTTGCCATATACATTTGTGCTATGTAGATTTGAGCCAGTGACGCTTCTTCCACGCCGATGGTTTATGATGCGGGCTATCATTTGCTAAAAGTTTGTTTACGCGCAAGTCCGGTTGCCGTTATATTCCGGTATAGGTCTTATATCCAATAACGGAGCGAATATGCCTAAGTTTACCCCCAATTCCCTACAGAGCGTCGGACGTTGGGTCGTCCTGGTAATACTGGCGTATGGATTGTTCCATACGACTTATATTTTACCTAAAAAACCGGTGCCGCAGGAGCCCCAGCCCTCATCCGTGCCGCAGGCCAATAAGCCGGATGCGGATTGTGCGAAGAAGTCCGTATTTCCTTTGATGTCGGTGCCGTTACTGCCAGGATTGATTCCTGTGATCAAGAGTGAAGATGCAGCGACAGGAACGGGGGAAGCAGCGGTTTGCGGCCAGAAGGCGCTGGTAACGTATAGTTACGGCCCGCCGAAAAAAGACCCGACTGCGTCCGGCACCAAAGAGATTGTGATTGGCGGCGGCAGTGAGCCGCATGGTGTTGAACTTGGCCTGATCGGTATGAAGCCGGGCGGAAAGCGCACGGTTACCATGCCGTACCCCATGACGATGGCTATCAGTCCGATTGAAGCCGTTATGACAAAACAGCATGAGGTGAAGATACCGTCGCTGATTGCGCAGCTTGAGCTCAAAAAAGTGGAACCGGCGGTGCCTGTGTCCGCCCAGCCGTTGCGTTTTATCAATACCGATATTATCGGCAATGGCGGGGAAGCGATGTGCGGTGACCGTGTGATTGCTGAGATTACGCTCTGGAAAATGGATGGCTCGAAATTCTTCTCCACTGAAGACAAACCGCTGACATTTGTGATCGGCCAATCCCAGCTGCCTTATGGCATTGAGCAGGGGATTGGGGGCATGATGGAAGGTGGCGTGCGACTGGTTGTGGTGCCGCCGGCTTACGCAAAACCGCTGATTGATTCCGGGGAGAAGTCCCGTCTTCTGCCGTCCTTACCGGAAAATGAAATGATTTTGGCGGAAATACGGCTGTTGCATATCGATGTCATAAAGGCTAAAGAGGATGCTGCCGATGACCAGCCTGCCGGTGAAACCGGGCAGACGGATGCTTCCAAACCTGCGGAAACAGCTGTTCCTGCCGATGTAAAAAGCGGTGACACGCGGGCAGGCGCACCGGACAAAACGAGCATTGAACATCAAGCAAAGTAAAAAAGGATATTTATGTCTTTCCTGACCACACGTCTTGCCCGTGTTAAACCCTCGCCGACGATTGCCGTGACCACCAAAGCTGCCGAACTCAAGGCTGCCGGTAAGGACGTGATCGGCCTGGGCGCAGGCGAGCCGGATTTCGATACGCCGGAACATATCAAACAGGCGGCCGTAGAAGCGATCAAGCGCGGTGAAACGAAATATACGGCTGTAGGCGGCACTCCTGCATTGAAGAAGGCCATCATCGACAAGTTCAAGCGCGAAAACGGGCTTGAATATGCTGCGAACCAGATTGTGGTTGGCGGCGGTGCGAAGCAGGTGATATTCAACGCGCTCATGGCGACGATCAATGACGGTGATGAAGTCATCATCCCCGCGCCGTTCTGGGTTTCCTATCCGGATATGGTGCTGTTTGCAGGCGGTACGCCGGTTGTTGTAGCATGCCCGGGTAGCCAGGGGTTCAAGCTGAACCCGGCGGATCTTGCCAAGGCGATTACGCCGAAAACCAAGTGGCTCATCCTGAACTCGCCCTCCAACCCGACCGGTGCGGTCTATACGGAAAGCGAACTGCGTGCGATTGCGGACGTTCTGCTGGCGCATGAGCATGTGTATGTGATCGCTGACGATATCTACGAACATATCGTGTATGACAATGTCGTGTTCAAGACGCTCGCGCAGATCGAGCCGAAACTTTATGCGCGCACGCTGACGGTGAACGGCGTTTCCAAGGCGTTTTCCATGACGGGCTGGCGCATCGGTTACGGCGCAGGCGACAAGAAGCTGATTTCCGCGATCACGGACATCCAGTCGCACAGCACGTCCAACCCGTGCTCGATCAGCCAGGCTGCTTCGGTTGCCGCGCTGAACCAGCCGCTGGATTTCATGAAGGAATGGGTGAAGTCGTTCCAGCAGCGTCGCGACAATGTAGTGAACGGGCTGAATGCAATTCCGGGCATGAGCTGCGCAAATCCGCAGGGCGCGTTCTATGTGTTCCCGAACTGCTCCGGCTTCTTCGGCCAGAAGACACCGGGTGGCAAAGTGATTACAGACAGCACCACGTTCTGCGAATATCTGCTGGAAGATGCGCTTGTGGCTGCGGTCGCAGGCAGCGCGTTCGGCCTGGAAGGGCATTTCCGCATTTCCTATGCGACTTCGGATGCAAATCTTGCAAAGGCGCTGGAGCGTATTAAAGAAGCTTGCGGTAAGCTTTCGAAGCAGGCGGCAGCGTAATGTGAATTATCCCCGGCATGGTATTCTTATCCATGCCGGGGGAATACCGAACTAAGCGGATTCTGCGAAAACGTCCGGCTGGTTTTTACCGGATGCAATCAGCTGGCGCAGATTATCGTTGATCAGCATGCTCCAGCCTTCTGAACAAGCGCCGTAGCATTCACAGTGCGGTGTCAGCCCCTGATGGGTAAAACGGATTTCTGTTTCTTTTCCTTTGACGGCGATATCGAAAATAATTGTGGTGCCCTTCCATTCGGTTTCGTTGTCGGTGAAACTAAGCGAGGCATCCACCACATCCCAGACAACTTTTTTGCCTGAAACGAGCTCAGTCACTTTTTGCGTCGAACGGTGCATGTCTTTATAACGGTATGTGAACTCATCTCCGACGGTTCCGGTTTTTCCCTGAATTTCTCCCGACCACCATGCGCGTACATTATTGATGGCGTTAAAGGCTTCCTGCGGTGTCTGGCTGACCAGAATGCTGGTTGTGAAATTTTCGGTATTCATCGTTTTTCCTTTCATAATTAGGGTTAAGTTTAGCCGCACGCGACTTATGCCGCGCGTTGATCCGGTGTCGAAATTTCCAAAGAAGATGTTTATTCTTCCACGAAGGCCTTGAGCCGTAGCAGTGCCATATCCCATTGCCTGGAGACATGCTCCAGATAAGCCTTCACATCGGCGATCGGTTCGGGCCTGAAGGTAAACAGGCTTTCCCGGCCAATATGGCTACTGGTCACCAATCCTGCACCCTCCAGAACGCGCAGGTGTTTGGTAACCGCCTGGCGTGTCAGGCCTGTGCCCTGAGAGAGGCTCGCGATAGGCTGTGCTTCTCCGCTGCTGAGTTTCTCCAGCAGGGAAAGGCGCGTCGGGTCGCCCAGCGCTGCGAAGATATGAACCGGCGCGGCAGTGAAAGAGGGTAGGTTATGACTCAACATATTGTTTAACGTTCTCCAATTGCTTGCCCCAGCCTTTGCTGTTCATGTGGAACGCTTCCGGCATACGATGTTTAGGCAATGCGTCGAATCCGGATTCGGTGACGGTCAATCTCGTTCCGTTTGCGATAGCTTCCAGCCTGAATTCTACCAGTGTCGTGGGCTCCTGCGAATAGTCGGTTTCGGGATTGATGGCAAACGGATGCCAGCGATAGGCAAATGTATGTTGCGGGTCTATCCGCTCTATTGTCGCTGCCCATTTTGCGGGTGGATTACAGCAGCTGACCATGCCAGTGGACATCTTCCCTGTCACAAAAGGGCCATCCAGCTCAGCACCGAACCATTTGCCGAATTCTTTATAATCCGTCAGTGCACGCCACACTTTTTCCACGGGCGCTTTCAATTCAATCTGTTTTGTAATCGTATTTGTATCTGTCATAATGCAACCTTCTAGTTGCTTATTATGTAGCTGACGTAAAGTTTAAATGCAACCAAAAAGTTGCTCATTCGATTGTTATCGACAGTATTTATATGAATATCAATTGGATATTGTTATAATAAATAAAGTTGCGGCGGTGAATTGGTTCTGTTATCTAATAGTTCAATAATATTGAAATAATGAATTATGCCACGACCTTTCTCTCATCCGGCACTTGACGATATTACGATCGACGGAATTCTTTACGCGCTTTCCGATCCTGATCGCCGGGATATTCTGTTCGCTGTTATGGGATGTCAGGGGGTGAATTGTTCCGCTACCTGCAAGACGCTACCGCCTTCGACGATATCGTTTCATCATAAGGTACTGCGTGAGGCAGGGCTTATTCGCTCAGAAAAGAGAGGCGTCGAGGTTATCAATACGTCCCGGAAGGCGGAGATCGAGAGCCGTTTCCCCGGGCTGCTGCATAGCATTTTTCAACATCACAAACCCAAGGTTTAAGGAGGAGTTATGGAATACCGGCAATTAGGACGTTCCGGGCTGAAAGTGCCAGCGCTGAGTTTCGGCACGGGGACCTTCGCAGGCAAGGGGCCGCTGTTCAGCAACTGGGGAACGACGGATGTAGCGGAAGCAAGAAAGCTGATCGATATATGCCTGGAAGCGGGAGTGAATCTGTTCGACACGGCGGATGTCTATTCGGACGGTGATTCCGAATCCGTGCTAGGGGAAGCCGTTAAAACGATACGTGACAAGGTCCTCATCTCCACGAAGACCTCACTGCCGATGGGAGACGGGCCGATGGATGCGGGCTCTTCGCGCTGGCGGCTTATCCGGGCAGTGGAGGCATCGCTCAAACGGCTGCAGACGGATTATATCGATATCCTCCACTTGCATGCTTACGATGCTGCCACGCCGCAAGAGGAAGTTTTATCGACACTGGATAATCTCATCCGACAGGGCAAGGTCCGTTATATCGGCGCCTCAAATTTTGCGGGTTGGGAATTGATGAAATCGTTGAGTGTTTCCGACAAATATGGTTATCCGCGCCATGTAGTGCACCAGGTTTATTACTCGCTGGTCGGCCGTGATTATGAGTGGGAGCTGATGCCACTGGGGCAGGATCAGGGAGTAGGGGCGATGGTGTGGAGTCCGCTCGGATGGGGCAGGCTTACGGGTAAAATACGCCGCGGCCAGCCTCTGCCGAAAAATAGCCGCCTGCATGAAACGGCTTCTTTCGGCCCGCCGGTTCCGGAAGAATATCTGTATAAGGTCGTGGATGTGTTGGATGCTATTGCGGTGGAAACAGGCAAGACGGTGCCGCAAGTGGCGCTGAACTGGCTGCTGCAGCGCCCAACCGTTTCTACGGTGATTATCGGGGCGCGTAATGAAGCGCAGCTGCGTGACAATCTGGGAGCGGTGGGATGGAATCTTTCCCAAGAACAGATTGAGCGGCTGGATAAAGCCAGTTACCAGATGCCTGCTTATCCGTATTACCCCTATCGCATTCAGCAAGGATTCGCGCGTATCAATCCGCCGCTTGTCTAAATGCTCGTCATGCCGTGGCTTGACCACGGCATCTTGCGCAATGGTATGACGGTATAAAATGATTTGGCAACTCCGTGCCCTGCCGTTTTTGCGGCAGGGCCTCTTTTTGAGTATGGAGTGCTATTCCGAAGCGTGGCTTTCGGTTTTCAGTACATAGGTGCGGCTGCAATAGGGGCAGGTGATCTGGTTGCTATTGCGGTCGATATGCAGGTATACGCGCGGATGGCCGGCGCCACCGTTCTTGCCGTCGCAGGCAACTTCCGCCGCGTGTACTTCTATGGTTTCGAATACGGTCATGGTTTATTTCCCATCGTTATCGAGATCGTAGGCTGTGTGCAGAGCGCGCAGCGCCAGTTCGGTATATTCTTCGGCGATCAGCACGGAAATCTTGATTTCCGAAGTGGAGATCACAAGGATGTTGATACCTTTGTCGGCGAGTGTGCGGAACATCTCCTGCGCGATACCGGCATAGCTGCGCATACCGACGCCGATGACGGAAATCTTCGCAACGTTCTTGTCCGACAGCAGCGACTTGTACTTGATCTTGCTCTTTGCCTTTTCCATTGCTTTGAGCGCGTTCTGCAAATCGCCGCGCGGCACGGTGAAGGTAACGTCCGTTTCCGCACCGATTTCGCTCACGTTCTGGACGATCATGTCCACGTTGATATTCGCATCGGCGAGCGGGCCGAAAATCTCGGCGCTCACACCCGGCACGTTGGCGACCGAAGTCAGCGTAATACGCGCCTCGTCGCGGCTGTAAGCGATGCCGGTGACTTTTTTCCTCTCCACAATTTCCTCCTCATCCACAAGTAACGTTCCTTCCGCGTCGCTGAAGCTCGAGAGCACCTGCACGCGGACATGATGATTCATGGCCATCTCGACCGAGCGTGTCTGCAATACTTTTGCGCCCTGCGATGCCATTTCCAGTATTTCTTCATAAGCCACTTTATGCAGCTTGCTTGCCTTGGTCACGATGCGCGGATCACAGGTGTAAACACCGTCCACGTCCGTATATATATCGCAGCGTTCCGCATGCAGCGCGGCGGCGAGCGCCACGGCGGAAGTGTCCGATCCGCCACGGCCCAAGGTCGAGATGCGGCCATGTTCGTCTATGCCCTGAAAGCCCGCAAGCACTGCCACATTGCCAGCGTTAATGGAAGCGAGCATCGCTTCGCTCTTGATTTCGCTGATGCGCGCTTTGCTGTGGGCGCTATCGCTGATCAGCGGAACCTGCCAGCCAAGCCAAGAGCGGGCAGGAATGCCCATCTCATTGAGCGTAAGCGCGAGCATGCCTGCGGTCACCTGCTCGCCGGAGGAAACGACCGTGTCGTATTCTTCCAGTGCGATGGGGGTGGAAAGCGGCGAGACCTGGCGCACCAGCCCGACGAGCTGGTCCGTGACGCCGGACATGGCGGATACGACCACGGCGACCTTGTTGCCGAGATCCACTTCTTTTTTGACTTTGCGCGCAACGTTGCGGATGCGTTCGAGATCCGCTACCGACGTGCCGCCGAACTTCTGTACGATAAGGGGCATAACCTGAAAGTGACCAATGGCAAATGAATAACGCCACGTTTTATAAGGGAAGTTAACCAGTTTGCCAACAGGAAATTACAGAATGCTTAATGGCGTGTAGGGGTTGCTGTGCCGGTCTGCAGATCAACAGAGGCAGTGCGGCGCTCATCTTCAGCTTTTGTGAATTGTTTGCTGCCGGTCTGAGGGAGTTCTGCTTTCTGAGAGGATTGCTCTGTTTGCGGTTGTGCGCCTGCTAAGAATAATGCGCTTTCAGATTGTTTTGCGGCCAGGGCTTTATTATATTCCTGCTGCATTTCCTGCTTGCCTTTGATAGCACCCAGAACGGTGCCGCCGATTGAGAGTCCCGTGCCTGCCCATTGCGCTGCTTTCTGAATAGAGCGATTTTGATGATTTGTTGCGTAGGAGATAGCATTAATTACACTGCTGCTCATAGTGCCTAGTGTGTAGCCCTGTGCAGCTCTCCAGTTGAAAAGGCTAGGTGATTTGACCTCATGCATTCCGGTGGCATTTTCCCGCTCATCAATCTTCTGGCCGCGCTTGTTGCCTGTGAAATATCCTATTGTTGTACCCGCCAGTGTGCCCATCATCTGGAATGATACCATCTTATTCAGTGTATTGCGGTCCAGGGAACCAATACCTTCCGAGAGCGCTTTGGCCATACCTGCAACAAAGATTGCCATTGAGCTGACGAAGCTGCCGATGAACGTGCCCCATGCAGCGCCCGTCCATGATTTGCGTTCAGCCTTGGATTTGCCCGGCTCTTTCTGCTCATTGGGTATGTAAATGCTATTTGCCATAGCTCATGTAATGTCGAGAATGTTGTCGATCAGCTGATTATAGCCTGATCGGTTCTAAAGATATGTGAACTTATTGTGACAAATGACTGCGCAATACGCAGCTTATTATAATTTACGGCTGCTGCTGATAGTAAACGTGTCTTCGGTGGCATGCCAGCCGAGCTGTGAATCGATCTCCTGCGCAAGCAGGCGTGTGAGGTTAGCCTGAACGTTTTTCGGATTCAATGCCTCAAGCGACAGATCTTGCGAAAGCGCCTGTTCGATCTCGCTGTCCCATTTGATGGATTTGCCTTCCGCTCTGACCTGTACGGTTTTTGAGTTGTCATCTGCCGCAAGTCTTACGCTGAGCGTACCGCCGCGCAGCAAAGTTGCCGAAGCAATAATGACAAGATTTAAAAGTATTCTGCCCATTTTATAGCTGACCGGGATGCCGGAGGATTCCAGATGCGCGTCGGGCCAGTCGAGCGTTATTTTGCTGCCGGTGAACAGGTCGGCAGTGGTTTTGCGCAAGGATTCCAGATTCACTTCCCCGTCATCATTGATGCGCCCGTAAGCCTTACGGTAGAACTGCAGTCGCGCCACAGCCTGTGCGGCGCTGCTGCCGATGAGCTCGATCGCCTGTTCCTGCATCTTGCCGGTTTCTTCGCTCAGGAATTCCGTTCCGTTAGCAATCGCGCCGATCGGGCCGGTCAGATCATGGCAAAGGCGGGTGCAGAGAAGTTCGGCAAGTTTGAGCTGCGGAATCATCGGGATTACTCCTGGCTGGTATTTCCGAAGGATGGTCAGGCGCTTAGGAGGGCGCCTGACCTAAGTACTTAAAACAACTTGTGAGTATGATATTACGCGGATAATATTTAACAAATTATTAATACGCAAAGAATTTTCTATAAAAAATATTGCAAGCGTTCGCTATATTTCTATAGTCGGCGCAAAATTACGCATAACATCTTCTAAGGAGCATTATTATGGGTTCGGTACAGGCAAAAAACGCGAGCGCGGAAGCAAAAGTACGTATTGAGACGGACAGTTTCGGCGAGATCGAAGTGGCTGCCGATAAATACTGGGGCGCACAGACGCAGCGCAGCCTGCAGAATTTCAAGATCGGCGGCGAAACCATGCCCAAGCCGCTCATCAGCGCGTTCGGCACCCTGAAATGCTCTGCCGCAGTCGTCAATATGCGCCTGGGAGCGCTGGATGAGTCCATCGGCCTGCAGATTGTCAAGGCTGCGACCGAAGTCATGGAAGGCAAGCTGGACGGGCATTTCCCGCTTGTTGTCTGGCAGACCGGTTCCGGCACGCAGACGAACATGAACGTGAATGAAGTGATCTCGAACCGTGCTATCGAAATGGCAGGCGGCGTGATCGGTTCCAAGAAGCCGGTCCATCCGAATGACCATGTGAATATGGGCCAGTCCTCGAACGATTCCTTCCCGACGGCGATGCATATCGCGGCGGCCATGGAAATCACCCATCACCTTATCCCTTCGCTGCAGAAGCTGCGCAATGCGCTGAACGATAAAGCGCAGGCGTTCAAGGATATCATTAAGATCGGCCGCACCCATCTTCAGGATGCTACGCCGCTGACGCTGGGTCAGGAGTTTTCGGGCTATACCTGTCAGGTTGAGAACGGCATCAAGCGTATTGAAGCAACGCTGCCGCATCTGTATGAGCTGGCGCAGGGTGGCACTGCCGTGGGTACCGGCCTTAATGCCAAGAAAGGCTTTGCCGAAGCGTTCGCGCAGGAAGTGGCTAAAATTACGAAGCTGCCGTTTGTGACCGCGCCCAATAAGTTTGAAGCACTCGCCACGCATGACACAATGGTGGAAGTTTCCGGCGCGCTGAACACGATTGCGGTGTCGCTGATGAAGATCGCCAACGACGTCCGTCTGCTTGGCTCCGGCCCGCGCTGCGGTTTCGGTGAGCTTTCGCTGCCGGAAAATGAGCCGGGTTCATCCATCATGCCGGGCAAGGTCAACCCGACCCAGTCCGAAGCGCTCACGATGGTGGCAGCGCAGGTGATGGGCAACCATGTGACGGTCAGCATCGGCGGATCGAATGGCCATTTTGAACTGAACGTGTTCAAGCCCGTCATCATTTATAATGTACTGCAGTCAATCAAGCTGCTGGCGGATGCGGCGGTAAGCTTTACCGATAACTGCATTGTGGGGATTGAAGCCAATACAGACCGCATTACGAAGCTTATGAATGAGTCGCTCATGCTGGTCACGTCACTGAATCCGCATATCGGTTATGACAATGCGGCCAAAATTGCAAAGAAGGCTCATAAAGAAGGCACCTCACTGAAAGAAGCAGGTATTGCGCTTGGGCTTCTGACGTCCGAGCAGTTCGACCAGTGGGTGCGTCCGGAAAAGATGGTATAAGGCAGGGTAGCTTGCTCACTCGCCGCCAAATGCTGCTTTCCATGCTGGCTATGCCGGTGCTGGCTTCCTGCGGCCGATTGCGGCAGAATGATCGGGCAGAGGCAGTAAAGGCGCTGGAAGCGCTTGAGCGCAGTTCGGGCGGGCGGCTTGGTGTAGCCGCGCTTGATACGGGCAACGGCGCGAGCATTTCTTATCGTGCTACGGAGCGTTTTGCGATGTGCAGCACCTTCAAGTTCCTGCTGGTGGCAGCGGTTCTAGAAAGGTCAGCACGGGAACCGGCACTCCTATCACGGCTCGTGCATTATACGCCGGATGTCATGACGAGTTATTCTCCCGTCACGGGAAAGCATATCGCTTCCGGCATGACCGTTGAGGCTCTATGCGACAGTGCCATGCGCTATAGCGATAATACGGCGGCGAACCTTTTGCTTGATATTATTGGCGGGCCGCATGCATTGATGGACTATATTCACTCGCTTGGTGACTGGATCACGCATCTGGACCGGTATGAGCCCGATCTGAATACGGCAATAGCTGGAGATGACCGCGATACGACGACGCCTGCCGCTATGCTTGGCAATATGCAGCGCCTGCTGCTCGGGAACGCCTTGCCAATCGCACAGCGCAAGCTTTTACTGGAGTGGATGACAGGCAATACGACCGGTAATGCACGCATCCGTGCGGGGGTACCTGCACAGTGGCTGGTGGGGGATAAAACCGGTACGGGAGATAATGGATCGGCCAATGATATAGCGATTCTCTGGCCTCCCGGAAAAGCACCGATTCTTTTAATGGTCTATTATACCGGTTCGCATAATCCGCCGGAGCAATGCAGTACTGTCATCGCTGCGGCTGCACGAATCGTTACACGGTCTCTATAATATAAAGTGTTAGGGTGACCATTCGATAAGATCGGGCAGGGTGGCCTGCTGCACGAGCTCGGTAAAGCTATGTTTGCGTTCAGGGATTTTGGGAGCCGGATTGCGAGGCTGGATTTTTTGCGTGAAAGAAGCCGTGGGAGTTTCCTGATGTGCGGTCTCTTTGCCGATTTCAGTATTCTGTTTTGCTGCGGTTTCCTGATCAAAATTGCTGGTGAATAATCTTTTAAAGATGAAAGCGTCATAGGCGAGATCGGAGATCACATAGTATGCACCGGCTTTAAGAATGCGTCTGGATTCTTCCTTGCTGCCGTGTGTTTTCTTCAACCCTTCCGTTAAGGAAAGCGCGTCCATGGTCAATGTTACCAGGGTGCCCAGTAGTAGGGTTCGGTCATGCTTCCAGAGCGTTTTAATGACGCCAGCAAAATTACGCTTTTTGCCGCTATAGGCGTCATCCAGTGTTTGTATTGCCGATAAGGGAGGTTCTGGTTTGCGTTCACGAAAATGGCCATATCCGGTGGATGTCCAGCCCACGATCTGCAGCAGCCCAGTATATAGACGTACTTTCTCAGGTGTATAAGCCTTCTCGCCCTGCTTCAGCCCCAATCCATGTGCTCTGCCTCCCTTGATAAAATTATTGGCCGTTGCCATGGCATTGGGAATTGTATGCAGTATGAATTCGAATTGTGCGGAACACTGGCTCGGATGCGCTAGCGTATACATAATACGTTTCAGCAGCGTTCTGCCCTTGGGAAATTCTGCACCTCGCTCCGACAGGAAAGACCAGCCATACCCTGCGATGGGGACAATGCCGCTGTAGAAGCGCGTGCGATCCGGCTTTATTTCACCGTGGACCTTTCGGACCAGAGCTGCCCGTATGGTCTGGTATGCGCTGGTCATATGCGCGATGAGCACTGCACTGCCGAACCAGTGTTCTTTATCAAAGCGCGATTTCAGATAGTCCCATGTCTGGCGCCGCTCTTTTGGGGGCGGCGCAGGGGCTTTCGCATCCGGTGGCGTTATATCTGGCGGCGGTGATGTAGCAGAGCTATTTGCCGAGAAAGCACCGTCCTGTATGTCCTGTTGTGAAGACATAAATACCGGTTCCTGGTTATTCGATATCCAATTAATGTAGCATAATAGGGCCGGAAATACGACTTTAACGGCCTGCCGTCATGAAAAATTCACAATAGGATTAATGGTTTAGCTATAGTGAAACAGCGGAGATGTGTCTGGTCTTTTCTGCCGCAGGTCTGGTACTCAGATATAAAGCAGGAAGTGTTGCCGCCAGAACATAGTTTTGTGCCGATATGAGTAAAAATGTTGCAATGCAGCATTCGTTCTGTTCGATTCTCATTTCTGTCAAAAATATTTGAGGCAACCCTGAGTGTAGTGGTTGACACTTCCTGCGCGAGCCCATATTAAATGGTGGCTGCAATTTTAGCTTTTTTGCGGTGCAGCATTTGTTATTTATTACAGGATAGGACCTGACTATGTCGTTTTCAAAATACCTGCGTACTGTTGAGAAATCCCAGACTTTGCTCCTGAATGAGCAGTCACGTAACCTCGAGCAGGGAGGAAAGAAAGTTTACAAGTTTGGTTTCGGGCAGTCGCCCTTCTTGCCACCTCAGCACGTGATCGACTTATTGAAGGAGAATGCACACCGCAAAGATTACTCACCCGTACAGGGTATCCCTGCACTCAGGGAGGCAGTTGCCGAGTTTCACCGCAAAGTGGATGGTATCGATGCTAGAGCAGAAAACGTATTGATCGCCCCGGGTTCCAAGATTCTGATTTATGCTGTGCTGGCTGCATTTACGCGCGCTGACCTGCTGGTCTGTGCCCCGGCGTGGGTATCTTACGTGCCGCAGGCGCATCTGCTCGGCCACGGCGTTATTTCCATTCCGACGACGTTTGAAAAGCGCTGGCGCCTGACAGCGGAAGGGTTGGAAGCAGCTGTTGCGCAGAAGAAGGATAAAGACGTTCCGTCCGTACTGATCCTGAACTATCCGGGTAACCCCGATGGTCTGAGCTATACTGATGCCGAGCTGAAAGCCATCGGTGAAGTCGCACGTAAACACAATGTGCTTGTGATCTCCGATGAGATTTACGGTGTGCTGCACCATACAGGCGGTCATGTCTCGCTTGCGAAGCATTATCCGGAAGGCACGATCGTTACGGGCGGCCTTTCCAAATGGTGCGGTGCGGGCGGCTGGCGTCTTGGTACGGCCGTGCTGCCGGTGGCGCTCGGCGGTGAATTCAAGGACACGATGCTCGGTATTGCGTCCGAAACCTATTCCTGCGCAACGCTGCCTGTGCAGTTGGCCGCATGCGAAGCTTACAAGGCTTCGCCGGAAACCATGGAGTATGTCAAGCAGCAGCGTCGTATTCTTGCGGCTCTCGGCGCTCACTGCGTTGAGCGTCTGCAGGCGAGCGGCGTACGCGTGGATAAACCGGAAGGCGCTTTCTACCTGTTTCCGGATTTCAGCGCGGTTGCGGACAAGCTGGTCTCTGCCGGTATAACGACTTCACAGGCTTTGTGTGAAAGCCTGCTGGCCGATACCGGTGTTGCGCTTCTGCCGGGCACGGCGTTCGGCATGCCTGCGAAACTGCTGGCGGCACGTCTGGCCTATGTGGATTTCGACGGGGTAGCCGTGCTGGCCGCTGCACAGAAAGCCGATGTCATCGATACGGCTTTCCTGAGAAAGCATTGCGCGCATCAGCTCGAAGGTATCGAAATGCTGTGCAACTGGGTTGACGCTTTCAATAGCGAACGCCGCGTTGCCTAAGCCTTTCCACCGTTATTTCCTATAAGATTATCTTTGAAGAGGATTCGTTATGTCGACCGCTACTGCTACTGTTACCGCTACCATTACCGGCCAGGATCTGAAGGCCTCCATTCCGGCAACCGATCTCGAACAGTTCCCGATTACACGCGGCCGCTTCGATATGAAGAAGGTCGAAGCCATGCTGCAGAAGATCTATTCACAGCAGGAAGTGGAAGAGATGAAAGCTGCCGGTGTGGACAAGCGCATGGTGTTCGGCATCAACCCGCATTACCTGGCGCTGGTGATGGGCGGCGGCCTGAATGACGAAGCCACTGGGAAAGAGGTGCTGCCGGATATGCCTGCAAGCAACGCGCTGCTCGCGCTCGTAATGCCGCGTCTGGGCGAAAGCTTCGACATGACAGGGGAGAAAGACCCGTCCAACCAGAACCGCTATGCCGGCGCGCTGAGCGGCAAACTGCTGCATAAATATGACGAGATCGTACTGGCTTATTCGGCTCTGGCCTGCTCGGCACATTGCCGTTACTGCTATCGTCTGGACCTGTTCAACGGTTCGACCGGAAAGAGCCTTGTGAAAGCGGAAGAGCTGCGTTCGTATGTCAGCGAATATAACACTGCGCTCAAGGAAATCGCAATGCGTACCGGTCAGGAATATAATGGTCCGACCTATGTTTCTGCCCTCGATATGGAAAAATATCCGCTGCTCAAACAGCGCGCATCTTTCGAATATGACATTGCCGAAAATGACAAGCATATCTTTTACCCGGTCAATGAAGTGCTGCTTTCCGGTGGCGACCCGATGGTGCTGACCAATCACAAGCTCTATGAATATATGGCGGCTGCTGCGGCTGCGGACGTTTCGATCGTGCGCATCGGCACTAAGGAAATTGCGTTCCGTCCCGAACGTTTTGACGACGCGTTTGCCGATACGCTGCGCATGTTCCACGATAATTATCCGAACGTGCATGTGAATATCGTCGTGCATTTCAGCCACCCGGACGAGTTCCTGGAACGTGACATCAAAGGCAATTATATCCGCCAGAATAACGGCTATAAGTGGCTGAACGTTGTCGATGAAGCAGTGAAGCGTCTGACGGCCCTGCCGTTTGTCAGCCTGGAAAACCAGAGCCCGATGATTGACAAGGTCAATAATGACGCCATGGCCCTGCATCTGCTGCATCAGGAATTGCGCCGCAAGAATGTGAAGCCCAAATATATATTCCAGTGCCGTGAGATTGAAGGTCATAAGGCGTTTGCCGTACCGGTTGAAGAAGCATGGCGCATCCATGCCGAATCCCAGAAAGGGGTTTCGGATACGGCCCGTTCGCGCTTCGCCATGTCTTCGGAATGGGGCAAAATGGAGATCGTCAGCGTGGTTGACGGGATTCCCGATGAAATGTCCGCTGCACTGCCGGAAACGCTCCGCGCGACGCTTAAAGACGGATTTATCATCTTTAAGATCCACCGTTCACCCTATTCGGCGGAAACGCAGAGCGATATCATTATCGCACGGCGTAACCCCAATGCGCTGTGGATTTCCGGCTATGAAGACCGGATTATCTATGACGGCAGAAAACAGGGAAGCAACCGTTTTAACGCTTTGGGAGCGCTGATTGCCGCTATGGCCGCGTAAAAAACGCTTGCCAAGGGGCGCTGAATGTATTAATGAAGCGCCCTTATATTGAAAATCAGGCTAGGAGTATTGACCATGGAAGTGATTTTGTTGGAGCGCGTCGGCCGCCTCGGTACCGTAGGCGATGTCGTCAAGGTAAAGGACGGTTACGGCCGTAACTTCCTGTTGCCGCAGAAGAAAGCTATGCGCGCCACCAAAGACAGCAAGGCAATCTTCGAAGCCAAGCGCGCTGAAATCGAAGCTGCAAACGCCGCCACCCGTAAGGAAGCCGAAAAGAAAGCTGAAAAGCTGAAGGATCTGTCGGTTAAGATCGTTCGTCAGGCCAGCGAAGACGGCAAGCTGTACGGTTCCGTAACCGTGCGTGACATTGCGGAAGCGGTTCAGGCTGACGGCCATGCTGTGGAACGCAAGCAGCTCGTACTGACTGCAACGATCAAGAACACCGGTATTTATAGCGCAAAAATCGTGCTGCATCCGGAAGTTGAAGTGCCGCTGAAAGTTTTGGTTGTACGCAACGAGTCCGATGTGATAGAAGAAGCTGTTCCCGCTGAGGAGCCCACCGCAGCATAACAAACGGATTCAGATAGGCTATGGAGCAGAAATATCATCTATCCATACGTATTACTCACTGGCTGATGGCATTGCTTGTCATCAGCCTTTTGATTATTGGGCTTATAGTAGCTGATTTGCCCAAAGGGCATGAATGGCATGATCCTCTTATGAGCCTTCATAAATCCTTTGGTGTTACGGCTTTTATCCTCTGTATTATCCGTATCGGCCTGCGTCTGAAATTTGGTGCTCCCGCGCTGCCGGAAGTGATTGCCCCGCTGGAACGCCAGCTTGCTAAACTCGGTCATTTTGCGCTTTATGGTTTCATGTTAGCCATGCCTATAACAGGTTATCTGATGTCCACCTGGTTTGGTTTTCCGGTTAAGCTGTTCGGCCTTGAACTGCCTAAGCTTGTCGGTGTGGATCGGGGATTGAGCAAATTAATGCAAGAGACGCATGAAAATCTGGGATTGATTCTTATCGGTGTTATTGCGCTGCATGTGCTGGCGGTTGCTAAACATCGAATTAAAGACCGGGTGAATCTTTTACAGCGGATGACCTAACCTTTGATGTAAGGCCAGATGAACAGCAGGCCCGCTGCTGCCAGGCACCAGAGCAATGCCGCGCTTGTCAAAGCGAGTTTCAGGCTCATTTTATCGAGCAGGTAATAAGAAGAGATCAGATACACCATGTAGGGCACGACGGCGCACATGCTGAAAATGATTGTCTGCTTGAGGTCCCCATGCGAGCGCTGGACGCCGACGCTATAGTGAGCGATCAGTGTAAAAGTGGGGAAGAGGGGGAGCAATCCGGCAATATAGTAGCTTCGCGAATTCGACAAAAGTGCAATGAGAACCATGATCACTGCGCCAATCGCCGCCTTCAAAGCCAACATACAAATCACCTCAAATCATTTACATATTTTAACTATATCATCCCATTTTGGATGGGGCGAGTGTTTTATTACGGGATTTTTATGCTCTATCGCGCGGCGGCGGGGGAGGGTTCCGCACTTTGCCGCGCCTGTTCTTTCTGGGTGTATGATGCGCCTGCATCCATTCCGGCGGCATGGGAAGTGGCGGGTGCAGAGGCGGGGGCAAATTTACGGGTAAAATGCTGTTCCTGTTCCACAGAGGGTTCGGGAGCGGCTCCTGCAGGTGTTGCCTGCGGTTCTGGCACCGTGATGCCGTATTGGGCGAAGGCATCCTGCCACTTGGTTCCCGAGGCGATTGCACTGGCGACGGCTTCAATATCCTTGGCTTTATGTTTATCGGCAAGGTTGATATATGCCATATTGACAGGATAGGGCTGCTCTAGGAAGGTCTTGCCCGTTCCCTTGGCTTCCATGCCCATCAGGTAAATAAGGTTTCCCAATGTGAAATGGGAATGAATATTATCCGTATTATGATAGGTGGCATTCAGCAAGTCGGCCAGGCGCTGCGAAACAGCCATCTCCTGTTTTTCCGTCGGCTCGGTGAGTGAGGGCGAGTGATAGGAGCGGTTATTGGTCTTGTGCTGGATCACCAGCATATTGCCGATGTCGTTGGCCGTAATCATATCATACGGCATGCTGTTATTATGGTGCAGTTTCGTATCCACCATCGTCTGCAATGCTTCCAGCAGCGAAGTGTTCTCGCGGAAGCGGTTCTGCAGCACGTATAAACCCATGGCACCGGCGCCGATGCTGGCCTGGATATTGTGCGGCTTTTCCGCGCTCTTGGTAAGCAAATGCCAGGGAGCGAAAAAGGTGGAAATGACGGCGCTGCGCGCGAGTCCCGTGCGCCAGAACTCCTTGGCGCTCTGGCGGACGACTTCGTTCTTGGAACGAAACAGGATATCGCCAAGCGTAACGTTGTCTTTGGGCTTGCCGAGTTCCGCGCCGACTGCATCCGCATAGAGCGTCTTGATGGCTTCCAGATTGCGTTTTGCATAAAAGCCGCTGACCGCGGTAACCAGTCCGCCGAAAAACAGCGAATAAGCATTCTGCGCCGCGAAGCGGGCCGGCTTGCTTGTATATTTTCCTTCTTCCAGCCCTTTCTCGAAAGGCTGGGCCAGCTTGTTGATGCTTTGGAAAAGCTGCCTGGATACCAGCACCGGGATAATAGTCGACCAGAACGGCGCCGATTTATTCAGCGACGGTTTGGTGTGGGCGGCGTGATGATCTTCCCCTGCCTGCCCGCTCTCCTTGTCGATATTATCTGTAACCTGTTCCATACGCGCGATAAAAGACCCGAGTCATTATCCCAGAATTTTATAATGAACCTTTTTCTCCCGTTATTGTAGCGGAGAATTGTTAATATTGTGTTACAATACAGGGAGTTTCTGAGTGGGAAGCGATTGATATATCATTTTATGTCGGGTTTGGAATAAGGTGGAAGCGGTCACCGTCATGGGTGTATCGCTGTTCAGGAGGTGCTGAGGGCAAATGGTAGATTGACTGGAGAAGATGACGGATGCGGAATATATGTCTGCGGTGCAGCCGGATTGAAGAAGTACTTCCCAATGCGCTATTTCACCTGACTCTTTATGTTTTCTGCTGGATTGCGTGATTCTTTTACCATCTGCGCCCAGGTATAGTAATTAATACTGCTATCCAGGGCAATATTGGCTGCTGCGGCTTTTGCAAGCTCTCCACTGCTTCTTTTCTGACCGGCGGCAGATTCCCTATTAACCAGGACTGCTTCCGTTAATAACGATAAATCCACTAGCACATCCGTTACAGCAGCCATTATAAGGCGTGGGTATCGGCGAAAAGCTGATTTTACCACATCTGCCGGATATAGCACTTCTTCTGTCTTGTTGCTCAAGCTGCGATTGTCGGAAGAAGGCTCTGTTTTGGAGGATGTCCTTTCCGTTTGAGAACCGAACATGCCGGTAAAATATAGGAAGCTGCCGACAGCTGTGACGGCTGCTGACAGAAGGCGAATGCGCTCCGATTTCCTGCCTCCTTCTTTCATCGCTTCCATGCCTTTTTGTACATTGGCGATTATGGAGAGCACCTGTACGGGAACTTGCGTAAGGCGATAGAAATAAACCGAAGATATATTCGGATGCAAAAGCGTATTTTTGATTCGTGTAACGACATTATGACCTTCAGGGGCTTCTGCTCCCCGGTCGGAAAGGAACAATCCAGCATTGCTGAATACATCAAATGCGCTGGACCCCATTCGCCATTTATCTGCCGCAGGACGGCCCGCAATATCTCTGCGCGCTTTGCCACCTGAGATAGTTTTCCATTGCGGATAAAGATAGGCTGCAATCGTAGCGCTGCCGAACAGATTATCTCCGGTGAACATGTCCTTAAGCTTCGCTTCGGAACGCTGCAACAAGGTTTTAGCAGCGGTCTTCTCAGCAGAAGCCTCTTGATATGAATTAACGGGAACTGTTGTTTCTGTTGTCATCTTGCAAGATTAAAATGGACAGGAAATATAGTAACATATTGGAACGAATAATTACAGTTAAGGTTGTATGACGACCGCAACAGCACACGCAAATATGAGTCATGTGGTGAAATCTACTATTCTTATCAGTCTATTAGCATGACGATGATACTGCTTGATTATGGTCAAGTTTTTCCTCGGCATCTCGTGCTTTAGTAAACGCTCCCATTATTAAAAAGGAGGTTATCATGCGTTATAATCCCGCTATTACCGCAACCCTATCCTGTTTTGCATTTGCCGCATCGGCTATGGCTCTACCGAATGTCACGCATATCGTACATAATGATTTACATGCAGCCGTGCTTGCCGCACTTGCACATACTCCGGGGCAAGTTCTGGAAGCAGACCAGGAACGCGGAGAAGAGAATTATGAAATCGACATTGTGCACGATCACCAGATAACGGAAGTGGAGGTGGATGCTGAAACAGGCAAGGTTGTTGAAGCTAAAACCGATGAGATAAAACACCGTATTAAAGCATTCTTTATTTCCGATAAAAAGATTGCGGCATTAAAAGCTGCCAAAATTTCTATGCCTGATGCCATTGCTAAAGCGGAGGATTCGACGCATGCAAGGGCGATCTCTGCAGAATTTGAACGCGAAGACGAACAATATGTGTATGAGATTAAGCTTGAGGCGGATGGCAAGCGCATTAAGGCGCGCGTTAATGCTAATACTGGCCATATGGAAAGCCGTGAGCATTAATAGGCTCATAAAGCGGCGTTAACCCTTAGCTTTTCCAGGCTTTCGATCTGGCGGCGCTAGTATGAGGAAATATGAATGCTGGGGGATAACAATATGGTGGGACCGGCGGGATTCGAACCCTCGACCCCCAGATTAGGAATCTGGTGCTCTATCCAGCTGAGCTACGGCCCCACACGAGAGTCTTCTTGCCAGCAAATCCATCCGCTTTCAAGACTTATTAGCAAATCACTGCCTGTTTCTGTGCTGGCCGCTTTTAGAGAATATTTGCGCTTATTCACATAATAATTAAGTGGTTTTGTATTATTCCACATTTTTTTATTGCATGAATTATTTTTCTACACTATCTACTAGCAATATGATGTATTTTACAAAACAGGAGAGAGATTTGGCTCGGATACTTGCTGGTATAGCGCTGTTTCTCAGCGTCGTTTTTACGGGGGTTTTATTGATTTGTACCCATAATGCATTTAGTGCTTCCCAGATACTGGAGCTGGGGGCATACCGCTAAAACACCATCCTAAAGTTGTTGACTACTGCACGCAGCGGCGTTCCCAAGGAACGGCCCTGCGTTTTTTTTTTGCGTGCGTGGTTATATAGAAGTTTTGGAGTTTGGCAATCTTTAATTATGCCGGAGTGCCGACGATGCGTTCCTTCGGGAAGCGCAGGGTGATGGAAGCGGGCTTGCCGATGCTGTTCTTGATCTCAAGCTGTATTTCATGCATGGCGGCGAGCGCTTTCGTCAGCGGAATGCCCAGATGGCCCACATTGGGTTTGCTTCTCTTGCTGGGTTCTGTCTCCGATTTCACGGCGCCGGGGATGGAGTCGAACGAGATGCACAAACTGTCGTTATTATTGTAATCCTTCTCGTGATAGGCGCGGATAATGATGTTGCTGCCTGGGGGGCTGTTGCCTGCGATATTGAGCGCGATATTGACGATAATCTGTTCGAAACGGTGCTCATCCATCAGGATGGTCGGTAGGTTGTCCGGCACTTTGATTTCAATGGCGAGTCTTCTTTCGGCTACGACCTTGCCCACCAGGCGCAGTGCCTTGCCGAGCATCATCTTGATCTCAATCGGCTTTTCCTGAAGCTGGGCCATGGCGGCCTCGGCGCTGGAGAGTTTTTTGATATCGTTGATCAGATATTGCATCTGCCGGGCGGCATCATAGATATCCTGAGCGTATTGGGCGTATTGCGCGCTGTCGAACTTGCCGTAATTCTGGTTCTTCATGATTTCGGCAAAGCCCACGATCGTATTAAGCGGAATACGCAGATCATGACTCATAGCGGCCATGAAATCGGTTTTGATTTTCTTGCTCAGGTCGGCAGCAAGCTTGCCGTTCCTCAGCATGATATTCTTGGTGCGCTGTTCTTCCTGAATGATGCGGATTTCATGCAGGTAGTCGCTTAATTTGCGGATTTGGCGCGTCAGGGCCTGCATTTCCCCTATGCCGCTGGTGGTTGCGGGGTCGCGAAATGGTGAGCCGTGGGCGATCTCATTTGTGATGACGGCCAGTTCCGTGATAGGCTGGACAATACGCGAGCGTATAAGCCACATGACGCCCAGCATCAATGCGCTCAGTGCCAGAATTTCCAGCAGCCTCGGCACAAGCAGCGAATTCAGCATCTCCATTTCGGCATTACGGTCGAAACCCAGTACGATTACGTAAGGGTAGGTAGCGGATTTTTCATAATAAACATAGGCCGATTGCGGATCGAACGGGGAAGAGAAGGCGACCAGCCCGGAAGGGTGTTTCTGCATGTCCAGGGATTGCAGCTTATTATTATAGTCGGTGAATTTGATCGGCGTTTCTTCTGAAATGCTGTGGGTAAGGGGAAGGAGATTGGGGCTGTAAATGGCAAAGTAAATACCGGAGTCTTTCACCGCACGCTGGAGATCCGCCGTAATCGTGTGGATATCCATGCTGATGAGCACGGTGCCGGTATACTGGCCGGTGGCATCCGTCAGGCCCAGTCCGACGGGCAAAGCCCACAGGCCGGAAACCCTGCCGTGGATCGGATCGCCGATTTCGATTCTTCCGGGATTGGCTTTGCTTTTCTTCAGAAAGTCACGGTCCGAGACATCAATTGCCGGGTGAACGCCTTTATTACTGCTGACGACGTTATTGTCCTTTGCGTCGATCCACGAAAAAACATGGTGGACGGTGGCGGTTGTATCGAACGAGCGCAGCAGGATAGCGATACTGTTGAGGTTGCTCGTGTCCATATGCGTCATTTCCTGGCCGATGCCGAGAAGAATATGAGAGGAATGTTCGACTTCGATAATGAGCGCCCTGTCGATGCGGGCGGCTTCCGTCTCCATCTGGCGGACGATCATGGCCTTATGTTCCAGCCATGTCTCGTAGGTTACGCTGCCCGTCACAAGCAGGAGCGCAAGGAGCGCCATAAAGAACACAAAGCCGGTTGGCATGGAGGATTTGTTCATAACGTGAGCAGATTAAAGTATTTATTGCAAATGTACAATCAATAACAGGCATGTAGGGATTGCCCTCTGTCACGAAATATTCATACACGCTGCCCGGTTTGCTGCTATACTGGGAATATCAGCATTAAGGAGGCGGATATGGATATTTTACCGGAAGCGCTACAGGAATCGGCCATGACCCTGGAGATGGACAATATCGCCTATATCAAGCCTTTTTCATCCAATGGTGAAGCCGGTTATGCCGTACATCTTGCCGATGGCAAGCAGCTTGCTGTGTTTGAAAGCTATGAGTCGGCCTTTTTTACCGCGCGCCAGTATAACCTTGCACCGCTCAGCGTTCATTGAGTTTATTGGATCTTTCCCGCTTCGGTCTGCTGACCTTCGCGATGAAACTAACGCCTTCGGTGACTAAAGGACGCAGTCCTCTGACTGCGGGTAGTTTCCGCTCTGTTTGTCTTTTTATTTTTAGTATGATCTTTGTATGTCAGCCGTAGCGGCCGGTGATATAGTCGCGTGTCTGCTGGTGTTCAGCGTGGGTGAAAAGTTTTTCCGTGTTACCGTATTCGAGCAGTTTCCCCATATAGAAGAATGCCGTTTTCTGGGAAATACGGGCGGCCTGCTGCATGGAGTGGGTGACGATGACAATCGTATACTGTTCCTGCAGCTCATTGATCAGCTCTTCCACTTTGGCCGTGGCGATAGGGTCGAGTGCGGAGCAGGGTTCGTCCATCAGAATGACTTTGGGGCTTACGGCGATAGTGCGCGCAATGCAGAGTCGCTGCTGCTGGCCGCCCGAAAGGCTCGTGCCCGGTTCGCGCAGGCGGTCTTTCACTTCATTCCATAAGCCTGCCTTGGTCAGGCTGTCTTCCACAATAGCGTCCAGCTCGGCTTTCTTGTCGAACAGGCCGTGAATGCGCGGGCCATAGGCGACATTATCGTAAATGGATTTGGGGAAGGGGTTCGGTTTCTGGAAGACCATACCCACGCGCGAGCGCAACTGGACGGGATCGGTGCCGGCGGAATAGATATTTTCCCCATCGATCAGGATTTTGCCTTCGATGCGGCAGCTCTCGATCGTATCGTTCATGCGGTTGATCGTACGCAGGAAAGTCGATTTCCCGCAGCCGGAAGGCCCAATAAATGCCGTTACGGCATTGGATTCGATATCAATATTGATGTCGAACAGCGCCTGCTTTGCCCCGTAAAAGACATTCAGCCCGCGGCTGGAGATTTTAGGTATACTGGCCATTTTCCGCCGTCATTGAATTGATTTCCTGTTCTAAGCTGGCAAGACGGAAAAAGCAAGTTTTTACGGTTCTATATATCCGGGCAGCCTTCCCGCAGCAGGCGCTCGGCCTGTTCGTGCTTCAGCGCATTTTCCCATTTGGCCACGACAATGGTCGTAATGCCGTTGCCGATGAGGTTGGTGATGGCGCGGCCGGTAGACATGAAGCGATCCACGGCGAAGATCAGGGCGAGGCCGATATCCAGATTCTGCTGCGGCATGATTTTCATGGAGCCCAAAGTGGCTGCAAGGACGATAAATGCGCTGCCGGTGACACCCGCCGCGCCTTTGGAGGCAATCAACAATACGCCGAGCAGGGTCAGTTCCTGCCATAAAGTGATCTGCGTGTGGGTAGCATAGGCGATAAATAATGCGCCCA
This sequence comes from Rickettsiales bacterium, assembly GCA_035765535.1. NCBI lineage: Bacteria > Pseudomonadati > Pseudomonadota > Alphaproteobacteria > Rickettsiales > Rickettsiales bacterium. The sequence continues at coordinate 780,122 of DASTXE010000006.1, read as the reverse complement.
TCGTGAAATAGATCGAGGAGCCGACGAGGTTAAACGAATAACCGGTCGGCACGACCATGCCGACGACTGGACGGCTGCAGCCCAGAATTTCAAGCTTTTCCATAATGCGCGGCAGTACGGATTCGGAAGAGGAGGTGCCCAGCACGATGAAAATTTCCTCGCGGATAAACTTCAGGAACTGCCAGGTGCTCAGGCGGCAGTAGAAACGCATAAGCGGCCACATGGCGATAATAATGAACAGTCCGCAGGTCACATAGAATATAGCTACCAGTTCGCCCAGATCCTTCAGCGAGCCGATGCCGAACCGGCCGACTGTGAAGGCCATGGCGCCGAATGCACCGAGAGGGGCCAGTTTGGTAATAATATCGACCATCTTGAACAGAATGTGCGAGAATAGGTCGAGAAAGTTCAGCATCTCCTTGCCGCGTTCGCCAAGGGCGGGCAGGGCCATTGCAAACAGGATTGCTACCAATAGCACCTGCAGGATTTCCCCATTGGAGAACGCGCCCACCAATGTGGAGGGAATAATATGCATCAGGAAGTCGACTGTGGAGGCTTCTTCCACATGACCGATGCTTTTGACGACGGTGGTATCCACCTTGCTGACGTCGATATTGAGATCCGCGCCCGGATGCAGGATCTTGACGAGTATCAGGCCGATGACGAGAGCGAATGTGGTGATGACTTCAAAACACAGCAGTGCCTTTACGCCCACACGGCCGACCTGTTTCATGCTGCCCATGCCAGCCACGCCGGAGACGATAGTGCAGAATATGATCGGCGCGATCATCATTTTAATGAGGTTGATGAATGCATCGCCCAGCGGTTTCATTTTTGAGGCCGCGGCAGGGTTCACATATCCGAAAATGACGCCCAGGATGATGGCCGCGATTACCTGCAGGAACAGATCTTTATAAAAAGGCTTTTTCAATTTTCCGGTCCCTATCTTTGGAATTCATAACATAAAGTATAAAATCCGCCGATATTCAAGGAATTATTTCAATCTGCTTCCAATTAATCCGCGAATGTGCCGCAAAAATGTTGCGGCGCAGCAAAGGCTTTCGGGTAAAGAATGTTTGCCTATCTTAATATTTTGTAAGAGTATCATTCGCGATTCATTCAGCTGGACCTATTGGTATTTCATGACAGAGCAGGCGCGTATCATTTCCTCGGAACTCAGTGAAGAAGATGTGACCCTGAGCACGCTCAGGCCGCTTTCTTTCGCCGATTTCACGGGGCAGCGCCAGGCCTGCGGAAATCTGCGTGTCTTTGTTGAAGCGGCGCGTGCGCGTGGCGATGCGCTCGACCATACGCTGCTTTACGGCCCTCCGGGGCTCGGGAAGACCACGCTTGCGCAGATTATCGCCAAGGAAATGGGTGTGGGTTTCCGCGCGACTTCCGGTCCGATTCTCACCAAAGCGGGCGATCTGGCGGCGATTCTTACCAGTCTTCAGAAAGGCGATGTATTGTTTGTGGATGAGATCCACCGCCTTAACGCTGCCGTTGAAGAAGTGCTTTATCCGGCGATGGAAGATTTCAAGCTGGATTTGATTATCGGAGAGGGGCCCGCTGCACGCACGATCCGCATTGATGTGCCACCTTTCACGCTGGTTGGGGCGACTACTCGGCTTGGCCTGATTTCCAACCCGCTACGCGATCGTTTCGGCATTCCGCTGCGACTACAGTTTTACGAGGTGGAGGAGCTACAGCATGTGATCGAACGTGCAGCCAGTATTCTGAATATGGATATCGGCAAGGAAGGTTCGCTTGAAATTGCGCGGCGCTCGCGCGGTACGCCGCGTATCGCTGTGCGGTTGCTGCGGCGTGTGCGCGACTTTGCACAGGCGCAGGGTCTGGCAGGGATTGACCGCAAGCTTGCGGACGAATCGCTACGGCGGCTGGATGTGGATGGGTTGGGGCTCGATGCTTCCGACCATCGCTATATGCGTTTTATCGCGGAGCATTACCAGGGCGGACCGGTCGGTGTGGAAACCATTGCCGCGGGGCTTGCCGAACAGCGCGATTCGCTGGAGGAGACAATTGAGCCTTATCTGATCCAGTGCGGATTCGTGCAGCGTACGCCGCGCGGTCGCATGCTCACACCCAAGGCCTTTACGCATATCGGCATGAAACCGCCTAAGACTGTGCCTGTGCAGGCGGATTTGCTGGACGAGTAGCGGTGGTGGGGTTTCCCCAATAATTCCGCCAGCGCCAATATACCAATACAAGGATAATAGCGGTCTGAATGATACCAGAGATCACTGGGGTTGCGGTATGACCGGCTGCGGATAGTGGCATGAACCACAGCATCAGCTCCGTTTTATGTGCAGTAAATGCAAGCCAGGGCAGCAATATATAGAGGATTGCCAATGTCAGGATTGTGGAAGCGTTAGCGCGGGCGTTTTTCGGGTGCAGGTGGAAATAGTGCAATAGGGCGATGTCGCGCATTGCGAATACGAGCTGTGCTGAAAACAATAGTGGGCTCTCTTCCTGTCTTATATATCCATAGGCTGTGATCAGCGAGCAGAACACCAGCGAGATGACCCAGCGTGGCAGCAGGCAGGAAAACGCCATGCGCTTTCCGTTCTTCCAGTGTGTCAGCAATTTGCGCCAGGTCAGACCGTCCCACTGCTCAAGGATAGCTATTATATAGAACAGCGCGAGACTGACGGTAAATGCAAGCGTCTTTCCATTGAGCGCCCCTATATCGAATCCCGCACAGAAGCCTATCGCAAACAGGCCGAAAGCAGCCCATAGCCATGGGCCGGTCCGCATGCGCAGCTGACCGCGCATCTGCCAGTAAATTCCGGCAATTGCCCACGCACAGGCAAGTAAGGTGGTAACAGTAACAAAGCCGGTTTCCGGATAGGATGAGCCATACCACCAGATATGCTCCATATTACTGCCGGGCAAGGGTTCTACAGTGACGGTTTCATTTACCTGGCGCAGCGGTATTAAAGCAGCCAGAAGACCAGCGATATGCACTCCGAGCGAAGCGTATCGCTTTCTTCTTACCCCTGCTTCCTGCATGGTTATGAGGCTTGCCAGCAGTGCTACAGTCTGACACAGAATGCCGCCTGTTACTAACAGGGTGCAGTTGCGCAGGATAAGATCGGTCGGCTGCCCGGTTTGTGCACAGCCCCAGACGTACAATCCCAGACATAGTGCGCCTGCATACCAGTTATAGATAGCGTTCCCGGCGATTTTGCCGAATGCAAGCGATGGCGGGGAAAGCGAGGAAAGGCGCTGCCAGTCCCAGGTGTTGGCGGCGACTTCTTCGGTCACGCAGCGTGCGGCTTTATTGCCACCCCAGAGCAGCACAAGAATGAGAAAGCCATATTTGCTGAGGTGGATAATAAGCTGCATTGCGATAATAGGCGTGCGGCTTGCCAGCAGGTAAATTGCCGCCAGCAGCGCCGGGGCAATCAGAAGGCGCTGCCAGGAAAACTCCAGCCAGCCATAGCGTTGCAGTTCAGGATTCAGGCGCATCTTCTTGCTCTTTCTGCGTACCCAGTGACAAATAGATATCCTGCAGGCGGGCATGTTTAACGGTAAAGGAACTTACGGGAGCGCCACGCGTGACCAGCAGCCGCAATATATCCACCCGGTGAGCTTCCGTGCCGTGGCAGGAAAGACGGATGAGATTGCCCTCCGCATGGGTATGGCGCACGGCGGGATGGGATTGCAGCAGCGGCAGGAAAGAAGCGGCAGAAGATGTTTCCAGCAATGTCACTTCTATTATGCAGCTTTCTTCGGACGGGGCGGCGGGTGGCACCGGTTCGGAAATATGGCCATTTCGCAGCACGAGCATGGAGGTGCAGTAATCTTCCAGCTCCGCGAGTATGTGCGATGAGACGAGAATCGTCATGCCCTGGCTGCATAATTTACGCAAAAGCGCGGAAAGTGCAATGCGCGCTTCCGGGTCGAGGCCGGAAGCCGGTTCATCCAACAGCAGGAGCTTCGGAGAATGGATAATCGCCTGCGCGATGCCGACGCGCTGGCGCCATCCACGTGAGAGCGTGCCCGCTTTCTTGGGCAGGTATTGCGTGAGTTCCAGCGCGGCCGCAGCCCATTCCACCTGTGCGGCTATTCGGGCCTCCGCCACCTGGCGCGCGCGGGCGGTGAAGATCAGGCATTGCTCCACGGTCAGATCGTCATAAAGCCCGAAAGAGTCGGAAAGGTAGCCCAATACGCGATGCACCTGGCGCGGATGCAGGCAGGTATCTATACCGTCTACCAGAATATTGCCTTCCAGCGGTTCATCCAGTGCAGCGATACAGCGCAGTAAGGTCGTCTTGCCAGCGCCGTTAGGGCCGACAAGCGCTGTAATACTGCCTGCGGGCACGTGAAAGCTCACGTGATCGAGTGCACGTTTTCCCGGATATTCAAAGCTCAGATTCTGGACGGTGATCACTCGCAGCACCCCGTTTATGATGAGAAGCGTGCGCTCAATCTACAGGATGCAGGCAGGGATGGCAATGGCTGTGATGTGCTTATGCCGTTGCGTCCGCGTAACAATTCGGCGTTTCATACAGGCGGATGCGTGTGCATTTGGCATTCTTTCCTGCAAACAGGGCAGGGCACACGGTTTCCAGCAGGTATTGCGCCATGTTCTCGGCGGTAGGGTTTTTCTCCATATAGAATACGGGCTGGCCGGTGCGGGCGGAGATGGTCTCGCCCAACTCCCTGTCAGCTTCGCATAAAATAGTGGTGTGGTCCCAGTTTGTGTCGATCCACTGGCCGAGCAGCTCGCGGATTGTGCCGAAATCGATCACGCGGCCCAGATTGTCGAGACCTTGCGCTGCAAATGTCGCCTCTATTACATAGCGATGGCCATGCAGGTACTTGCATTTGCTTTCATGTTCCAGGATACGGTGGCCTGCATCGAACTCGATGCGGCGGGTGCAGGTGATTGTCATTCTTTTTCCATTACGCACTGCAGCGGGTGTTCGCTCTGCCGGGCGGCGGCCATAACCTGCTCTATTTTGGTTTCCGCCACGTCACGCGTGAAAATGCCGCAGGTGCCTGAGCCCTGGTTATGCACTTCCAGCATGATATTGATCGCATCCTCATGACCTTTATGAAAAAATTCCTTCAGCACGAGAACGACGAAGTCCATTGGCGTATAATCGTCATTTAACAGGACGACCTTATATAAAGGCGGCCGTGCCGTCTTGATACGGGTCTTGGGCTCCATTACGACGAGGCCGTCCGGTTTTGTCTGGGTGGGTTTTATGATCTGTGTACTCATGGAAGGGCATTATAAACTATATACTGAAAGATGGGAAGTCCGCACAGCGATCGCCAACATGTTGAAATTACGTAATAATCATAAAAAATTAAAAAATCGTAAAATTGTTGTTGACGATTGGGGGGGAATGTAGCTATTAATGCCCTCCCGACGCAAGAAGGGGCGCTGAAAAAGAGACGATTACTTGGACAGCCTGCTGTATGAAATTGTGAATAGGTTTTTCTGATAAAACCCTTATTTTTAGAAAGTCTACGAAGTTGTGATGACTTTGTAGCAATAAAAATTCTAATCATAAGAGTTGATGCTGATAAATAATGTGCCAAACTCTTCGCTTGCAGAGCAGTTTTTTGTTCTGCATGTGATGTAATTCAAAAATGCATATAATTAATTAACTGATTATATGTGTATTAAATATGATAAGAGCATTTGATGGATGCCTTGGCGATAGAAGGCGATGAAGGACGTGTTAGGCTGCGTTAAGCCTCGGGGAGCTGCCAAAAAGCTTTGATCCGGGGATGTCCGAATGGGGAAACCCACCTTTATACCTGTTCTCAGTTATTCGTGAGCAATCACGGGTAACAATTAACAGGTATAGTTAAAAGGTATTTAAACCTGAATACATAGGGTTTAAAAGCGAACCCGGGGAACTGAAATATCTAAGTACCCGGAGGAAAGGAAATCACAGAGACTCCCTTAGTAGTGACGAGCGAACGGGGACTAGGCCAGTAGTTAGTGTGTAAGAATTAGAATGATCTGGAAAGGTCAGCCATAGTGGGTGATAGCCCCGTATAAGTAGAAAGCATACTAATTCTCGAGTAGGGCGGGACACGTGCAATCCTGTCTGAATATGGGGAGACCACTCTCCAAGCCTAAGTACTCTCTATCGACCGATAGTGAACTAGTACCGTGAGGGAAAGGTGAAAAGCACCCCGATAAGGGGAATGAAATAGTATCTGAAATCGAATGCTTACAAGCAGTTGGAGCACCGCAAGGTGTGACAGCGTACCTCTTGTATAATGGGTCAGCGACTTAATGTGTCTAGCAAGCTTAAGCCGGTAGGTGTAGGCGTAGCGAAAGCGAGTCTGAATAGGGCGATTTAGTTAGACGTATTAGACCCGAAACCTAGTGATCTAGCCATGGTCAGGTTGAAGGTGGGGTAACACCTGCTGGAGGACCGAACCCACGCCCGTTGAAAAGGTCGGGGATGAACTGTGGTTAGGGGTGAAAGGCCAATCAAACTGGGAAATAGCTGGTTCTCCGCGAAATCTATTTAGGTAGAGCGTCGGGCGAATACCTTGGGGGGTAGAGCACTGGATGGGCTAGGGGGTCCCAAAGACTTACCAAACCCAACCAAACTCCGAATACCCAAGAGTACTACCCGGCAGACAGACAGTGAATGCTAACGTCCATTGTCGAAAGGGAAACAACCCAGACCTACAGCTAAGGCCCCCAAAGTGGTGGTTAAGTTTGAAAGGATGTAGGAACGCCATAACAACCAGGAGGTTGGCTTAGAAGCAGCCATCCTTTAAAGAAAGCGTAACAGCTCACTGGTCTAATTAAGCGTTCCCGCGCCGAAAATGTAACGGGGATCAAACCACCCGCCGAAGCTTAGGACTTACGCAAGTAAGTGGTAGCGGAGCGTTCTCTAAGCCTGTGAAGGTGCATCGTGAGGTGTGCTGGAGGTATGAGAAGTGAGAATGCTGACATGAGTAACGACAAACAGAGTGAGAAACTCTGTCGCCGAAATTCCAAGGGTTCCTGCGTAAAGTTAATCTGCGCAGGGTTAGCCGGTCCCTAAGGCGAGGCCGAGAGGCGTAGTCGATGGGAATCACGTTAATATTCGTGAGCCAGATGGAAGTGACGCATTGCGTAAATTGTTCGAACTTATTGGATTGTTCGGGCGGTGAAGCAGTGCCAGGAAATAACTCCATCATTAGACCGTACCCTAAACCGACACAGGTGGAATGGTAGAGTATACCAAGGCGCTTGAGAGAACGATGCTGAAGGAACTAGGCAAATTGCCCTCGTAACTTCGGAAGAAGAGGGGCCCTTTTGTACGCAAGTATGATGGGGCGGCACAGGCTAGGGGGTAGCGACTGTTTATTAAAAACACAGGGCTCTGCGAAATCGAAAGATGACGTATAGGGTCTGACGCCTGCCCGGTGCTGGAAGGTTAAAAGGAGGTGTGCAAGCACTGAATTGAAGCCCCAGTAAACGGCGGCCGTAACTATAACGGTCCTAAGGTAGCGAAATTCCTTGTCGGGTAAGTTCCGACCCGCACGAATGGCGTAACGACTTCCCCACTGTCTCCAGCGTCGACTCAGTGAAATTGAATTCTCCGTGAAGATGCGGAGTTCCCGCGGTTAGACGGAAAGACCCCGTGCACCTTTACTACAACTTTGCAGTGGTATTAGGTGTCGCATGTGTAGGATAGGTGGGAGACTTTGAAGCTTTGGCGTCAGCTGAGGTGGAGTCGTCCTTGAAATACCACCCTTGTGATGCTTGATATCTAACTACGCGCAGTTATCCTGCGCTAGGACCCTGCATGGTGGGTAGTTTGACTGGGGCGGTCGCCTCCTAAAGCGTAACGGAGGCGCGCGATGGTAAGCTCAGGATGGTCGGAAATCATCCATTAGAGTGCAATGGCATAAGCTTGCCTGACTGCGAGACAAACAAGTCGAGCAGAGACGAAAGTCGGTCATAGTGATCCGGTGGTTCCTTGTGGAAGGGCCATCGCTCAACGGATAAAAGGTACGCCGGGGATAACAGGCTGATGATTCCCAAGAGTCCATATCGACGGAATCGTTTGGCACCTCGATGTCGGCTCATCACATCCTGGGGCTGGAGAAGGTCCCAAGGGTATGGCTGTTCGCCATTTAAAGTGGTACGTGAGCTGGGTTTAGAACGTCGTGAGACAGTTCGGTCCCTATCTGCCGTGGGTGTAGGAAAATTGAGAGGATCTGACCTTAGTACGAGAGGACCGGGTTGGACGTACCTCTGGTGTACCTGTTGTGGCGCCAGCCGCACCGCAGGGTAGCTATGTACGGAAGGGATAAACGCTGAAAGCATCTAAGCGTGAAACCCGCCTCAAAACGAGTTTTCCCCATTAGAGCCGTGGTAGACCACCACGTTGATAGGACGCATGTGGAAGTGCTGCAAGGCATGAAGCTGAGCGTTACTAATAGCTCGATTGATTTAATACACTTAATTGCATTGCATGCAGTGCAAAAAATGAGTTGGCACATTAGTGCATCTACAGAAAAACCTTTCACATATTTGTGAATAAATGCTGGCTTTCATGGCTTGGTGGTTATTGCGAGTGGGTAACACCCGTTCCCATCCCGAACACGACCGTGAAAACGCTCCGCGCCGATGGTACTAAGACTTAAGTCTTGGGAGAGTAGGTCGCTGCCAAGCCTTGAAAGCCAGTATTTATTTGATAAAAAACCCCGATGGAAACATCGGGGTTTTTCGTTTGTAGCGTATTTTTACAAGTGCAATACTCTGTCAGTTTGGCGTTCAAAAAAGGTTGGTGAAATTTCGCAAATTTTTCTTGACTAAAACCCAGTTCCGGCTAGTTTTGCCTTGCTTCGAGTGGGGGTGTAGCTCAGTTGGTAGAGCATCTGCTTTGCAAGCAGAATGTCATCGGTTCGATTCCGTTCACCTCCACCACTTATTCTCTCTAATTTTATGTATCATTAAGTGTTAACTGCACTATTTTACATTTGGCCCTCTTTGTTCTTTGGCATACCCTACTTTATCCTTCAACTGATGCCAGGTAAACGAAGCTTTATTGCTCTTTGTATCGTCTACATCGGTTTGATGGCCTATGGTTATCATGACATTAATGCTCCTCATTCGGAAAATGATGGCCCTGGCTATGTGATGGGGGTGATACTTTTCGATTTTATGTGCTATGGAGTTGTTACAGGTATTTTCATAAAAGTGATTACTCTCTATATGGCCTCGGAGGGTGTATCTTTTGCAAGGCGTCTGTTGACGCAATTTATCTACCTCATGTGTATTCCGCTTCTTTACTATGTGCTTACGATTGTTCACAACTTCTAATATCTGATATATGAAACACAACCGTATGCCATTGCGTTCCCATTTCCCCAGAAACGGTTTTACGCTTATCGAACTCTCTATTGTCCTGGTGATTATCGGGTTGATTGTTGGCGGGATTCTGGCCGGGCGGGATCTTATCAGGGCGTCCGAGCTCAATTATATTATTTCCCAGATAGGCAAATACGATACGGCGGCGCAGACTTTTCGCAATAAATACGGACAGATTCCCGGAGATGCCACCAATGCGGTGCAGTTTTTTGGTAATGCAGGAGGGAATGCCAGCGATAATTATACGACAAGCTGCATGAATATGATGAGCACCAGCACTAATTCTCAAACCTGCAATGGTGATGGGAATGGCACTTTCGGCGGTGGTGGGCCTGGCCCCGCGAATGTTGAGGATGATGAGGGATTATTATTCTGGCACCACCTTTCGATGGCAAAGCTCATTGATGCGGGAGGGCTTACTGCACGGCATTCCTACCTTAATTCCGGCAGCAGCTCCTGGGTGCTTACCGGCTTGAATGTGCCAGGTTCCCGCATCAGCTCCAATGCGGGGTTCTCCGCATTTTATCTCTGCGTCACCACCGGTTCTTCTTATTTCCTCAATGGGTTCTGCAATCATGCTTATTTTTACGGCGCTCAGGATACGGGCGCGAATAATAACTATCTGGGAATCAATTTATATCCCGTCATGAGCGCGCTGGATGCTTATAGCATCGATAAAAAGATCGATAATGCCCTTCCCGCAACGGGAACTGTCATGTCCCTGCCTCCGACAGGAGCGGCTTCGTATCAGAACAACTGCACCTCAAGCAGTACCGTAGCAACAGCGACCTATACGGTAACTAACTCGGGCATCACCTGTTCGCTGATATTTAAAGCTGGCTTCTAAGTGCGGCAGAAACGTCCGCTTCCCTCTAGTGTGACAGAGGGAAGACGAACGATAAGAGTGGCTGCGGTTCATAATAGACAGGCTGCGGGGCTACGACCACTGGAGCAGGGGCGGGATAATAATAGCTCGGGGCTGGAGCGTAATATGCCGGTGGGCCTTCCGTGACGTATACACCCCCATCATGCCAGTGGTGGTGGTGGTGATGATGCCATTCATGTTCTTCCCAGTCATGTGCCGATGCTGCCATCGGTGCAAGGGGAATGGCCAAAGCCAGCATAAGGGATAACAATGTCTTCTTCATATTTACTCCTGTTAGTCATTAACGATACTCACGTTATATAACAGTGAGTCTTACAGGAGTTATTCCGCTGCATTACAAACGTGTAACGGAAAATAAGGCGAAAAAATAAATGGAAATGTAGTTTGGATAAAGTAAGGGCCGGAATAGCCAATAGCTTCCGGCCCCTGAGTAATCTTTTAAGCGGCTTCTGCGTCGTCGTCAAATTCCGGAGCCATGCCGAGCGCGCGCATATAGGTTTCCAGGATGGTTTCTTCTTCTTCACGCTCTGCAGCATCTTTCTTGCGCAGGCGGATAATGGTGCGCAGCGTTTTGACATCATAACCGTTGCCTTTTGCTTCCGCGAAGACGTCTTTAATGTCGGATGCAATGCCTGCTTTTTCTTCTTCCAGCCTTTCAATACGCTCAATAATCGAGCGCAACTGATCGGCTGCAATACCACCAACTTTTGCCATAGTTCAATCCTTCCGTTTCTACGTTCCCCTTTTATTCGCAGGGGGAGCTATTGTGACGCAATTGCCCGGCGCTTGGCAAGGGATTTTTGATCGGCTAAGAAGCGCAGACTAATTCCCGTTACTGCGGACGGAGTTTCTTGCGCAGTGCGTTCCAGCCGAAATAGATTCCGCGCCAAGCGTCTCCTGTCGCAGCGCGTCCTAGTGTCACGGCCACGGCTCCCCAGATAATGGCGGGAATGCGCGGTAGCTTATAGAGCGGAGCAATCATGATCCAGAACCAGATATTGTTATGGAAACGGTTGTAGAACCTCTGATAATCTTCTTCCAGGTTGCTGTCTTCTGGTTTCAGGCGTTGTTTCCAGACGTAGAATGGGTAGAATCTCAACAGCATCTGCTTGGCTAATTGCCGGATGTTCTCTGAACCGATATCGAATTTGAATCGGTCAATAATAGCCCAGAAATTATTAATGAATACTTTTGTGATGGAATATCCCCCACTGTTATTGCGCTTGCATGCAACACTATAGCTTTCGCAATATACATTTGTGCCAGCGCGTAATGCAGCTTGATAAATTAAATAGCTTTGAACAAGATTTGTATCGCAGTATTGCCGTGCATCCATACCGGGCAATAAATGTTTTCCTATAATACAACTGGATATCAGTGTTGAGTGTGAACCCAATTTTACTATGAATTTGCCCGGCTTTAAGATTCTTGGCTTTCTTTCATAGTGGCCAGGGTATTCCATGCGAAAATCTTCATTATAACCATAGGGACGCAGAAAAATAACCCCATAATCATCTTGTTGAATGATTGCCAGAATTTTAGCTAATGTTCCATCTATAAGCAAATCGTCATCACCCAAGATCAGTACGTAACGTCCTGAGGCTTCGTTAAAACATTGGGCGATATTGTGATCGGAGCCGATATTTTCCGGGTTTCGGATATAGCGCAGCGGAATGCCATGGTCGATAAACTCCTGGACTACGGAAGCAGTGGCGTCTGTAGATGCATTGTCGGATATAAAAAGTTCAACTTTATCCGGGGGAATTGTTTTCAGTTCCTTTGCAAGCTGCACAAGATTCAGTCGTAGATAATCAGCTCTGTTCCACGTAGGAATTGCAATGGTCAGCTGAATAATAGAAGGTTCTCTATCAGTCATAGATATAATCAGGGCGCTTTCTTACGAACGGGCCAGAATACTCATAATACGTGCCACTCCCCATTTGTTCGTAAAGGAATAGGCCTTGCGTATAAAGTGCAGCATACCGTATTTACGGATGTAGTCCAGCAGGTAGGCGCAATAAGAATATTCCAGTGCGGATAATGTTATGTGTGTATTTGCCGTAGAGGTACTTTCTGCGGCATATTTTTGTGTCTGTGTAATGAAGTTCTGCAGTTGCAACCAGTAGCGTTCCATAACAGCTTCGTAATTATCCCGAAATTTATGTACGGTGGCCTTGGCTCTAGCAATTTCATCAGGATCGGTGCCCCATGCAAAGCCATCCATACCGAGATCCGCGAGTCCAAGTGACTTTCTCAAATGCTCATTAGGAATAAATACGGTTGGACACCCACATAATGCTGCTTCAATGGCCAGAGCTGTATCTTCATACGTATAAAATATTTCGCTTTTGCGGAATAACTCTGCGATTTGCTGCTTTGTGGGGGAATCTGGCTGATAGCGGGTGATCTCGGTACTGTTTGCTGTGATTGGCAATAATGTCCCTTTGTGAAAATCACGGTATTTTGCGGCATAAAAACAGCTGCCATGCCGTGGAGTATTGGCAGGAGGAGGAGTAAAAAGTTTGGGATCAGAAGCAGGAAGAAATAATACGCGATCCATTTTAATTCCCGCGTATTCTGCTAGGGTGCGGGAATAAGCGTATACCATTTCATGTGCGTCGTAATCTTGATCTCCTCCTAAGAGATTGGGATAATTTAATATATAGCGTATAATATGTTTTGCACCTAACGGATTCCCGGAAATACTTTCGGGGTAAACGACAATAGGGTGGCGGCCTTGCTGTTCAAAGTAGCTAATAATATTTTGAGTAATCAGAGGGGTACAAAGATCTGGGCAATTGGGGGATGAGAAGCGCGGATCTACAGTGAATTGTCGGTATGTATATATATAAGCATGCTGGCCCAGCATATTAAGGCTATGACATAACATATGCAGTGCGCGTATGCCGGCTGACATGCTGCTGTATTGAGGTGTAACTATTATATAAGGTGTTGTTTCTTCAGGAAAAAGATTTAATTGAGGAAGGGGCATTGAAGGAAATGGCATACAAATTTACAGTGGTAGTTCATAAAATATAAATCCAATTTTGGTGTAAACGATGGAGCTGAGTCAATGATAATAGTTAACTAGTAGCGATTCTATGTGGTTTCGTGAGGACATATGAGGGGCAATACGTTTAGTTGAAAGAACTGAGTGCTTTTAGGGGTTGTCATTCTGAGAAGGTAAGGCTAGAACTTGAATCGTAGCAATTATCTAATCCGGGGGATACATGAATAGGCTTGAGCAGGCGATGCTGGATATACTGAAGCGTGGCCGTGATGAATATGGTTATGTAGGGATAAAAGCTGAATTTGAGGCGGAAGGCACGCGCATGGACGAAATGCTGCGGCTGATCGACATTACTCGTCGGGCAGGATTAAAGATTGGTATTAAGATTGGCGGCGGCGAAGCGGTGCGCGACCTGATCGACAGCAAGCAGATTGGTGCTGACTATATTATCGCGCCGATGATCGAGAGCGCTTACGCTCTTTCCAAATATATTCAGATTAAAAATAAGCTTTATACGCCATATGAGCGTGAGCAGGTGCGCTTCCTGTTTAATGTGGAAACGCATGCAGCATTTGTTTCGTTGGATTCCATTCTCGAAATGGCCACCAAACCGGACGGTGCGGATGGTGTGGTGTTCGGCCGGGTGGATTATTCCGGCTCCTGCGGGCTTTCCCGTGATGCTATCACAGGCGATAAAGTAACGAATGACTGTGTTACTGCAGCCAAAGCCACCAAGCCGCACAAGCTTGACTTTGTCGTGGGCGGCGGCGTTGCTCTGGAGTCGATCGATACGTTGCGTAAAATCAATGCGGCATACCTGACGCGTTTTGAAACCCGTAAGGTCATTTTTGATGCGCAGTCCCTGAACAGGGAAGGGCAGGCTGAACAGGGGCTCCGCGAAGCAGTGGAGTTTGAATTGCTGTGGCTGCAGAATAAACGCAGTTATTACCTCACTATCTCTGAAGAGGATGTGAAGCGTATTGAAATGCTGGATGCGCGCGTGCAGCAGTTGCGGGCGCAGAGCAGCACCAGGAAACTGGTCGCTACGGCATAATCTCCCATGGGCAGGCTGTTATTATTCGGTGCAGGCGGTGCTATCGGCAGTGCCATAGCGGCTTATGCGGTGCAGCAGGGTTTTGAAGTGGTTGGAACGGGACGAAAGGCACCGGATAGTTCCTCTTCCAATCCGCGCCGATATACTTATATACAATATTCCGGAGAGGCGGATAGTGCTGCGCTTGCGGCTTCCGGTCCTTATGATGCTGTATGCTGGGCGCAGGGCGCTAATGCCGGAGATTCGGTTTATAATGTCGATATTGATAAGCATCATGAGCTTTATGATGCGAATTGCGCTTATATTCTTGCCTCATTGCGCCTGCTGCTAGAACGCGGATTACTGACCAGTCCGGCACGTATGGTGGTCTTAAGCTCCATCTGGCAGACGATTGCGCGTCAGGATAAACTTTCCTACACAATGAGTAAGGCGGCTTTACAGGGATTTGTGCATTCTGCAGCACTCGATCTGGGGCGTGACGGGCACCTTATTAATATTGTCATGCCCGGTGTCCTGGATACGCCGATGACGCGCGCCAATCTTAAGCCCGAACAGCTTGCACGCGTGATAGACGCAACCTTTTTCGGTCGGCTTGCCACCCCTGACGATGTGGCTTCGCTCGTCTGTTATCTATGCTCTAAGCAGAATAATAGCATTACCGGGCAGTCCATTGCCGTAGATTTAGGATTCAGCAATGCCCACATGCTTTGATATTGTTTCGCTGCACAGCATCTATGGAGTTGAAGTGCAGGCTGCTGCTGCGGCAAAGCTGCTTGAATCCAATCCAACCGCCCATGTGATTATTGATGCTGCGCTTGTGCAGCAGGTGAAACTTCTGCCCACCCATTCCTGCTTGAGTATTGTAGCGAATGAAGACAGCAAAGAGTTTGAAGCGATTGCGACTTATCTTGCGGTCTTACGTGAAGCGCGCCTGACGCGCAGCGGATTAATTGTCGCCATAGGTGGCGGCGTTATCCAGGATATCAGCGGTTTTATCGCTTCTATTTATATGCGCGGCGTTACATGGCATTATGCCCCGACGACATTGCTTGGGATGCTCGATTCCTGCATCGGCGGGAAATCCTCCATCAATGCCGCCGGAGTTAAGAATCTTGTTGGCACATACTGTCCGCCCAAAAGCATTATTGTCGATCCTGGATTTATTAAAACGCTGAAGCATGAACAGATTGTGGATGGGTTATGCGAAGCGGCAAAAATCTGCTTTGCACATCCGGACACGGCTACGTTCGATAAATATATGGCGCTTGATTGCCTTGAGCCGTTAACGCCGGAAGCGTATGATGAGCTCATCACGCTCACATTAAAAGCCAAAAAATGGTTTATCGAGAAAGATGAGTTCGACAAGAATGAGCGGCTGCTGCTGAATTTCGGCCATACGTTCGGCCATGCCATTGAGACGGCGGGTGATTATGTTATCAGCCATGGCATCGGGGTGGGGCTTGGAATGCTGTGTGCGATGGAGTTCGCTCAAAATTCTGCCGGGCATCCGCGTGTCAAACAATTGTATGAACATGTGCGGGCGCTGCTGGCTTCTGTTCCGGAGCTAGCGCAGCATGTGAAGAAACTGGATGCAAGCCGTGTTCTGACGGCATTCCAGAAAGATAAGAAGCATTCCCCGACACATTATACAGTTGTGGTGCCTGATGCGCAGGGGCAACTGGTAAAGGAAAAAATTGCGCGTGACGCACAATGTGATAAGCTGCTGGCGCAGGCGATAAATCAGGTAATTACGAGTCATGGCCAAATATAGTGATGTGATATGCGCTGCACTTAAGGCGCAAGGTTATACGCATTGTTTCTTTGTTGCGGGCGGGAACATCATGCACCTGCTGGAAAGCGCCAGCCGGTATTTTACCTGTGTGGCGGTGGTGCATGAGGTGGCGGCAGGTATTGCGGCGGAATATTTTAACGAAAGTGAAACGGGAGCGAAAGCGTTTGCACTGGTGACGGCTGGGCCAGGGCTTACAAATATCGTGACTGCTATGGCGGGAGCTTATCTGGAAAGCCGTGAACTGCTCGTAATCGGCGGTCAGGTGAAGACGGCGGATCTTGCGCATGGTAAATTGCGCCAGCGCGGCATTCAGGAAATTGACGGTGTCAGTATTGCTGCGCCGGTTTCCAAACGTGCTGTGCGACTGGATGAACCGGTTGCGCCCGCAAAGCTTACTGCCTTGGTGAACGAAGGCGCTTCGCCGCGTAAAGGTCCCATTTTTCTGGAGTTGCCACTGAATGTACAAGGGCAGCTGGTGGATGATGGCTGGCTCACTTCGGAAGCTGTTCAGGTCAAGGAACCTTCGCCAGCAAGTGCTGAGAATATTCAGCGCATAGAAGAGTTGGTGAAAGGCAGCGAACGTCCTGTATTGCTGTTGGGTGGCGGCATTACCCGCAAAGCAGCGGCAGCCTTTATGAAATCCGCCGAGAAATTCGGTATTCCGATTACGACGACCTGGAACGGTGCGGATCGCATCGCAGCAGATCATCCGCTTTATTTTGGCCGTCCCAATACCTGGGGGCAGCGTTATGCGAATCTGGTACTGCAGCAATCCGACTGTATTATCGCACTGGGCACACGTCTTGGCATGCAGCAGACCGGATTTAACTGGCAGAAATTTGCGCCGGTAGGCAAGGTGATCCAAGTGGATTGTGACAAGGCGGAACTCGAAAAAGGCCATCCGCGCGTAGACCTTGCCATTTGTGCGGATGCGAATGCAACGCTGTTGGCTTTGTGCGAACGGAAACTCGGTGATTACAGCCGGTGGATTCAGTATTGCCGCGAAATAAAAGAAGCCGTTCCTCTGATCGAGCCGATTAATACGACAGGTGAAAAGTATATCTCGCCTTACCGAGTCTGTGAGGCGCTTTCCGGCGTGGCGGGCGCGGAAGATATTATTGTTCCGTGCAGCAGCGGCGGCGCATTTACCGTCATGATGCAGACTTTTGCCCAGAAGCAGGGACAGACGATGATCACCGATAAAGGCCTTGCCTCCATGGGGTATGGTTTGAGCGGAGCTATCGGCGCGGCTTTTGCGAATCCGGATAGGCGCGTGCTGCTGGTGGAAGGAGACGGTGGATTTACCCAGAACCTGCAGGAACTAGGCACGGCACAGGTCAATAAACTGAATTTGAAAATCTTTATCTTTAACGACAATGGCTATGCCTCCATCCGCATGACGCAGAAAAATTATTTCGGCGGAAAATATGTGGGCTGCGATATCCGCACCGGCCTTGGCATTCCGGAGTGGAAACATCTGTTTGCAGCTTACGGCATCACGTATGTTCCGCTTGTGCCGGGATTTGAGAAGAATCCTGAGTTTCTTTCGGCCTTCAATGCGCAGGGGCCTGCGGCGTTCATTGTGCCGATCGACCCGGAACAAACCTATTTACCGAAGATCGCAAGCCGTGTGCTGCCGGGAGGCGGCATGGAATCCAATCCGTTGCACCGTATGTCGCCGCCATTGCCGGACGATGTGCTGCAACGCATCGGCAAATACCTGCCCCAGGAGGAGCAATAATATGGAAATGCGTAAAGAGAAGGTTGTCATTCTGGCGGGAGGCAAGGGTACGCGTCTTTCGGAAGAAACCGTTGGACGGCCAAAGCCGATGGTGGAAATCGGCGGCAAGCCGATCCTGTGGCATATCATGAAGATCTATCATCAGCACGGGTTCCGCGATTTCGTACTATGTCTTGGTTATAAGAGCTCGATGATCAAAGAGTTCTTCTATCATTACAGCATGTTCAATTCGGATATTACGGTTGAAACGCGCGAAGGCACTATCATTGCGCATAATGCCGATGTGGAAGACTGGCGTATTACGCTGGTGGATACCGGCGAAGAAACGCAGACCGGGGGACGTCTCAAGCGTGTGGGCAATTATGTGAAGGACGATGAGTTCTTCTGCTTTACGTATGGCGACGGTGTTTCCGATATCAATATTTCGGAGACTGTGAAATTCCATAAATCACACGGGAAGTATGCTACGATCAGCGGTGTGCGCCCGGCCGCGCGTTTCGGTGCGTTGCATATGGAAAACGGACTTGTGACGCGTTTCCAGGAAAAGCCGGATAATGAAGGCGGCTATATCAATGGCGGGTTCTTCGTGCTTTCGCCCAAGGTGCTGGATTATATCGAAGGCGATTCCATGCCGTGGGAAGCGGCTCCGCTTGAGGGTGTAGCGCGTGATAAGCAGCTTGCCGCCTATACGCATGACGGATTCTGGCAGCCGATGGACACGCTGCGCGATAAAACACATCTTCAGGAAATGTGGGACGCCGGCAAGGCGCCGTGGAAAATATGGTAAAAGCAGGTTTCTGGAAACATAAACGCGTTCTTGTGACAGGCCATACCGGCTTTAAGGGAGGTTGGCTTGCGTTGTGGTTGACGCAGATGGGAGCGGATGTCACCGGTATTGCGCTTGCACCGCATACGGAACCTAATTTTTTTGAGACGGTCGGGCTGGAAAAGCGCATGCACCATATCGTTGCCGATATACGCGACGGGGCGGAGCTGGCAGGACTTTTGCACAAGGCACAGCCGGAGATCGTGCTGCATCTGGCCGCGCAGCCGCTTGTCCGCTATTCGTACAAAGCGCCGGTGGAAACCTATGAAACCAATGTGATGGGGACGGTGAATCTGCTGGAAGCGGTGCGTGCCTGTCCGGGCGTGAAGGCTACGCTCATTATTACGACCGATAAATGCTATGAGAATGTCGAGCAGATTTGGGGATACCGCGAGCATGACCGTCTAGGTGGGCATGATCCGTACAGCAACAGCAAGGCTTGTGCTGAGCTTGTGGTGCAGGCTTATACGCGTTCTTTCTTCGTGCCGGGCGGTAAATCCGGAGCGATCGCGAGCGCACGCGCTGGCAATGTGATCGGTGGCGGCGACTGGTCGGAAGACCGGCTGGTGCCGGATCTGGTGCGCGGGTTGATGCAGGGGCAGGCGCCTGTGCTGCGTAATCCTTCTTCCGTGCGTCCGTGGCAGCATGTGCTGGAGCCGCTTTCGGGTTACCTGATGCTTGCGGAAATGATGTACGGCAAGATACAGGATGATCCTGTTGCCTATAATTTCGGACCGGATACATCGGGCCAGGTGGATGTGGGTACGCTGGCGCGCAGGTTCTGCGAAGTATGGGGCGGCGGCATTGAGCCACAGATTGTACCGGATCCGAAAGCGGTGCATGAAGCCCATCTCTTGACGCTCGATATTACCAAGGCACGCAAGCAACTGCATTGGAACCCGGTGTGGGATATGGAACAGACGGTCGTGGAAACGGCCTCATGGTATAAGGCCTACACGCAGAATGAAGATATGCTGCGTTTCTCGCTCGACCAGATCGAGCGTTACTGCGCGGCTTAACATAAAGGATAATGAAAGATGACATCGACGATGACCCAGACCAAAGAACGCACCGCAGAACAGGTGCGTGCCGAGATTGCCGAGCTGGTGAAGGAGGCCTACCAGCTTGAGCATGCGAAGAAACCGTTTGTGGCGGGACAGTCCGCCGTGCCAGTCTCGGGCCGTGTCTACACGGATGCGGATGTCAATATGCTGGTGGATTCGTCGCTGGATTTTTGGCTGACGACAGGGCGTTACAATCAGGTGTTCGAGAAACAGCTCGGCACTTTTCTCGGTGCAAAATTCGTGCTGACCTGCAACTCGGGCTCGTCTGCGAACCTGCTTGCGGCCACAGCGCTGACCAGCCATTTGCTGAAAGACCGCGCGCTGAAGCCGGGTGACGAAGTGATCACCTGTGCGACCGGGTTTCCCACTACCGTCAATCCGCTGCTGATGAACGGGCTGATTCCGGTGTTTGTGGATGTGCATCTGCCGACTTACAATATCGATCCGGCGCAGATTGAAGCGGCGGTGTCACCGCGCACGAAGGCGATCATGGTGGCGCATACGCTCGGCAATCCGTTCGATCTGGATGTAGTGATGGACGTGGCCAAAC
Source organism: Rickettsiales bacterium (assembly GCA_035765535.1). Lineage (NCBI taxonomy): Bacteria > Pseudomonadati > Pseudomonadota > Alphaproteobacteria > Rickettsiales > Rickettsiales bacterium. Next base: position 759,832 of record DASTXE010000006.1, on the reverse strand, counting down.
GCCATAATCTGTTCGTGGTGGAAGATACATGCGATGCGCTTGGCGCGACCTGGCGCGGGCGGAAAGTCGGCACGATCGGCGATATCGGTACGGTCAGCTTTTATCCTGCGCATCATATCACGATGGGCGAGGGCGGTGCGGTGTTCACGCAACGCAGTGCGCTCAAGCGCGCGCTTGAATCCCTGCGCGACTGGGGACGTGATTGTTACTGCGAACCGGGTAAGGACAATACTTGCGGCCGCCGTTATGAGTGGCAGCTGGGCGACCTGCCGACGGGGTATGATCATAAATATACCTATTCGCATCTTGGCTATAACCTGAAGATCACGGATATGCAGGCAGCAGTCGGTGTGGCGCAGATGGGGCATCTGCCGGGCTTCATTGAAGCGCGCCGCAACAACTTCAAGAAATTGCATGCGGGCCTGCAGGACCTGCAGGAGTTCTTCCTGCTGCCGGAAGCAACGCCCAACAGCGATCCTTCCTGGTTCGGTTTCCCGCTCACGGTGCAGGACGGCGTACCGTTTACGCGCGATGAATTCCTGATTCACCTGAATGAAAAGAAGATCGGCACGCGCCTGCTGTTCGGCGGCAATCTGCTGCGCCAGCCTTATATGAAAGGCCGTCCGCACCGCACGCACGGCACGCTGGAAAACAGCGACCGCGTCATGAATCATACGTTCTGGATCGGCGTTTATCCGGGACTGGGCGATGCGGAAATCGGCTATATCCTGGACGTATTCCATGATTTCTGCCGTAGAGCTTGAACCTTCCATTGCAGCACGTGTTAAAGAAAGCGGCGCGCATTTCGTCGTAACAGGAGCGACTGGCTGGTTTGGCAAGGCGTTGCTGGATGCGCTCACTCATGCGCTGGGTGAAGAAAGCAAAGAGCGGCTGCATGCGTTTGCTTCGCGCGAAAATGCAGTAGAGTTGATGGATGGGACTACGGTGCCCGTACGACCTTTACAGGAAATCAATGCGTTGCCGCAGCAGCACCGTTATTTTGTCTTTCATTTGGCTTTCCTTACAAAAGACAAGCAAAGCGCCATGCCTCTGGAAGAGTATGCAGAACGCAATCGAGCGATTCGTACACAGGTGGGAGAGGCGCTTGGCAGGCTGAATGTATCCGGTCTGTGCGTCACTTCGTCGGGTGCGGTTTATACGAAAGAGCGCACGCTTAACCGCGATCTGGAAGCCTATCCCTATGCTGCGCTCAAGGTCGAGGAAGAGGAGTATTTCACGCGCCTTTGTGCCGGACGTATTCCGCTTATTATTCCGCGCATTTTCAATATGAGCGGACCTTACATCAATAAATGGGATGCCTATGCACTTTCCAGCCTGCTTCAAATGGCGATGCGGGGGGAACCTCTGATAATCAAAGCGCGCCATCCGGTAATCCGCAGCTATGTGTATGTCGGCGATATTATTAATGTCGTGACCGGCTGGCTGTTGCAGACCCAACCGGAAACCTTGATCTTTGATGTTTCTTCTTCCGAAACCATTGAAATCGGAGAACTGGCGGAACGTATCTGCCAGCTTACAGGGCGGGACAGCAGTGCTATTATCCGCGATTATAATCCTTCATTGCCGGCGGATAGGTATAGAGGGGAGGGGGAGGTGTTTGGGGAGATGTGCCGAAGAGCTTTCTTATCTTCCGAAGCCCAGATGAATCTCACATACCAATATATGCGTCCTTTAATAGGTATCCTATCAGTGGAGCCTTCTTAGTATTCTGATAACAGGGCGCAGTAAGCGTGAAGCACAGCGCCGTGCCATTGTTCTCACATATCCTTTGTGGCGGGCACTGAAGATAAACCGACCAATGCATCTATAAGGTTTTAACAACTCAGGACGTTCAATGTAGACAGCTGTGTTGGCTATTGTTATCGGATTCTCGGAATCACCTCCCATGGTTGGATTCAGAAGGGGGCGAAAGTGCCTTAATTCAATAGGAACGATTTCATTATAAAGTCTATTAATGACTGCATTGGCTTTTCGTTCTTCCGGGGAGGCATTTGCTGTAAAGTGTTTTATACTCTCGAGAAAAGAATGTACCCGCTGACTATTTGCGGCAAGTGCCTCATAATGACAGTGCATTACCCGTTCATGGTCAAATGGCGTTGTCAGAGATTCAAGAAAGGCGGCTACATCAACATATAAACCATGTAAAGGCACATTAAAGTTCTGATTCAATGTGCTGCCGCGTAATGCATGAACGAGATAAGTCGGAGTTCCCAACAGCGTAGCTTCATAATTTAAATTGCTAATGGGATCGAAGGAAATCAAAGCATCGGCTTTTGCCACTAATGTGTAAAGCAAGTCCTTGGAGCTTGGCCAATGCCTTGTGATGTAAATAATCTTTTTTCCTTTGCAGAATTGTCTGATTGCCGGAGGCAATGGGGTGATATGGCCTTTTCCGGTATAAATTACAATGCTGTTATTTTTAGGGAGCTTTCGTAAATCTGTCAGTTGATCAGTCAGTTCGGTGAGAGCCGGGTGAAAGTAAAAGTTAGGCAAGTGCGTACTTATCTGCCGGGAATAAGCAACAAGCAATTCCGTGTCCTCAAAATGGGGGGCGGGATGCCCAAGCAACCCCGGAATATTGCATAGCCACCAACAGGTTAACTTATGAGAATAACGCATTTTATACGTTATCTCCGGCGGTGCGCTGTCCGGCAGGAGCGCGATTGAATCTTCACTGTTAAAACGTGTAGTGTACAACGGTTGATATTGGGAAGGCGTATCACTGATCCTATAGTGGATATCCCAGGGAATAATCCGCACATTGCAGCCTTGTTTGCTCATTTCAAGAGCGGCATCATGAAAGATTTTTATTCCATTGCTGAATGGCACGAAGCCGGGAAGAGAAATAGTTATGTTCATAAGTAATGTATTTATCGTGTCTAGCGGTAGTCTGAATTCTTACGATATGCATGCTGCCGCTATCATGTATATCAGTCGTATTATCGATTTATATTTTGTTGTATGCAAGCGTATAAGTCCTAGATATATCTAAGTCATAATACATGTATAGTATGTATTCTTATCATTTTTTTCTAAGAGGCCCCTAATGAAATGGACTAAAAGCGAGTTGTTGGAAGCTATTCAAGCAGGCGATCCGAAAATCAGGAATTACTTTGATACTTTTGGTATTGTTGTCATTAAGGGGCTACTGACAAAAAAAGAGTTTAAGCAACTGTTATGCGAGTATGATCAACAATATGCCGCCAGAATGGGGGCTAAAAAATCTGTTGTTAAAATGCTCTTAAACCGCTTGGGATTTTCAGGGCCCAAGCAATATGGCTTTAAGGCTATTCTTCGTGAGATGTGCCGTGGATGGGGAATGCGGTTCCTGCCAGATTTTGTGGACTCATCCCCGTTGTTCATGAATCATTTCTTTAGTGAGAAGATGATGCCGATTTACCGGTATTTTGCCGGGGAGCGGTTCTTATATTTAGGAAGCGACGGCAGCCATTTCATTACTACGAGTTTTCCGTGGCATAAGGATTGGTACACTAAGATGCCGATTATGAAATTTAACTTCTATTTTAATCCATTCCCGTTCTTCGGCGGGAAATTTATGGTCATCCCGGGCAGCAACTATACGGAAGATGCTTATGCAAGATTCCTCCAAAAGAGCATGGCCTGGCCAATGCAGAATAAGCATCCCGGAGGACTGGCGGAAAATGATTTTCTTCCTATGACTCAGAATCCAAGAAGGCATCCGATTACGTTTCTAACGGACTATTTCAAGGATTTATTCGGAATGAACACTCAATTTCCGGATGTTCCTCATGTCGAAGTGAAGGTTTCAAAAGGAGATGTTGTTTTATTCGATCAGCGTCTTATCCATTGCGTACAATCCAACTTCCCGCCCTTTTCCAGAAGGCTTCTCACTGTTCTGTTATCGAAAAATGCCTATGAGTTCAGTGACGATCACTATCTGTTGAAGAGCGGAAATACCCGTGAGTCGCTTATGCGGGAAGTGGTGGATCTGGTGGTTTCCGAGCGCAATCATATTGCGTGCCCTGCTTATGGCGATGCAATGTATGAGCATCCTTTTTCTAAAGGTAAACATTTTATCAGTATCGATAAGATTCAGACTAATACTCCGGCAGACGAATCCAAGTACAATGTAGGAAGTTTTGAACTGGAGGGAGGTGAACGATTTACGTCTGTTCTGGACGTGAATCATTATGCTGCAATCGGAGCTAAGTATCGTCAGGACGCTGGCGAGAATCAGAAAGATAAGAAGGATATTCTTGCACAGCAATACTCCTATGGTGACGTTCATCTGGGGATCAATGCACAGAATATTACCAAGATCAGCAACCGGTGAAATGGAAAAGTATGCCCCCCTACGCTAGTCTTGAATCTATCTTCACCCGCTGGAACGCGTTGAACAACGCGGCCAGTATATTGCATTGGGATAATGCGACGATGATGCCGTCCGGGGCGGGGGATATGCGGGGGGAACAGCTGGCAGTGCTGGCGGAACTGGCGCATGAGACGATCACGCAGCCTGTGCTAGGCGAGTTGTTTGCAGGGGCGGAGGCGCAGGCAGGTTCGCTGGATGAGTGGCAGCAGGCTAATTTGCGTGAGATGAAGCGTGTATGGCGGCATGCTACGGCGCTGCCGGTGGAGCTGGTGTCTGCGATGACTAAAGCCTGCCATGAATCGGAGCTTTTCTGGCGTACGGCGCGCAAGGAAAATAATTTCAAGGATTTTGCTCCGCATCAGGCCAAAGTGCTGGAGCTGGTGCGGGAATCGGCACAGGCCAAGGCGGCGGTGCTGGGACTTTCGCCTTATGATGCGCTGCTCGACCAATATGATCCGGGCACACGCAGCACAACTATCGACACTGTATTTAAGGATCTGGCCGTGTTTCTGCCGGAATTTATCCAGCAGGTGCGCGAGCGGCAGGCTTCCGAGGTAGCACCGATTGAAATCCATGAACCCGTTCCCGTCAGCGCGCAGAAAGCTCTGGGCATTGAATTCATGAAAAAGGTCGGATTTGATTTTACTCACGGGCGGCTGGATGAAAGCGTGCACCCGTTCTGCGGTGGCGTGCCGGGCGATGTCCGGTTGACGGCACGCTATAATGAACAGGATTTCCTGTCAGGGTTCTTTGCCGTGATGCATGAAACCGGCCATGCGCTTTATGAAATGGGGTTGCCGGAACGTTGGCGTAATCAGCCGGTGGGGCAGGCGCGCGGCATGGCGTTCCATGAGAGCCAGTCGCTTCTTTCGGAAATGCAGTTGTGTATCCGCCGTGAGTTTCTGGAATATTCCGTGCCGGTTATTCGTGGAGCGTTCGGTGTGTCTGGCGATGCATGGACTCCTGACAATATTTACCGCTTGATGACGCGTGTGCAGCCCAGCCTGATCCGTGTGGATGCAGATGAGGTGACGTATCCTGCTCATGTGATTCTGCGCTACCGGCTGGAGCGTAAACTGATCGGCGGGGAACTGGCGGTGAAAGATCTTCCGGAAGCCTGGCGTGAACAGATGCAGGGGCTGCTCGGCATCGTGCCGGATTCCGATGCAAATGGCTGCATGCAGGATATTCACTGGCCGGACGGAACGTTCGGTTATTTCCCGACCTATACGCTCGGTGCGATGACAGCGGCGCAATTATTTCAGGCGATTGAAAAGGCGATTCCCGATTTGTTGGCGAAGATACGCAGCGGCGAATTTGCCCCGTTGTTTGCATGGCTGCGTGCGAATGTGCATAGTCTTGGTTCAAAGCTTTCTTCCGAGGAATTGCTTAAGCATGCTACGGGAGAGGTTCTTAACACCACTTATTATAAACGTCATTTGCAGGCACGTTATCTAACGGCATAGGTCTCTGACTGTTATTCCAGCCAGCCGCGGTACCTGACGATCAGTCCGGTCAACGGATGTTTTATTTCTACGTGGAAACGGAAGCGGCCATTATCGGCGTATTCGAAAGATTCTCCCGATGGCGCTAGGCTGGCGGGAAGGGGGATGCCGCAGAGGCTCCAGCGTCTGACGATCAGAGTCAGGCGACCTTCTTTCAGCACCAATGCCAGCCCGAATGTGAAGGGGCCGAATTGTTCGCATAATAATCCGGCCATGCGTCCCGTGCCTTCCGACTGAATACTGTGGAAACGTTGGCCTGCGAAATTCCGTTGCCAGATTTCTTTGCGGTTCTCAAGACGGAAAGTCACGGTAACGGGTACATCCTCACCTGCAGAAGGAAAGCCGATACAGGCGGCGACAAAGCGTGCCAGCGGATGGGGCCCGCGTTCTACGGTTGCTTTTCCGGAAGCGGATTTCGTGTCATACAGTGTGTGCATATCACGAATAGCAGGGGGAAGTTCCTGCCATGCATCCTGCAGCATGCGCTGATATAGAGGGGCATTCTCCGGCAGGGCGGACAGGTTGCGCACACCGGTATAAATGGTGCGCCTGCGGAACAGTGTATTGTAATCGGATAATTCCAGAGTAGCTGCACGCGCACCAGGGGAAGGTGTTTCACCGCCCAGAAGTTTACGAATAATGCCTTCCACCGCCATGGAGGGAATCATGGGGCCGTCATCGCCTTCGGCAAGCATATGCCATGAACGCTCCAGAGTTACACCACTGCTGTCAGTTCCCGTGACGGACACAAACATCCCGCCGCGATGCTCGCCCCAGCGCAGGATATTGATGACGCGGTGCATGAATCCGGCATAGGGCAGGAGCGAGGGCATAAGGCCTTTTTTTACCAGCACTGCCAGTGCGTTCAGCATGCGGTGCAGGATTGCAGGCACTGGCGCTACGCCTATCCAGATGGATTCCAGCGCGGGGTAATCATCCGGCAGAAGCTGGAGATCAGGCACGTCCACAAGTGAAAAATGCAGATTGCGCAGGGGCAGCTTGCCGGGAGGGGCAATCGTGTAACGCATGGTTTCGGTTAAACCATAGCCTATGGCCTTGCGGCCATTGCGGATCAGGCTTATGGGCTTGCCCGCGTAACTCATGACGGCGCGGATGACGTTGAGTCCCACTCCGGCGTAAGGTGAAGGCGCAATGCCGGCGGTAATGGTTTTTACCTTATCCATACCTTGGGCCAGGTGGCGGACCACGGCAGAAGTCAGCACAGGAAAGCTGCTTGCACCGGAGAGGATAAACAGGCCGCGCTGTTTTGCGGCGTCATCGAACTGTCGGATGTTTTTGACGAAGTCCGATCCGTCGGCCAGGTCAAGGTAATGAATGCCCAGTGCGATACAGGCTTTCACCACACGGTACGGATCGTTTCCATATGCCTGAAACGGACCGCTCGCATCCACCACGATATCAGGGCTTATTAGTTTCAACTGTTCTTCAAGATTGCCGTTGCGGTCTATCGCCAGCGGCGTAAGTGCTGCAGCGGAGAAGAGTTTGTTGCAGAATTGTTCTGCTTTTCGGTGCGAGCGGCCTGCAATGACAAGCGTAAGGCGTGGTTCGTCTGCCAGCAACTGCGCCAGTCTGCCGCCGAATGTGCCGTAACCGCCGAGAATCAGTATTTTCGTCATTAGGTGTTTTCCAGGTTGCGAATTTTGTGAACTCCCTTGAGCCTCAACAGCAGGTTGCGGCAGGCGCGCATGGAAGGGTAACAGAGTCTTGCAGTTGTCTTTGAGCGGAAGAGCAAGGCGTTCATTCGATTGAACCAGCCGCGATTCGTTCCGAGCAATGCCATGATATGCAGTGCGTCTGCGCCATGGTAGAAATTTTCACCGATCCGAATGACCATGCCTTCGTCCAGATTAAGTTTCTGGTTATGGATTTCCTGCATCAGCGGATGAGAGGCTTGCGTGCGGGCATTGAGCAGATGCAGTTTGCCAGCGGCTTCACGGATGCGCAAGGCATGTGCGGCGGTGGTGCATATCGGGCAATCACCATCGTAGACAAACCAGATTCCCTCCTGCTGCACGCTTCCCTCCGTTAAAACGGTGGCGATTATAAAGAGAACAGGTATAGTTGCCAGAGGAATATCGTCATGATCTATCTGTGGGTAAAATGGGTTCATATCCTTAGCTCCACCCTACTGTTCGGGACGGGACTCGGCAGCGCATTTTTCATGTTTATGGCCAATTGCCGCAAGGAAATTCATGGTATTTATTTCGTCGCGCGTCATGTGGTGATAGCGGATTGGGTGTTTACGACTCCTGCCGTGATTCTCCAGTTAGTGACGGGGATATATCTTGCCCATCTTCAGGGATATGCGCTTACGGAACAATGAATCACGATTGCGCTGGCGCTTTATTGCCTGGCGGGTGTGTGCTGGGTGCCGGTGGTCGTGCTGCAGATCAAGATGCGCGATATGGCAAGGGTAGCTTTGGAGATGCAGAGGGCGCTGCCTGATGCTTACTGGCGAATGAACCGCTGGTGGATCGGGCTGGGCTCCATAGCGTTCCCGGCGGTCATGGTCATATTTTATATCATGGTGTTCAGGCCGCAGATATAAAGCTCTATAATTGGCGTTTACCCAATATTCATTTGCAGTATATGTTCTATCCTTCGTTCAGTGAGTTAGGATAGGAGTTCCGTTATGTCTGCTGAAGATCAATCGCATGTTTATATTGTCGGCGGGGGTGTTGCCGGACTTGCGACTGCTTATAAACTCACCGAGCAGGCGCGTGCCTCAGGCGAGCCTGTACCAGAGATTACGATTATCGACCGCAATGCGGATGTTGCCCAAGGCAGCAGTCAGGCGTATGGCGGGCTTCTGACAGCCAATTCTTATTTGACAGTGGATTTCCCACGTGCGGATGAAGCCAGAACCAGGTTGTCGACGCCTTATATTCCTGATGCGCAAAGGAACGAAGGAGTTGCTTCCGGATGGGCGCTGCATGATGCCACGAAAGATGAAACAAGGTGGGTAGAACAAGTTGTCAAAAGCGCCGACCGGCCACCGGAAGTGCGGCGTGCCGACGAGACCGTTTATCATCGTTTCGGATTATCTTCTATTCATGACTGGGAACGATTCTGCCAGGAAAACCCCGAGTTCGCATCCGCATGCAGCTTTCGCTATTCCAGTGGAGAAGGCCAAAGCGGTATTCTGAAAATTTACGCCGACGGTACCGGAACAAAATTTGAGAAAGACAGGGATTTTTTGCAGGGAGTGGGAGGTGATGCTCAATTCTGCCGACAATTAAATCAGGATGAGGCGCATGCCTATTGCCCTGCTGCGGTGGATGCTTACGGACAGGATGCGCTTTACTGTTCTCAGCAGGGTGGAAATATTAACGGTCAGGCTTTTTGCACCAAAATGCTCGAGCATCTGAAAGCGCAGGGTGTCAAAATCAATTTCGTAGGCGGACAGGAAGTCGAGAATATTGAATATGGTGGTAACTCCGGCGATATTACCGGACTTCAATTGAAGTCTCAGGACGGACGCACCAGCCATGTAGGCTCTCTGGACGACCGCTATGTATTCGCTACAGGGCCCGATCAGGCGATTTGGCAGAAATTGGGCTATCGTTCGTCTCCGATTATGGGAGTCGGCGGCACGACATTGACGGTCCCTGTTGCGGAAGAAAAGCTTCATATTCCCCTCAAGTTTGTGGACAAACACGGTGGACCCGTGATGATTCCGATCAATGATAACGAGGGGAAACCGTGTGTGCGCGTCGGAGGCTATACGGTTTTTTCCGGTGCAAAGGATGTCAGCACGAGTGAGCCGTTTGCGATCGATTTTCTTACGCGCCAGTATGAGATGTTCGAAAAGCTATATCCCGATCAGGCGCATGCATTCCTGCGCGATCAACTGGGGGGAGATATTGCAAACCTTTCCCACTATTCCGGAAGCTGGGCGGGGATACGGCCCGTTACGCCGGATAATCATGCGATTGTGGATAGGATTCCGGGATGCAGTAATGGTGTTGTGGTCGCAGGGCTTGGAGCGATGGGAGCGCTTGCCATGGGAGCGGCGGATATGGCGGCGCAATTGCTAGGCGGTGCGGAGCGCGATGATTTGACGGTGAAGGGAATGTCGCCATCCGATACTGCAGATTTGCTGCGTATGACGTCAATCGACAGGCTGGAAGTTTTCCGCACTCCGTCACATACGTTTGAAGTGGGGCGGAGGGGGGATGTGCAGCCGCGTGGGCGTTAGAAATAGTCCTTACACCGTAAACAAAGAATCCTGATTCTTCTCCTTCGATAATTTATCCGCGATGCGTGTGGGTTCGGGAAGGCGGTATTTGGTCAGGCATTCCAGGGTGATTCTGACAGCGGTCTCATGAGAGACACGGTTGCCGGGGGAAATAAATAGCGGGAGCAGTTTGTCCTTACTGCGGAGCACCGTTCCGATTTTTTCCCCTTTATGCGTCAGTGGTTTCTGACTGCCTTTATCTAAGGCTGGTTCTTTGTAACTTCCAACCAGACGCGACTTTGCAACTCCTATGGAGGGAAGCCCCGTAAGCACCCCAAGGTGGGCCGCGATGCCTAGACGGCGCGGATGGGCGATACCTTGTCCATCCACCATCAGGAGGTCGGGCGTCCTATCCAGCATATTGAGCGCTTTGATAATGACCGGGATTTCCCGGAATGACAGTAACCCCGGAATATAGGGGAAGGTGGTGGGAAGTTCCGCTTTCACCGAACAGAAAGGCTGCAGCGTATCCGCATGCAGGCAGACGACAAAACCACGGCTGATATTGTTGTTAATATCATAGCTGACATCGACCCCGGCAATCACTCTGATCTCGCCGAAATCGTCGTTCAGGCTGATCTTTCGGCGCAGCTCTTCCTGCATGGAGATAGCCTGTTTTGCGTCCTGCGGCCAGGGCGGCAATGTGATGGAGGGTTTCATACTTCTTCCCGTGTTTGCATAGTTAAAACAGAGTAGATGATTTCATCATAAAAATTCTATCGGTTGAAACGGTATGGCGGAGCATTCATGACATCTCCAGCGTATTCATACGCTTATGGTCCTTGTGTAGATAGAGATTTTCTTATAATATTTAGCGTAATGGGTTTGTCGGTGAAAAACTTAACCAGGTAGGATAAGTTGTGGATGCTGCGCTTAATATTTTAATCATTGAGGATAATGAGGGCGACGCATTCCTAATTCGGGAAATGCTGGAGCAGGAAGCCCCTCATACATTTTCCATTCAACATTCCCCTACATTAGAGGAAGCGGAACCGCAGTATAAAAATAAACCGTTCAATCTTCTCCTGCTTGACCTGAACCTGCCGGGCATTACCGGCATGGAAGCGATTGAAAAGTTGCGCCGTGATTTACCCGGAGTCCCCATTATCGTCATGACGGGGCTGGACGACGATAAAAGAGCTCTGGGAGCGCTTCAGCGCGGTGCGCAGGATTATATTGTCAAAGGACAATACGGTAATAAGATACTGCCGCGCGCGATTCGTTATGCCATCGAGCGTAAACAATTTGAGAGCAAAGTTATTGAGCTGGCGCATTTCGATCGTGTGACGGGCCTTATCAACCGCAATCTTTTCATGGAGCGTCTGGAAAGCAGGCTTGCCGGTCAGCCGGATTCACCGCTGGCGGTGCTCCTGTTAAGCCTCAGGCGCTTTAAGGAAGTCACCGCTACGCTTGGGCCGGAGATGGGACAGGCATTGCTGAAAGCGGTGGGAGTCCGGCTGAGCGAGCGCATTACGCAGCAGGACGCGGTGGCGCGGATGGAGGGGGACGAGTTCGCGATACTGGTCACCGGACAGTCCGCACTTCCGGCGGAATTGGCCAAACTTTCTGGCCAGTTGCTGAAGGTAGTCGAGCGGCCTTTTGAAATCAACGGGCTTGCTTTGCATATTGGCGCCAGCATCGGCATTGCGATTTATCCCGCCTGCGGCAGCGATAAGAACACATTGATTACGCATGCGGACAGTGCCTTGCATCGCGCCCGGCAGAATGCCGACAGCACATTTGAATTTTATACGTCGGCGCTGAATGAAGAACTGAGCCAGCGCGTGCTGCTGGAAAGGGATTTACGCACTGCTATACAGCAGCGCCAGTTGCTGAATTATTATCAGCCGATCATCGATCTGAAAACCGCGAAACCTTGCGGTGTGGAGACGCTGGTGCGCTGGCAGCATCCTGAAAGAGGAATGATTCCACCTCTGGCCTTTATTCCGCTGGCGGAAAAATCCGGACTTATTACCGAAGTCAGCGACTATGTCATACGGCAGGCATGCGAAGATGCGGTCTTATGGCAAGGCATACAGGAACAGCCGATCTATATTGCGTTGAACCTCGCCTCGCGTGATTTCCAGCAGGAAGGTTTTTCCCGCCATTTGCAGGAAATACTGCGGCGCGCCGGGATCGACCCGAAGCATATTGCGCTGGAAGTCACCGAAGGCACGCTGATGGAAAATCCAAAGCAGGCCATACAGACTTTGACATTGTGCCGTGAGTTAGGGGCTTCGGTATTTATCGATGATTTCGGCACAGGTTATTCGTCGCTCAGTTATCTGAGCCAGCTGCCGCTGGATATTCTGAAAATAGACCGTTCCTTCGTCGCAGATATTCTGACCAATGGCCATAACCTGCTGATTGCCAGTGCTACTATCAATCTGGCGCATGCGCTCAATCTCAAAGTGGTCGCAGAAGGTATTGAGACCCAGGAGCAGAAAGAGCTGCTCAAAGCACTTGGATGCGATAAAGGACAGGGCTATTACTTTGCCAGACCGATGCCGAAGGAAGAGCTGGCGGCTTGGCTTAAAGCGCAGCAATAAATTCAACGGATGCATAATGCTTTATATTAAAGGCACTTAAGATTTTTCTTGCATTTATACTGACTGGTCGGTATAAATATTCTTATGAGCAACACGACTTCCCATAACCGCCCTATGGCGGCGGCACGGCAAAAGCTGCTGGATGCGGCACTTAAAGTGATCCGCACGAAGGGCTATGAAGCCACAACAGTCGACGAATTATGCGCCGAAGCCGGGGTGGCGAAGGGTTCTTTTTTCCATCACTTCAAGGGAAAGGAAGCGCTGGCCGTGGCGGCTGCGGAATACTGGTCGCAAATCACGAGTGAGTTTTTTGCGGCGGCACCTTATCATCGCCATAAAGATCCGCTGAAGCGTGTGCTGGGTTATATCGATTTCCGCAAGGAAATACTGGTCGGTAACGTCCCTGAATTTACCTGCCTGATCGGCACGATGGTGCAGGAAGTTTATGAGACATGCCCCGCTATTCGCGATGCGTGCAATGCCAGCATCAGCAGCCATGCGGCAAAAGTGGAAGCCGATATTGATGAAGCGATGAAATCGCACGGCATTAGCGCGGACTGGACGGCGCGAAGTCTTGCACTGCACACACAGGCTGTTTTGCAGGGTGCATTTATTCTCGCTAAAGCAAAAGGCGATGCTGCCGTAGCCGGGGAGAGCATTGACCATCTGCGCCGCTATATCGTTTATCTTTTTCGCAAACCAACCTTCTCAGGAGAATTATCATGAGCCAGAAAATTACCGTTGAAACCATCGTCAATGCACCGATCAATACAGTATGGAGCGCCTATACATCACCGGCGGATATCATGCAGTGGAATGCGGCTTCGGATGATTGGCATACCACAAAAGCGGAAGTGGACTTACGCGAAGGTGGAGCGTTCAGTTCACGCATGGAAGCAAAAGACGGCAGCATGGGGTTCGATTTCGCCGGAACCTATACCAAGATCGTCGATAAGCAGCGAATCGAATATGCGTTTGGCGACCGCACTGCGCAGGTTGAGTTTATTCCTGAGGCCAAAGGAGTGAAGGTGCGTGTGACGTTCGATAGCGAAAATGTCTATCCGATTGAGCAGCAGCGATTTGGCTGGCAATCCATTCTGGATAATTTCCGCAAGCATGTGGAAGCAGCAAGCGCGAGGGCGGCGTAATGACTCCTACCATTACCGCATTTGAACGGTCGCCCGATGGCGGCAAAGGGCTCGCGCGCGACACGCGCGTCCGCTGGGCGCTTGAGGAAGTGGGCCAGCCTTATGATGTGCGGCTTCTTTCCTTCAAAGCGATGAAGGAGCCTGCGCATCTGGCGATCAATCCTTTCGGGCAGATTCCAACCTATGAGGAGGGCGATCTTGCCCTGTTCGAGTCAGGAGCGATTGTGTTTCATATTGCAGAAAACAATGCGGGACTTCTGCCGAAAAATGCCAATGCCCGTGCACGCGCGATCGCGTGGATGTTTGCTGCGGTCAATACGATAGAGCCGCCGATCCTCGATCTCGTCACCGTCAAATTGCATGAGGGTGACAAGCCCTGGAGTAAAGAGCGCTTGCCTCTGGTTCAGGACCGCATACGCAACCGTTTGAATCAGCTTTCTGCTCACCTTGGCGATGCGGACTGGCTTGACGGTGAATTCAGCGCGGGCGATCTGATGATGGTGTCTGTGCTGCTCAGGCTCAGACCTTCAGGGCTTCTGGAGGAGTACCCGAATCTTGCTGCTTATGTTGCCCGGGGCGAAGTGCGGCCTGCATATCAACGTGCGTTTGCTGCGCAGCTGGCGGTTTTTACTAATGCAGTGGCGGTGGGATGATTTCTCATATGCAATTTAGCAGAGTGAAAATTTTATATGTATTAGGCAGGGTGTTGCCAAATTTCTTCTAGCAAGCTCAATCCCTTTGATTGCAGTGGGGGTAAAAGTGCGGTTGTACGCCGAGATTCATGAGGATCGTAGCCAGTCTTTCTGATTGCATCAAAAATATAATCTTCAATCCATTGAACAGCTTCGGTTAATACCTCAAGAGCTAAACGCCCTTCATATGGGCCGCTTTTTATCAATAGGGTCTCTTTTTCTCCTTCTTCCATTATAGATAAAAGGCTACGAAAGGTTTTCTTTACGGTACCATCTTCTGTTAAAATTGCTTCGTACGCAGAAAACTCATATTCTTTAAGGATGTTATGGCGCTCTTTATCAATAAAATCCCAGAAAATAGAGTATTTTGTTCTATTCTTTCTAAGTTCATTCCATGCAGAATGGAGACTGTTTTTAAGTGGTTCAGGTAAGCATGATTTTGCGTCCTTCTCACGCATTAAATGAATAGATGTTTTTAATAATGCGCAAATACCAGCCCATTGAACTTTCCAATTTGAAAGCTTATAGAGCTGCTCTTGAGTAGTTCTATGGCATATTTGCAATCCATGCATGCCCGATAAGATGCTAGATACAGCTTAACAGGCAAAGTCATGTTCTCGAAATTGGGAGGAAGCATTCTTAGTTCTCGATCTGACGAACCATATGATTAATTAGTAAAAGGGAAATGAGATTGACAAATGGTCTCCTGACCATTTGCCGTCAGGCGGCGCCTCGCTTTGCTGCGGCGTCCAATTTTTCTTCCTGAAAAATTGTCGAACTACGTTCTCATCTCATCACATCGTGATTACTGATTATATGGATGATAAATCCATATAATCAGTAATGGCGGTGGGCGTAGTCTGCCGCGAACCGCTCTCTGTGACAAATTCCCTGTTTATCAGGGAAAGAACAGGGAATTATTGTAAATTTAGCCATACATTGGATCTAGAAGTCTAAAAACCCCCATAATGTTAGTAAGTTACTATGGTATTCCCTAAAAATTCAGCAGGGAAATTATTTCTTGATACAGGGAATTTATATATGCAAGCAGGTAAATAGAATATTTAGATTAGGAGACAACCCAAACCCTATTTAAAGCCAAGTTTCTTCATCTTTTCCATGATGTGTTGGGGTGGGAAGAGGTGAGTTACATGTATCGTGTAGAAGCCGCTCTGCTTAGTGATTGCTCCAATGCACCCACAAATGCTTTAAGCGAAGATTGCTGCAGCAAAATATCCACTTCTGTATCGGTGATTCTGTCTTGTGTTAAACTTGTATGCTGCGTAAATTCGTTCCAAAACTCGTTGTGATTGTTATATTCTGCCCCAATCTTTTGCTCCAGCAGTTCCAGCTTTTTCTCAGAAGGAAATAAAGTGGTATCCTCATAATAACCTCTGAGGCATTGCGGCGCTCCCAGGAGAGAGCCTCCCTTGGCTAAGATTTCCTCCGCAACCCGGATCATGCTGCGTCCCGTATAAACGGTGTCATCCAGCAGTATGACATTTTTCAGCCCGCGAGGGACATCTATTCTTGCGTCTTCCTGCCTTAATCTGTCTGCATCATCGCAGTCTGTTCTGCTGACGGATTTGGCTACAACACCTATTCCTCGAGGGGCAACGCGAATGCCCGATTTTTGTGATACCGCCCAGGCAAAAGCTTCCGCCATGTAATTCATGGAGCCATCTGCCCGCGGTGTGGACCTGATCGGTACGATTACGGGAGAAGGTTCCAGATGCCCGTATTTTTCCTGAAGGCTGCCGCATATGTCTGCATTGACAAGGGGTGGCCTTGCGCTTTCATCATAAGGGCAGAAAATACTTTCTTTACCGTCCAGCACTTTCGCAGCGGCACCTCTTTTGGGAAATACCTGCGAGATACCCTCTATTCCAATCTCTTCCCCCTGCAGAAGCTTCTGATGGAATTGTTTGCTTTCCTCGGTGATAATGATACCGGCCGGCCAGGTAATGTTGTCGACGTTTTTTAAGATATGAGTGAATTCTTCATCGCCTGCGACAATCCTGACGGCCGACAGCCAGTCTCCGTTCTTGGCAAATTTCCTTAAAGGGGATTGAGTGAATGCGTCTTCGCCGCTTCGTGACAGCGGATCGGGCTGGCCTTCTTCACCGCTCCATGTATGTGCGGCGATATCCTCTTTGAATACTTCGCGTAACGACGGTTTTCTGGAGAGAGGGGCATATCGGGTCATGTTACCTTCCTGGTCCTCCCACGCTTGCCGGACGTCCGGCATCCAACTCCAGAAAATGGATTTCTGGCGCATTGCCTGCTCTGCCGCTTAGTTCCTGCGTCATAACGCCGCGCCTCAATGATCCCTTGGAGGTCAGATATTGTTGGGGTATTTTGGAGGCAAAAAAGATGTGTACCGGGATATCGCCAAGGGTTTGCCTGAGGCTTTCGGCCGCATCAGCAGGGTTGGTGCCTTCCCCAATAGCCAGAATCATACCTACTGTGGTTTGACCTTCATTGGTTACGGGGAAGGTCGCCGCTTCCTTTACTGCCGGAATGGTCTGGGCTACTTTGTCCAGGGCGGCGGGAATGACTTCCCTGTCATTTACGACAAATATCTCGCTCTTTCGTCCCACGATCGTAATATGTCCATCGGCATCCAGTGCAACAATATCTCCCGTTTTGTAGAATCCATCTTCTGTGTAGCTTTTCCGATTGGCTTCATCATTCTGGTAATAGCGCGCTACGGAAGGACTGCGCACCCATAGCTCTCCCATCTCGCCGTCCGCTACCTGTTTTCCGGCGCCGTTTACAATCTTTATTTCAACACCGTCTACAGCACAGCCTACCGTTCCCGTTTTGTTATTCCGCGATGTATTGGCGGAAATAGGGCCGGTCTCCGTCGATCCGTATGTCTGAAGAAGGCTGATAAGCGGCAGCTCATTCTGTACTTGTTCCAACAGCATGGGATGCGCTGACGAAGAGGAGGTTTCCAGCACCTGTAATGCACTATCCCGCAGTTTCTGGCCGATTCCCGGCCTCTTATGCATGAGACCAGCTAAATCCACAAGATTGGAAGGCGTCAGCGGCACCCAGTTGGATTGGGTGGTTTCAATAAGGTGTGCAAGTTTGGTCTCTCCTGTGCTGGCATAGTTGAGGTTCGTGTGTGGATATACCATTAGTGTTCCGCCCGATAATAATGTGGTCAAGGCAGTGGTGACACCCCACTGAGCGCGCTGGGATAAAACATTCAGACAGCGCAGTTCATTCTTATGAATACCGACTGTATTGGTATGTATCCGGGCGTTGTGCAGGAAATGTCCGTGCGTATGAGCAACCAGTTTCGGAGTCCCTGTCGTTCCAGAGGTTTGGAACAGAACGGCAATATCGTCTTCTGTAGGTTCGGCGATCTCCCCCTTACTGAGATTGCTCAGATCCGTATTGTGGCGTAGGGTGAATTTACCGTTCTTATCATTCTCCGGATGCAGTGTAATAACAGGGATATTTTTCGCGGAGGCCAGAAGAGCAATATCACTATAGTTAGGCACGGTTTCATCAAGCACTAATACGTCCGGTGCGATGGTATCCAATGATATATCTGTCATTTCGTCGTTCTCGAACCTTCGCATTGGGGCTGCGATCGACGTATTTATAGTGGCAAGCAGCGCTGTCACGGTACTGGGTTCGCCTTCCGACAAGGCAAGAGCGACTTTGTGATGCCGCCTGAGGCCGAGTTGCTGTAACTGTACGGTCATATCACTTACAAACGCGCCAAGCTGCCTGTTGTTCATTCCGGTCTGTTGATCCGCTCTCATCAGGGCGGGAGAAGGATTATCATGGGCCGTAATGGCGGATAGGATATTGCCCATGTTATCCAGCCCTCCGGCCTGCAATTCCGGATTCAGCTGTGTTTGCGGCCCTGGCTGTCCATTCACCTGCTGGCCTTGCTTCAATGGAATGGATATGCTCTTGCGATGGAAGTAAGGATGGCACTCCGTCCTGCGCTATGGATGCGCCTTTCTCAATCGCCTTTTGCAGGACATGTCCAGGCAGGGAACTATTATCGAGATGCTGGCCTGCTGCATTGTAACCGTCATACCAATATGCCTCCCACTCATGCGGATTAGCCTTCCAGACGATGGGTTCCTGATCTTCTGGCGATGCGAAGAGTTGTCCGGTAATGATATTGCTATAGGCATTGACGGTGTGTGTGTCAGGTGAGCTTAATGTGCAGTCATCCTGTGGTATTTCCTTAAGCTGTCTTAGATGGTTGCTGCAATTATTGGCCACAATATCATCTTTAGCGACGATGCTGAACTGGGAGAAACTCCCCTCCGTTTTCTGAATATCGGTTTGAACCAGCGTACCTGTATTGAGTGAAAAAACGGCAGGCAATGTTTCACGGATTTCCTCTTGCGCATATCCCAGATCTTTCATGGAGCGCACAAGCGCATTACGCACCTCCTGAACAAAGCAGGTGCCGTAACTATGCGCTACGAATCTTATATTCCCAAGTTGCTGCCTGACCTGCTCTATATCATTGTACCGTTCGCCGGAAACGACCGCGTTTTCGTCTTCCTTGCGATAACGATGCGCCTGGGGATGGGCAGGGGTATAGCGGGGACTTACTGCTGGCATTAACACATCCTGCACAAACTGCATGGCGGTTTCGGAATAATAATGCTCCGGATCCTGATTGTACTGATTGCCATATGCGCTATATAGCGCCATAGGCTGCTGGGGGTAGGTAAGAAAGTAATAATCCATATTGCCAGCTTTCTGGCTGAGATGATCCGCCCTGCGTATTCCCTCATCGATGAAATCCTGTGAGCAGTTTTCCTGGACGCCAAGCCCCCATACTCCAAAAACAACAGGCTTGTCGAACCTGGGATATTCTGCCTTGGAAAGTTTATGAAATGCATTTGCATCGTCAGGGGCGCGGGCGCTTAAACCGAAGGAGGGTATAATATCCTCCTGTTTCAGGTCGACAGGATGTCCTGCCTTTTCTGCGACGCAGTAGCTCGCGACGGCGAGCATCAGATCCCCCAGATTTCTTTGATATGAACTATTATCCAACTGGTATTGCGCAAGGGGAGGCTGGTTATGCAGTTTAGGGCGGCTGTTAAGGCGGAACGTGACAAGGCCTGCAACATTGCCGAAATCATCCGGTATCGGCTGAGCAGGTAATGACGGATCATACGCAATGGTGATCTTCTCTCTGCGCAGAAATTTCTCGACAGCATCTAGCAAGGTTTCAACTTTAGGATCTTCATATTCCGGGGAAGGATGGAATTTCCGCGTATTAAGATAAGGAAGAAATGTGCGCAGCACCTCTTTTTGCGGCAAATCCCGGGGAAAGAGTAAATGCTTGTCCTCAACCTGCTTGATCTCGGTTTTCTCTTTCTCGAGATCCTTCAAATAAGGCACAGGGTTCTTTAGGTAATCTGGCGGATTATCGCCTAAAACCTTTGAGAATTCTATAAGCCGCAACGCTGAGAGAAGTGCAGTTCTTACATGAATGGATGCCGGGAGCAGTTCCACTTCTTTAGCGGATAACGGGCGGATCTGGTGATAGGCGGATACCATTTGGGAGGCTTCTTCCCAGTCAATCTTCTTGCCGGATATCTGCGTCTTAATAGCCGCGCCGAGGTCCATGTAAGAAGGACCCAGCTGACTGTATTCATAATCGATCAGGGCCACCAGCTTGCCGGATCCGTCATATAATACATTACCTGTATTAGGATCTTCATGAAGCCTGCTGCGATGAATCTCGGCAGCATGCTCCGTCTGGCTCTTTTCTAAATTGTAGAATGTATCGCAAATATAATCGACAGCACCTTCTTTCACAACCATGTGAGCAATTTGTGCGGCGGCCTGCCTGAACCGTTCCCTTGCGGGTAGTGCCGAATCACCGAATGTCGGCTGATCTTCTACCAGATGAGCAAGGCCGTGCCTGTCAAACTGTGACATGAACCGGTCTGTCAATGCCGCTTCCCAATTTTCCTTGGGAATGCCTTCATCTTCAAATTGGGTGAAAACACGCTGAAAGTTATCCCGCAATGTGTCAATCTGCGCATGTGCTTTATGGCGCGGAACAATAGCATCTTCCGGTAATTGCGTGGCGGCATGCTGCTTGGCGAGCGCCTGTGCCACCTGTATCTTATGCTGGAGTTGCGGGCGCTCTATATATTGCGCATCGCAGAATTCCTCTACAGTAAATGTGCTATCGCCTGCTGTCATCAGGCCAACGGGTTTGACCACCGGTACGTCGGCATCATAAAGTTCTTTCTGAATCCCCATATTCTCTTCCGGAGTGCGCCTTGCACCCGGCGGAACGTTTTTTACAAAATATTCTCCTTCTGTGGTTATAACACGATAAGCGGATCGCACTCCCTCCATCACAGCAATCACATCTTCAACAGTTCCTAACTGAGGAAAGGAAGCTGCAAATGCTGATGAAATATCTTCTTTGGTAAATGCCATTATGCTTCCTTATGCTCTGCCGGCTTCCTGTCCGGTTCTGCCGGCGAGTTGCTCCACATGCAGCAGTTTTCTGTCGGCCAGGTGAGGGGTGGGCGGAAATATGTCGCGGTTATCGAAGAGAGCTGTCACCTGATCCAGGTCAAACCCCATTCCGCTACGGTCTGTTGTTCTACTGATATCAATGGATTGCATGAAATTTTCGTATATCCGGGCAATATGTGGAGAGAGATCTCCTTCCACGATATCGCCATCCCTTATCCGCTCTTGAATCGTGGCCATCGCCACCACGAGTTCGCAGGCCATTACCAATCGTATATTTTTCACCATGGCCTGTGCATCCAGCAACTGCTGAAACACACCGGAAACACTATCTTCTATGCCGTTCTGAAATTGTAATGAGGAAGCGTCTGTTATGTTCTGACGTGCGTGGCCGACGACATTTTTCAATGCCTGCCCCGCGATGTTAGTTACGTTCAGGGACTGGATGTTATCTGCCAAGCTGTTGGGGCGCGACAGCCCCGGCACCAAACGCCCGTTAAAATGCGGATCACACATTTTGGATAATCTCTTAAACGAAATATCTGCATGTTTCGCTAAGGCCAGCTGCAGGGCGCTTAAGGTGACAGAACTATAGGTGGTGTCGAAATTACCGTTATGGATGATCTGATCCGAATCCGCTGAATAGTAAGGATTCTGTGTGGCCGAATTCATTTCCTGCTGCAGGTATTTCTCAAGCTTACTGGTATAATTTTCCACGGCAGCCATGACCTGCGGGAATGTTCTGAAGCTATTAGGATCCTGCAGGTTCCGTGCCCCGGTTTCAAGCAGCCTGCTGTCTTTCATAACGCCGTTGATACATTTTATGGAAGTTCTCAGGGAGTTACTGGGCCGTGCTTCTGCAACCTGCGGAGCGATGGCCTGTGGTTGAGCCCTATACCCCTCCATACTGGCCCCGAATACGGAGTAGGATATATCCATCAGGCGCCTTATCTCGGACAGGGTGACCGCCATCAGCGCATCGCAATAATCATTGCCTGCCAGCAAGGCAAGATCTTCCCCCGGAGCCAAATGAAAATCCGGATGCTTATCAAGCCACCATTTTGCAAGTATTGCAGAAGAGTTTAAATCTCCTTCACCTGTTCCCAGCGCTGGGACGTTAGGCATGGAGCGGAAATTATTATCGTTGAAAACTTCTACAAGCTTTTCGATTAGCTCCGGCCTTACAGCACCCATTCCTCCAGCAAGAAAGCTGTTAGCCTTGATAGCCAGAACCGCCTTAGAGACGCTTGGGTCGACGAAGTCGAAAATATTGGAAAAACTGCCCGTATTTACTATCGAGGAATAACGGTCCGTGTTCTGGTCTATCAATACGGTTGCCCTGCTGCCAAAACCGGTATGCAAGCCGTATACCTGGTTTTCGGCAGCCGTTCTTTCAAAGGCTCTATGAGTTTCCCTTACCCGGCGCAGTGCGGCAGGATCAATGCGTATTTCGGTAATATCGCCTCTGACAATGGCGTTAACCTGTTTGGGCGTTAATGAATTTCCGTTCAGCAGCAAAGTCCTTTTATGAGACATGTCATTCCTCAATGTTTCATTACAAAACATTACATGGAATTGATTAAAGATTTGTTAATAAATTTTGTTTATAAATTAGTAATAGTTGTTGATTTTTGGGACGGTGGTGTGGGTGTAAATCCTTTGAAAAAAGAGCAGGTTGTATTTTTTACCGGTTTCCCGGAAGCAGCGAATGAAGGAGTCGGCGATTATACGCGCAATCAGGCAAGGGAGCTTGAGACATTAGGATATGAAGTCCTTGTGCTCGATAATGCCCAATGGGATCTCACCAGTGAGAATAGTTTGCAAAAACAGCTTGATGCTCTTAATCCCGACCACAAACAACAGATTATCCATGTACAATATCCCGGTTTGGGAGAACGCGACCGCCAATTGCTGGATCAGATAGAATCCCTGGATTTGCAGGCGAGTCAGAAGCTGGTGTTTACGTTCCATCAGTTCAGTCTCATGAAGGGAGGAATCAACCCGGGAACGGTAGAGTATCCAGGATTTTGCATGTCGTATAAAAACGATACACTTCCCGTATTGCGTAAAGCCGATCAGATTGTTTTTACAACGGATGCCGAACAGCAATCGGCTGTTGAATTCGCAGGCGCGCATGGTATCGATCTCAGGCAGAAAAGCAGCGTCATTCCGGTTCCAAGCAATATACCGCTGCCTGCTTGCGTACCGGAAAGAAGCAGCCATATAGGAAGTTTCGCACGCTTCAGGGCTCATAGGCGAGGTCTGGAACAGCTCATTGAAATGGCAGAGGATATCCGCGGGCGGACATTGCCGCCTGATGCTCCGCAAAGACAGGCTTCACGATCGGAATATGAACCCGGACTGGCTGCTTATGATGAACGGCAGCAGAACCATACTATTCATCTGATTGGCGACATTGTGGAGACAAGGGGAGATGAGCAGGACAGGGGGCTGAAGTTTGTCAAAAACGATATCGTCAGGAAAATATATAATCTTACGCCTGCGCAACTGGATGCGCTGGAACGTATCGATAACAAGCAGGATCTTGTAAAGTTTCTGCAGGGCAAGTCTAAACGGCTTAATGTTGAGTTGCATCTGGGCGAATCGGCGGAGCGGGTCGGGGAGCTGATCAGCGAGATGGGCTATATGGTCACCCTGGTGAAGGGAGGAGTTACGGGGAAAAATGGCAGCGTCATTCCCGGAATGCAGATGGGGCGTGTGACGCTGGCCACGGAAGGCGAAGATACACCTGCCTATTACAGAAACGGCAGTATCGTGTTGGTCGAAGACTGGGGGGATGCATTGCGCCAGATTAACCATATGGAACGCGAGGGAACTTCGATCAGGACGGAAAAAAATCCTCATGCCCTGACACGGGATGAGATCGGGGGCAGAGCGGAAGCTGCAACGGCGAATTTTATTCCCCGTAACGTGGCGATCCAGCATGAACAATTATATGAAAGTTTGTTTGCTAAGGCGCAGGCGATTGACACAGAGATAGCAGCGCAGGCAGTGAGGGGCAGGGGGCGCTGAATGAAGAATATGTCTCAACCGGGAGCCCTATAGATGACCGCATCTCTAACCCCACCTCCTGCGCTGCCTTATGATGAAGTTAAAGCCACCTATTTTAATGGCTTGAACTGGACTAATATGCACCGCGCGCTCCATCCTTCCGATATGGTTGGCGTCATCGGCCGTATTGTTAATGACATGCAGATCGTGACCGGTGATTTCGTTAATACGATTTCTACCTGCATGCCCTATGCGGATGAAATACCGGAGATTCATGCGGTCACGCGTACGGAATCGCCTTCCTATGCGCAGAGGGGATTCGATGGCGTGCTGCATGAAGCCTGCCTGCAGCTTATCGGAACGGGACGGTTTGCAAATCGGGAGACCCAGCGGTGGCAACGCTTCGCGAGACGGGATGATAGATCCGTTTCATTGAGCAACGGCCTTAATACCGTGATGGAACTCTCCCATTCTCCGGCATTACAGCTGGCCAAATCCGTGAATGATGTCATGCATGAGCAAGGCTTTCTCTATATTGAAGGAGTACCTCAGGATAGTGAGCGCAGAGAGGATATCCGGCGGATGCTGGAAGCGCAGAATTATACTATCGATGGAAACAAATTGCGCGGCACGATTCGCCGTGACGGAGGTGAAGCAGAGGAGGTGGCACTTTCCGTTCATTCTGTATCTGCCGGGCTTAAAAGCGATTTCATTCCCGGCTCGGGTGTGGATTACAAGGGCAATGCGACGGATTACCAGTTCGGCATTTCTACTAACGGGCAAATAAGTAAACCGCTTGGCTGGATTATTGATCCGCAAGGCGGGGTGGTGGATGAAAACCTGGCAACACACTGGGCTATTTTCAACAAGCTACGCAGTGGCGGTTTTTATGAACTCAATGGCCCGCAGCAAAGAATGTTGTTCAGCGGTTCGTTCAATGCCGAGAAATATGATATGGGAGGGTTCAACGGCATCCGCTCCACTATTGCTATGCTTGAGCAGAATCATGGTCTTGATATGTCGACCAGTGCATTGCTGCGGGAAGACCCTGAGGGGCATTCCCACATGATGGCGATCATACGCAGCCAACTGATGAACCATAAAGCGACCTTGCCGAATGATCTGCTGCTTGCCAATGCTGTTGCACAAACGCTCTGTCCCGTCAATCCACCTGACTTTGACCAGTTGCGGCCGGTGCAAGGTGAAGGCAGAAATGCAGGGGCGGATCTGACGGGGATTGGAACACAAAACGATCATATCCGTTCAGTCCACCCTTTCAAATACGCCAGTTACGACTTGCAAACCGATACGTTTAAGCAGATAGCCAAAACCTTCGGCTTGGAACTTGAGGATGGCACTCCGCTCATTGCTTCCGATGATATGCTTCGTGCCCCGCAGGTAACTGCGGGCAGAGATGCATCCATATTACTGGGATATGGGATAATCGCGCTGGAACAGACCATTATCGAGCAGGTGCTGACGCGTGCTTTGGAAGGAGACAGGGCGTGCAGGGAAACGCTGGACTCTATCGGAGAGGCTGTTCATTCCCCTGATTTTGCGCAGAGGTTGCTTGCGGCGGCAGAGAACATCACTCGCCGTGACGGCGTTAAACATTTCGGACTGGGCAGGCAACATGAGAATTGCCGCGAGCTTACAGAGATTGTCAGGGAAAGTTTGGGTCTCAATGAGCTGGCAAAAATGATGGAGCATCTCGTGGAAAGGGAAGGTATCGGTGAGATAAATAGAGAAATGCATACAGCACTATCCAATATGTGGCTGGCGTCGGACAGGATACATACCCTTTCTTCCATACCCTATCCCGGCCAGGGTATGAAGGCGGCTTTCACGCCGGTTGTCGAATGCTTGGCCCCCTCTTTGATGCCGGAACTGGAAACAAAATCGCTCGGCAGCGAACGGAGAAATGCGCCGGAGATGGAATATACTCCCCGCATTCGCGGCCGGAATATGGGAAGAGATGAAACTGCATCATACGCACGTTCTTATCTGGACCAGCAAAGGGGTGGAGGAAGTGCGCAAGCCGGTTTGGGGCATTAGTAGGAGGGCTAGATTATTGGAACAATCATATGGGGATACGGGGATATCATAGCAAAACGATATTTATATTTTCTGATGTAATGGCATCAGAACAGTTTGTGTCTGTTTTTCTCTGTGCGCTATACGATTATGGGGTGATTTATGGGTTGGTGAGAAGTGCGCTAAGCCATTTACCTGAAATATATTGATTAATTCTAAATAAATGGCGGTGGACAGAGTCTGCTGCGAACCGCTCTCCATGTCAAATTCCCTGTTTATCAGGCAAAATACAGGGAAATTTTACTATTTTGGCCTAGAGCATGATAGCTAGCGACTAAAAGCTGCGTCATAATAGATGGTTATTAGAAAATTCCCTAAAATTGGAGCAGGCAATTATTTTTACGGAACAGGGAATCTGTTTTATTAACAGGCAAACAGAATATGGGATTCAAGGACAATTGGGCATTGAAATAAGACGATAATATGTCACCATTGTTCAACTGAGATTTTCGTTTGGGCCCATTTTGTCCTTTGTGTCATAAATATACCTAAAAAATTATGAGTGCTATTTGTCACATTCCTTAGAGGTCATTGCTTCCAGTAAGGCCCTCATACTGGCGTTGTTAATAGTCTTACTGGCTGGGTGCACAGGAATTTCCGCGGAAGATCGTGCTGAAACGGCGCGGCATATCGCTGTAGGTGCTAATCTGCGTGAGCATCGCATTATGGCAGAGCCATTTGTGTTGACGGTGTTCGAGCGGGTTGGCAAACTTGATGCTCCGGCAACGATTTATATTGAAGGTGACGGGCTCGCCTGGCTTAACCGGCAGGAACCTTCACTCAATCCGACACCCGTTGATCCGCTGGCTTTGCGTCTTGCGGCGGAGGATCAGGATGATAACGTGATCTATATGGCGCGTCCGTGCCAGTTCAGCGGTTTAAGTGATGCGAGTGCGATCTGTCCAAAGGAGTATTGGACTTCGCGGCGTCTCTCTCCCGAGGAGTTGCGGTCTGAAAACGCTGCCCTTGACGATATCAAAGCGCGATACCATCTCACGGGGTTTAATCTGGTCGGCTATTCTGGTGGAGGCGGTGTGGTGGCATTGCTGGCAGGTATGCGGGGTGACGTATTAAGCTTGCGCACGGTGGCGGGTAATCTTGATCCGGCATTATTTTCGCAACTTCATCGCATCAGCAAACCTGCCGCCGATACGCTTTCTCCTTTAAGCGTGGCAGCGAAGACCGCGCATATACCGCAACAGCATTTCGTGGGAGGGCGGGATGAGATCATTCCTTTGGATATTGCCCGGAGCTTTCGCCGGGCGGTGGGTACATCTTATTGTATAAGAATTACAAAGGTAGAAAGCGCTGATCATAGCGAAGGCTGGGTGAATGTCTGGCGAGACCTTTTGCGAGCGTCGCTGGATTGTTACGCGCCTCTTTAAAACTTGTAAGCCGCGCGCACAAAGCCTGCGTTACTGGTGTAGTCCATTTTATGCTGGAGCTCGTAATTGGCAGTAAGCTCTATGTTACTGTTGGTTACGTACTTCACGCTTGCGCCCATATCGAGTGTGCCGCGGCCGGGCTGTATGCCCTGAGTATCGAAAGCCGGGCCGCCGGCAGCGAAACTATTGGTGGCATCGAGATGATCGCCGATGACATCATAACGCCATCCGCCGTGAACGCTTGGGGTTAAGACTCCCTCTGCGCGTTGGTAAGTCCAGCTAAGCTTTGTGCCCACGCCAAGTTCGAGAACGTCCATGTTCTTACGGTCAATATGCAGGTTCATGCTTCCGGCACCGGTTTCCGTGTAGCTGTCCGGTGAGTAGTGCAGGTAGTTGGCCAGAATGCTTGGGGTCACGAGGGTAGAGCCGTAGCGGTAATTCTTGCCCAGTTCCGTGCGCGCTGCGATCTCGTTCGTGTTAAAGTCGCCGTGTGCGGCCGAGCCGCCTGCGCCGCCTACATCGTAGCGGATGGTATCGACATTCTGCCACCCATAAGCCAGCATGCCGCTTGCAAAAGTATCTTTTGTAAAAGCGTAATCACCGTATAGGGTCAGCTGGTAGCTGTTTACATCCGTACCGGTGTGGTTAGCGTTCTTTGAGTTGGCGTTGGTTTGGCCAGAGCTTAATGCCAGGCCCAGAATCGTCTTGTCGTTGATGTTACGTGTATCAATACCGACTGCGCCGCCCCAGCTATTGGCGCTATAGCCTTTGATACCTTGATGTTCACCCTGGTTCGCTTCTGCATCGAACATCTGCCCCCATATGCGCACGCCCTTCAGGTTGCCGCCGGCAGCCATACCGGTTTCGCCGCTACCGTGCAATATGGCCAGTTGTTCGGCTGCCATATTCAATGTCTGGTTATTGAGCGCCTGTGCACCGATGAAATCGCTGCCGTTAAGTGTAGGTTCCACCGACTGGAGGGTATTCTGGGCGGCGGCCCGGGTGGGGGCGCTGTTTAAATTTCCCAGTACTCGCAGTATGGCCGGGTCGCTGGTATTCGCATCCGCAAATGTCTGCAGTGTGTTATAGGTGTTTGTGTCGGCTGGGTTAAAGCCAAGGTTGCCGGATGAAGCACGGCTTGCCCGGATGAACAGATCGCTGCTGCTGGTCGGGGTTGTAGCACCGGTGCCGTCAACCATCTGGAAGTTCCAGAGGTAGGAGTTATCGGAAATCGCGGTCAGCATACCGCCCGGGCCGCCGGTGAGGGGAGCGCTGCCCTGGATGACTTTCATCTCATCACCGTTATGCAACAGCGGGGCGTTTCCAAGATCGACAGCGACGTTCACGCCTGTCAGATCGGCGTTGCCGACAATTTTGCCGAACGTGTTATTGCTTACCCCGAAGGCGAGCGTGCCTCCATTGCCGGCGAAATTTCCCGTCAGCGTGTCGCCTGCGCGCAGCGTCAGCCTGTCGCCGCTCGCTACCGTCGTGTTGTTGGCGGTTAAGTTGCCGTGTGTGGTGAAATTGCTTGCGACATTGATGGCATTAACGTTGGTATTGCCATCGATCTGGCCGCCAAGGAGGTTAAGGGTAGTGTTCGTCGCCTGAATGTCGCCAATAACGGTGCTGCCGCTGAGAAGGTCGATGTTGGGTACGGTCGAAGTGGGGTCGATATTGATAGCGAATATGTTGCCCTGAATGGTGCCGGAATTCTGAATGCCGCCGCTGATAATTGCAGTGCTGGATATCCTGATACCGGTGTTTGCGCTTGAAATGGTGCCGCTGTTGGCGATGTGTCCTGTGATGTTCGTGGCGCTAAACACCAGGATACCGGCGTTGCCGCCGGAAATTACGCCGCCCGCTTGATTAATGAGGCTGCCATTCAGCGTTGCGCCGTTATGCAATGAGATGCCAGCAGACGTTGTGCCCGTAATGGTGCCGGAGTTGACGATATCACCGGTGATATTCGACACGTTAAACGCTGCAAGTCCCGTGCCCGCGCCACTGATGGTGCCGCTGTTGGCAATGCCGCCGGAAAGGTTGCTGCTGCGCATGAGAATACCATTGCCATTAGGTCCCCCCTGAATGACACCCGTATTATGGATTCCGTCTACAACCGTACTGTTATTGATAATGGCAATGCCTTCATCGTTGTTGCTGCCACTGATAGTGCCGCTGTTGGTGATGCCGCCCATGAGTATGCTGCTGGAGAGTCGGATGCCAGTACCGGCTGCGGTGCTGATGATGTTGCCGGTATTCGTGATGCCATTCAGGACGGCAGAGCCGTTAATAATCCCGATGCCTGAAGCGTCGGTACTGATGGTGCCGCTATTGGCGATGCCACCAGAAAGATTGCTGCTGTTTATGACGATACCGGTGCCGGTCCAGCCCAGAGTTCCGTTATTGTGAATGTAGCCGGGGGAGGGAGGTGTGTTGGTGCTCAAATTTATGCCGCCGACGTTACCGCCGTTTGCGACAGTGACGCTGGAAGTCGCATCGAAATCGCAGACGATTCCTGAAAGTGCCGTACCTGTGATGATGGTCGGGCATGATATAGCGAAGGCGGTTGCCGGGAGGAAGAAGCTTCCGCCAATCAGGGCGGTGGAACCAATCAGGTATTTCTTGAGAGGTTTCAGTTGAGACATTTTCCCTGCGACATGAAAATAATGATTGCAATGAAACTAGGATAAGTATGTCTTGCTGACAAGCGATAATCTGTTAAAAATAATGAACTAACGCAAGAATTTAGCATTGCTGCAAATTTGCATCACGATGAATCATTTCTTCATGGATATGAAGCCAGAGCCTTTCGGAAACCAGACTGCATGACATCGTTACAGGCGCAAGCGGAAGAGTTTTTCAATGCCGGTAGAAACGCTGCTGCTGAGGCGCACACATTGCCGCTGGCGGAAACACTGATAGCTAAGGCCATAGAATGCGATGGC
Organism: Rickettsiales bacterium; assembly: GCA_035765535.1. Lineage (NCBI taxonomy): Bacteria > Pseudomonadati > Pseudomonadota > Alphaproteobacteria > Rickettsiales > Rickettsiales bacterium. The sequence continues at coordinate 729,383 of DASTXE010000006.1, read as the reverse complement.
TCGGTTCCTGCCTACTATCAACTCCAGTGCGATATTTTAAGATGCATCAAACAATTCGACAAGGCGATTGCCGCTGGCGAGCAGGCGGTGAACCTCGCCCGGCAAGATGCAGAAGCCTGGTATCTTCTGGCTCTGGCCTGCAGCGAAGCAGGGCGGCATGGTGACGCTGCTGCGCACTATCAGCAAGCCCTGTGTTTTAATCCCCGGCATGATAAAGCTGCCAATAATCTTGGCGCAATGCTGGAAGTGGACGGGAAGCTGTCGGAAGCCGAAGCATGTTATGCGCGTGCCGTAGAGTCCAATCCCTGTAATGCGGAAGCGCAAAACAATCTAGGCGCCATCTTGAGCACTCGCGGCGATCTGGATCGCGCGCGCCAATGCTTTATTGCTTCGGTGAATGTTAACCCGTTGTTTGTACACGCGCATTACAATCTCTCGACACTCAAGAAATATACGGTGGATGACCCGCACCTTATCGCTCTGGAAAAACTGGCTGCCAATGCCCACAATCTCCCTGTTGATGTGCAGCTCAGGCTGTGGTTCTCGTTGGGCAAGGCCTGGGAAGATGTTAAGCGTTATGACGATTCCTTTGCTGCCTATGAGCGTGGCAACCGCATCCATCGCGCCATGATTGGCTATGATGAAAAGACTGCGGCGAAAAGCACACGGGATATCATTGAACGTTTCAATAAAACGCTGGCAAGGAAAAAACATTCGGGTCTTGCGGATGAAACGCCCATTTTTATTGTCGGCATGCCACGTTCGGGAACCACACTGATTGAGCAAATCCTCTCCAGCCATTCCGTCGTGTTCGGTGCGGGAGAACTACACGATCTATGCAGTACGATCACGCAACAGTGGGGGATTGGGGCAGGTATTTCTTATATAGACTGCCTGCAATCGGCTACGGAAGAAGAATTGCATGCTATCGGTGCGGCATATTTGCAAAAGATCCGTGTGCTCCATTCCACGGCACCCCGTATCACCGATAAAATGCCCGGAAATTATTTTTACATCGGTCTTATTCACACAGTATTTCCGAAGGCAAAAATTATCCATTCTATGCGCGATCCCATGGATACGTGCTTTTCCAACTATTCGCGGCTTTTTAAAGAAACCATGCCTTTCGCGTATGATTTACAGGAGCTTGGCCGGTACTGGCGTCAGTATGACGCGTTGATGCGGCATTGGAAGAATGTTCTGCCGAAAGGCACGATTCTTGATGTGCGCTATGAAGATGTCGTTGCCGATCTCGAAGGGCAGGCGAGGCGCTTGCTCGATTATTGCGGCTTGCCCTGGGAAGAGGGATGTCTTGCTTTCTATCAAAACAAGCGTCTGGTCAAAACTGCCAGCGTTGCGCAGGTGCGCCAGCCGATCTATCAAAGCTCTGTTGCGCGCTGGGAGCATTACCGCAAGCATCTTGAGCCTTTGCGTCAAGCGATGGACGGAAAAGAGATGCCACAACAAAGTATGACAATCGAACAGGCGTTGGCGAGTGCCAATCAGGCGCTGGAAAGAAACCAGTTGGCGGAAGCGGAAATGCTCCTGCGGAAAATTTTGGAAGTGAGGCCGCGGGAGGCGCAGGCGCTGCATCTCTTAGGGCTGGTCGCCTATAAAGCCGGGAAACCTGATATAGCCATTGAGTTAGTCCGGCAGGCTATCCAGTCGGACGGAAATATTGCACTTTTTCATGCCAACCTCACTGAAATGTATCGTGTCCGGGGTGAGCTTGCACGGGCGATAGCTCACGGCAAGCAGGCGATAGCTCTTGAGCCAGGTCTGATCGCGGCGCATGCCAATCTCGGTATCAGCTATTTCGACCAGAAAGAATATGATAAAGCCGAGGCCTGCCAGAAAGCGGCGCTTGCCATCAACCCGCATTTTCCGCCGGCACTCAATGCTATGGGTAGTATCCGGCGCACGTATAAAGACGATGAAGGCGCTATGGAGTATTACCGTAAAGCCATTGCTGCCAATCCGCATTATACGGAGCCGCTCAGCAACTTAAGTGAAGTGCTGGTGCGCCGTGGCCAGGTGCAAGAAGCGTTGACCTATCTCGATCAGGTTCTGGCTTTCAACCCGAATGACACACATGCCTTGTGCAATCGCGGCTATGCTCTTTTGGCATTGAGCGAGCCGGAAGAAGCGCACCGCTGTTTTTCACGCGTCCTGGAGTTGCGGTCGGATTATGCGGAAGCTTACGCTGGCCTAGCGCGCTTATGCAACGATCTTCATCAATACGCGCAAGCGAAAGCATATGTGCTCAAATCCCTGGCGCTAAAACCCGGTACGGCGGAATTCCATAGCACTCTCGCTTCGATCCATCTTGCTTTAGGAGAGACGGATAAGGCGCTTGCAATATTTGAGACGGCATTAATGCATGACCCCGCTCTGGCAAGCGCTAAGCTCGGAGTTGGCAGTATCATGATGCAAAAGGGGGAGCTTGCAAAAGCAGAATCCATTTTTCGTAGTGTTCTGGATAGCGGGCAGGAGCGCATCAATGCGCTTTGCAGCCTTAGCCAGGTCAGGAAAATCAGGTCTGATGAGGATGTCATCCCGCTTTTGGAAAAGGAGGCGGAGCAATTGGCACTCCTTCCGGATGAAAAAGCCAGCCGTATTCATTTCGCGCTCGGTAAAGCGTATGATGATAATGATAATCCTGAAAAAGCTTTCCACCATTTTCTGGAAGGCTGTCGGTTGCACCGCAAGCACAATCATTATAATGCGCAAGAGCAATACAGGCTCTTTGCACGCCAGAAGGACATATTCAGCAGACGCTTTATTGACCAGAACCGAGGCCAGGGCGTTTCTTCAGATGTGCCGATCTTTGTACTCGGCATGCCGCGTTCGGGCACGACGCTGGTCGAACAAATCATTGCCAGCCACCCGCACGTGTTTGGGGCAGGCGAATTGCCGGATTTTTCTGAGATTGCGCAGCAACCGCAAAGCATCGAAGCGATTGGCAGTCAATATGTTGATAGGCTCAGAGCGCTTGCGCCGGGTGCTAAATACATTACCGACAAAATGCCCCATAATTATTTTCATATGGGAGCGATACATTTAGCGTTGCCTAACGCCAAAATCATTCATGTTGAGCGACATCCGCTCGATACGTGCTTATCCTGCTTTATCCGTCTTTTTTCCCATCCGCAGGAATATACGTATAATCTCTATGATCTCGGGCGCTATTACCGAGAATACAGCCAGTTAATGGATCATTGGCGTGCTGTGCTTCCGGCGGATAGCTTTTACACCATACGTTATGAAGAACTGGTTGCAGATATGGAAACCCATGCTCGCAAGCTGATCAGTTATTGCGGACTATCATGGGATGATGCATGCTTCGAGCCCCATAAAACCAGGCGCGATATCCGTACTGCGAGCGTCACGCAAGTTCGTCAGCCTGTCTATACGTCTTCTGTTGCACGCTGGAAAAAATATGAGCGGTTCTTAGGGCCGCTGATAGAAGGTTTAGGCAATGTGTTGAAAGAGTAAAGGGCATGAATTTACATAGCTTGAAATTATACCGCATTACCTTCCCTCCCACGTAATTTTTCGAAGACCAATCGATGCTTATAAGTATGTGCGATGCATTAAAATGATTCCCGTCAGCGCAAAGTGTCTGGGAATAAATCTATACTGGGATAAATCATTGCGAGTTTATAGAAGGCGCTTGACGGAAAGAGCACCAGAAGAAGTGTCCATTGTCGATTCCCAAATTCCCACTCGCCTATGTTCTCTTCGCCAAATTAAGGGAGGCAGCGATACTAGGGCTTATCTTGTTATTATGCCTGGCAAAAGTCTTACGCATACATTTGTGCGTTATCCATGGAGAGGATGTTTCAAATATTTTTGCCCTGTATTCAATCGTGTCGTATAGTGTGTCTTGTCTGTCAGGAATAACCTTTAATACTTCTTTGATTTGAGAGTGTCCCAAGGAATTCTCCTCAGTAATATAAGTGGTACCCTCGATGATCTCTGCTGGAAGAATGGGCATATAATATGTCTTTTTAATGATTTGAATGTACAAGAAAACAGTATAAGTCGTATGAGCGTTATGGGAGCGTCTAGTCAGCGTGGCCGGATTTTCCCTGCTTTTTATATTCTTTTTCCCAGTGTTCTTCGCGGATTAAGGATTGCTCTATTTCACCAATGGTGAGCGGGCTATCGTCTGAGCTTGTGACGCTGATATCTATTATCTCATTGCCTTGTTTTATAATCTCTTGTCCGACACTAAATGCTCGCTGAATGTTTTCAGCGCGCAGATATTCAACTCTGTTGGCAGAAGAGTCTTTTACAATAAAAACATAAGGCATGGTATTATTCCCCTGTTGAGAAAGGTCGTCTCACGACGCTTTGTAGCAACCGCTTCATTTTCTATATCCAACTGCCGCAGTGCATCTACGGTGAGATCAAGCCTTCGATGGGCTTCCGCCAGCCACTCCTCACCACATTCGGAAATATTTTCAGTCGCTTTAAGGCCATGGCGATACAGTTCCGACCATCGCTCCAGCGTTTCCAATGCCTGACGGCTACCAACCTTGCTGAGAGAACGGTTCTGCAAGAATGGTTTTATAGATGCATTCATTAATTGTTCAACGTTATGCAGTTGCTCATAGAACCGTGTCGGCAAATCATCGGTCCTATATACATTCTCAACCAATTTTGTTGTTAAACCCAATCATATTCTGCAATGGGATATCACCGTTTTTGCCACCATATTGCGCATGTGCAAAGATAGATTATCGATCTGTTGGCGTAAAATCGTCGAAGGACCAAGCATAATGACTCCTTGTTGGCCATTCGTATTACGCCAACGAATATCATGGATGAAGGGTATGGTTAATTAATTTAAGATTAGCGATAAGCCGTATATTGCGGCCTGAAGTGTCATACACCATACTGATACAGTCACCGTACGCTCTTATTTAAGGAGTGTATAGAGAAAAAAGAAGTTTCCTGAAGAAGCAATGAATACGTGCCTCGGATTTCAGATTACTGTAGACAAATTACATTAATGAGTGCTTGCGTTTAGCTGGAGCAGTGTAATCCTGCGGATGATTCCCTATAAGCAGAAATTCTACAGTCTTGTAGCGCGAAATTGAAGTCAAGATTTATTTCCTTCTGGTTGATTGTTATTTTTCGAGACAGGTTGAGAAACTGTTTCTATAAATAGATTGTAAATTACTCCAATCAGAGTGGCAATAACATGAGGGGTTACAATGGCGCATTCTAATTTTCTTAGAAATTCATTCCTGGTAACGGTAATTTTGCTATCTGCATGCAGCCAAAAGAATACTAGCGGCTTGCCCCAAACGGGGACGCAAACGACGTATTCGACTCCTCCTGAATTTTCTACGGATTATGTATTATCCTCCAAATCCTCTCCTAATCTTAGTCTTTCCTCAGTGTGTGGAAAGAAGATACCGGAAAAGAATTGCCCTATAATATCTCCCCCTACAACGCCTGTTGAGCTTTTGAAGAATATTAAAAGTGCCCTCGCACTTAATTTATTCCTTAAGGATGATATATATACCAATGATGAATTGCTCTGGAAAATATTTGCCGTTAGGGAATTCTTGAAAGAGTATCCATTTGAGAATGGCACCTTAGTTGTAAGGGCCGGAAGATTTCCAGTTTCCATCGATCAGCCAGCTCTGCACGTAGCAGGTGTGCTTACCCCTAATATTCAAATCATAAAGTCTCGTTCGACTTATCAGAATGCAAAGAAAGTCAAAGTTAGCTTTGGCATCAGGGAAACAGATGCCTTCGGACTAAGCATTGCTGATGTAGAAGCAGTATTTGGCCCGGACTGGAAGTACTATACGCCTTCTATGCCGGGTACCTCTGCTCATCATGAATCTCCAGCGCCAAGTAACCGTATAACGTACCTACTTAAGGGGAAGGGGAACGTGTCTGCGAATGTCTTAATATCGTTTGATAAGAATAAGAAGATGCACAGCCTATCCATCGGTATTGAGGAGTAACAGCATATGGCAATTATTAATACACAACCGTTTTCTGATACATTTGTTAATTCTCCTCAATGGAGTCTGTTTCTGCAAGCTATGCAGGGGTCACAGATTATTGCAGATGAGATTCAGAAATTTATTAATAAGTATGGCTCTAATGGTACCATTACGCTTGGTGTTGCAGGTGGCGGTACTTATACCAATGTTGGTACGAAGACAGATTCAGCAGGAAATACTACCTACAATGCGACCATTGTTATTGATCCGAAATTGTTTGCGATGGATGCAATAGCCACGCATAATATGTTCGCTCCGTCTTTAGCCTCTCTTGTAACTATATTGGGGCATGAGCTTGGCCATGCGGTAGACACTGGCGGGACAGGCGATGTTACCACTGCATCCTCTCCAGATCAGGCAGCCAGTATAGGAGCACGTTTTGAAGGGGTTGCTGTCGTAGAAGAATATGATGTTGCTATTCAGTTAGATCCACAAGACAACATAATGTTTGATGCTACGTTAGAACAGCATCTCAAGAATATCCCTTCTACAGATCCCAATCTGTATAATGACCAAGTTACTTTGGCTACGAATGAGTATAAGACTCATAAGATTTCTTTCGCGCCTAATCTCAGATATATAGATTATTACAGCGATGTTTGGATACTCAAGAAGTATGCTATTTCTTCTGCGCAGGTAGATTGGAAGAAACAACCTAATAATATCAGTTATAGCGTCACCACAGGAGGGTGGAACATTCCATCCGCTACTGTGTATCTCAAAGACGGCTCTACCAGAACTATTGGAGGATTCATTCCTAGCAGTGGAACAAGTTCTATGACTGAAAGTTATTTTTCAGCTGGGGCGACTGATGCAAGCACAACGGCAGCATTTACGACTAATGGCATAGATATCAGCAATGGAACCGGCGCAGCAAGTTCAAGTTTCAGTCCTGAGATTATTCAAGATAATGCTACTATTACTTTTGAAGATGGAACGGTTTCAGATATCAACGCTGCGACCATTATTGGGACTGGAAATACTATTTTAATGGGTGCCAACGATAAAGTCACTTTATTGTCTGCAGCTGATGCACTTCTGGATTACGGCGATAATAGTTATACGGAAGATACTCCGAACGTAATAAATGATGTTATCCAAGCCGCCAGTACAACGGCAGACCTTACCTCTGATACTATTATCTTCGAAGGACAGTCTCTTACCGGCACTTACAATTCATGGGATACTGACCAATATGGCCGCACCTTCAATCTTTCTAATGGTAATTTGACGATTACTAAGGACCAGGATTCTATTACTATTAACGGATTCCAGAATGGCGATTATGGGGTTATAATTAACTCACCCTATAGTTATAGTTCTTTTAATAAAGCCAATGCCTATATCGTTTCTTCAAACGGCATTAATGATTCCGGGCAGACCGTAGGCACCTATGGCACGGATAGCAGCTATTACAATACAGGCTTTTTAAACAATAACGGCACTTTTACAGATATCAGTGTATCTGGCGCATTATCGACGGATGCTAATGGCATTAATAATGCCGGACAGATTGTCGGTGACTTTTTTACTGGCGATACCATAGATAGTGAACATGGCTTCTTGTATTCTGGGGGAGTCTATACCATTATTAATGCCCCCAATGCTTTATATACAAAAGCTTCAGGTATTAATAATGCTGGAACAATTGTTGGAACTTATAACGATGACAACGGTTCTCATGGGTTTGTAGATGTATCCGGTACATTCACTACCATTGATGTGCCTGATGGTATAGGATCCACCACAGCTACGGCGATTAATAATTCCAACCAAGTTGTTGGGACTTATTACGATAGTTTAGGCAATCAGCATGGCTTTCTAGATTCCAATGGCGTATTTACTACAATAGATTTTCCTCTTGAGTTAGATCCCAATCGACCTAACCTCAATCCTTCCAGTCCCATGATCAGTATAAATTTAACGGGTATAAATAACAGCGGGCAGATATCCGGCTTTATTGAAGATGGAGTAGAAGCCTTTATTGGTTTTGTTTACGATAGTAACACGGGTTCTTTTACACCGATTACAGCGCCCAATAATCCGTACGAATATTTTGTAGGAGGTATTAGTAATAATGGCCTTGTAACTGGAACAGACGTTGTACACAGCACAGGTTTTGTGGCCACTCCTACCATCAACTCCTCGGCCGCACATAATCAGATTACAGATCATAGTGATGGAAATAAAACTATCGCAAGTGATCAGAATGCTATTATTTCCGGTGATGGAAATATTATTACTGGAAGTAGTGGAGATAGCATATTCGTTTATGGGAATAACAATACAATCACAGCGGATATCAATAGTAATGTAACACTCAATGGTTCATCTAATACAGTGAGTGCTGCAAACGGTGATACGGTTAATACATCTGGTAGTGGTAGCGCTAATACCATCAATGTATCAGGAGGAACTGTTAATGCTGCTGATGGTACAGCTTTTCATCTTACGGGTTCTAATAACAGTATTAATGCCGGTAGCGATGATAGTGCCGTTGTCACAGGTAATAATAATATATTAACTGCCGATGCTAGCGCAACTGTATCTGCCAGTGGTACAGGCAATGTGATTACGGTAGGAGAAAACAGTACAGTCACTGTTGCTTCTAGTGCATCTGCGACTGTTGGTACTACAGAAAGCGGGGCGAAACTTGCTGACGCTACATTATCATTTTCCAATACCACCGAAGTTATCACTTATGCAGATCCCGTAGCAATCCAGGTTGCTTCTGGCGGACAAGCCGTTATCACAGGCGAAGACGGTATTATGACGGTTGATAATCAATATAATGGCAGTACGGATATCAAGAATATCATTAATTGGAATGATGGCACTTCGCAATTGCAACTGTTCAGCAATCTTCCCAGCGGTGAAAGCGAAGAGGTTACTAACTATAGCGGTGCGAATCTGACTGGTACTGTAACTTCAGAAATTATTTACTATAATAACAATTCTGGTCCAAACAGTGCCGCAGTGTCCGGTATTGGCGCAAAAGTGAACGCATCCTATATAGCGGTGACGCTTGCATCCAATACTAGTGCAACACTTACTGGTATTGCTGATACAGCAGCGCTTGTTGGCAACGATACCTTATCTGTCAATGGCACCCAAAATACCGTGTCGGTTAGCGGTACGGATAATGTACTCAATTTATCGAGTGGCACTATGACAATGTCTGCGAATGCAGGCGTAACTCTGAGCGGTTCTGATGATGTCGTGACAGCGAATAATTACGGAAATCTCTATGCTTACGGCACCGCTAATACCATAAGCATGGGCACCAGCAGCTATCTGTATGTGAGCACGGCCAGCTTGAATTCCGGTGATGCAGATACGGTCAGTCTGTCCAACGGCTGGGTAGATGTCGCCGATAATTCAGCAGTCAACTTCACCGGTTCGGACACGAACGTTAGCACCTATGGCAGTGCTGTTCTCAGTGTCTCAGGCAACAGCAACGAAGTGGATGTCTATGCCGATAACACCGTAACGGTCACCGGCAACAGCAATACGATCAATTCGTTCGGTAATACGAATGATACCTTCACCATAACAGGCAATGACAATGCTGTGCTGGCGGGTACCCGTAACCTTATCAACATCTCCGGCAACGGCAACAGCGTCACAGGATATGTAGATTATGGCGTGGATATCCTGACTTCTGCGATTACCTTCGATGGCGTGGATACAAGAGGTAACATCACGCTGGGAACAGCTTTACCCAACGGTCTGACCTATACGCTCTCCGGCACAACACTAACGGTGACTAAAGGTTCGGATTCCCTCGCTATCGATAATTTCCAGAATTACGATTACGGGATCAATATCTCCTCCTCCAGCACCATCTACGATACGTCTTCCGCTACGATCAGCATTGCAAACTCCGCAACGGCTGCAGTCATTGGGGATTACGACACGATTACTGCCGGGACTTCAGCGACGCTCCTGCTTGATGGCTTAGGAGATACGCTGACGGCAGGTAATGGCAGCACGGTCAATATCCAGAGCAATGGCCAGGGAGCCGATGCTTCGGATTACGATACGATCAACCTGTCTCATGGTACGGTGAATGTAGCGGATAATGCGGCTATCAACCTGTACGGCTCTGATAATACGGTGGTCACCGGCATCAATGATAATGTCTATGCGTATGGTGACCGCAATACCATCACCTTCGGAGCGGGCAGCTATCTGTATTTAAGCAGCGATAGTACCAATCCTGCCGATGCCGATACAGTTACCCTGTCGGACGGCTGGGTGGACATCGAGGGTAATTCGGCTGTGACGGTTCATTGCGCGAATACCAACGTCAGCACCTATGGCAGCGCAGTAGTGTCAGTTATAGGCAATGGCAACGAGATCGATACCAGTGCGGATAATACCGTCACCGTTGCCGGTAACAATAACGTTATCAATGCCTATGGCAGTGCTTCGATTTCTCTCTCCGGTACCAACAATACCCTGCATGCTCATAACGGTGATATTGTGACACTGGCCACGGGTGCTTCGGCCACGATTACCGGTGCAAACCTGACGATCCATGGCAATGGCAATCATTACCAGTTTGCACGTGGTGCAGGACATGACGCTTTGATCAATGGTCTTTCTACCAATACGGGGCCGAGTGGTGAGCTCGATATGGGCGCCAATATCAGTAAGAACCAGATCTGGTTTGAGCATGTCGGTAATAACTTGCAAGTAGATATCCTAGGCACGACCGATCACATGACGATCAATAACTGGTATAGCAACAGCTATTCCAAGCTGAGCAGCATCCACACTGCTGCTGGTAATGTGATCGACAGCCAGTTGCAGCAGCTTGTGCAGGCAATGGCTACCTATAGTGCCAACCATACGGGCTTCAATCCCACCACCGCCACTAGCATGCCGACGGATTCCACGCTGCAAAGCACACTTGCAGCAAGCTGGCATTGATAAGATGAAGGTTTAGCCGGGAAAGTATCTAGACTTTCCCGGCTTTTTAATGAGATGGCTTCTTTTGTTCTGAATAATAAGAAAGTTAATCGAGATCTGCAGCTTAGCCTAGATAAACTCGCGCTGCGATTAATAAATGCTTATTCCTTAAGATACAAGGGAGAGGTTTCTAGTTTAAGCTGTCCACTCTTAAGATGGTTAGACTTCAGGATGCGGTATGTTGATCCTGTGCCTCGTCAAATTATTTATTCTGATAAGTTGATGATCAGATTTATGGGACGTTCAAATCCTGCGGCAAGCATGTGGTGCAGGCGCAAAGCGGCGAACATCTGGTTGATTTGGTCTCCCATAACAAAGCCAACATTATCACCACGATTATCGACAAGTTTGAAACGGCTACCAAGAAACAGCGCATCCGCGACGAAAGCAGCAATATCTTTGTGCTGGTGGATGAAAGCCATCGTTCGCAATACGGCATCGCCCACGCGAAAATGCAAAATGTCTTCCCGAACGCCTGTTACATAGGCTTTACGGGTACGCCGCTGCTTAAGAAGGATAAAAGTACAGCCGAGAAGTTTGGCGGCTTTATCCATAAATATACTATGAACCAAGCGGTAAAAGACGGCGCGGTTGCGCCTCTTATTTACGAAGGACGCATGGCAGAATTGCATGGGGAAAAGGAGCAGTTAGACCGCTGGTTTGAGCGCATCACCGCCGACTTAACGCCTGAACAAAAGCTCGATTTGAAGAAGAAATTCCGGCGCGAGGAAGAGTTAAGCAAGTCCAGCGCTCGCATCGCAGAAATTGCTTACGATATTTCCGAGCATTTTAAGGCCAATTTTAGAGAGACGGGCAGAAAGGGACAGCTAGCTGTATCCAGTAAGGAAATGGCGCTTGGGTATAAGCGGCTGCTGGAAGAATTTGGAATCGAAATAGCGGTTATCATGTCTCCACCGGATACCCGTGAGGATCATACTTCTACCGATGAATTACAAATCCCCGAAGTGCAGCAATTCTGGAAAGCCATGATGGCTAAGTACGGGAATGAGAAAACCTATGTGGATTCGATTGTAAACTCTTTCAAACATTCCGACTGGCCGGAAATTATTATCGTTGTAGATAAGCTGTTGACGGGCTTTGATGCGCCATGCAACAGCGTTCTCTACATTGATAAGCACCTAAAAGAACACAATATTCTTCAGGCGATTGCTCGTGTAAACCGTTTGTTGGATGGGAAAGAATACGGCCTTATTGTCGATTATCGAGGTATCTTTGGCGAACTGAATGAAGCCATAGACACCTATCGTGCATTGGAAAACGAAGGCTTTGACTTCGAGGATATTGAAGGAACACTTGCCGATGTCAGCGAGGAAATTAAACAGCTTCCCCAACGCCACACAGATATTTGGCAGGTATTCAACGGGGTTGAGAACAAGAGCGACATTGAGGCATTACAGCGCCATCTTGAGCCGGTTGATGTGCGTGAGGAGTTTTATGAACGCCTAAAAGAGTTTTCCAAAACGCTACAGCTTGCGCTCAGTAACTCCAAATTTCAGGATGAAACACCAGAGGAGAAAAAGAAAAAATATACTGATGATCTCAAACGGTTTTTGGACCTTCGTGCTGCGGTGAAGCAGCGTTATGGTGAAAGTGTGGATTATTCATCCTATGAAGCGCAAATCCGTAACATGGTGAATAAATATATTGGCGCTTCTCAGGTGAGGCAGCTTATCGAACCAGTCAATGTATTTGATGTAGAGAACTTTGAGCTTGAGCTTGATAAAATAGAAGGTGAAGCAGCAAAGGCAGATGCGATTGCATCGCGCATGAAAAAGACTATTACCGAGAAGATGGACGAAGACCCTACGCTCTATAAGCGTCTCTCTGAAGTCATTGAAGAAGCTATTGCAGAACACAGAGCACAGCGTTTGTCAGATGCTAATTACTTAAAGCGCATGAAGAAAGTGCTTGAAGAAATGCGACAACAAGGAGGTTCGGATTTACCCACTGCGCTAGCCGGGCATGATGATGCGAAAGCTTATTATGGCGTTGTGCTAGAATATCTTCCTATAAACAGTTCGATTAAAGGGAAAGAAGATATTGCTGCGGATATTGCTATCCGAGCTGAAGAACTCATCGATAGTCATAAAATTAGGGATTGGGCGCACAAGATCGACGTACAGAATGCTATGCTCAACGACATTGAAGATTTCTTGTTCAGTATGAAAGGAAGATATGATCTTGGTTTCAGTACCGAGGAATTAGATCATGTGATGCAACTTCTCCTAAGTGTTGCAAAAAGGCGTGAAGGTTATGGCAGCTAATATATTTAGAAAGGAAGGTTACCATGAGGTGCTTTATGGTAATACTAGCATTCCTTTCAGGTTGAATTTTACCGATCGTCATACTCTAGCAATCCATGTTTATCCCGATATGTCTGTTGTCATTGACGCTCCCCAAGATGTCGCATTGGCTCTGATTAAGAGTAGAGTGCTCAAACGGGCGAGGTGGATCAGAAAACAGCAGAAGTTTTTTGCGGGATTGCCTCCTGCTTTACCTGTTAGAAAATATATTTCTGGCGAAACATTCCGATATTTAGGTAGGCAATATAAACTTAGGGTTGAGAAGGGCATAATTAATAAAGTACACATAGAAAGAGGCAAACTGGTTGTTTATGCCACTCGTATTGAACAGCAGCGAGTGAAAGAGTTGCTTGATATATGGTATAGAGCCAGAGCCGCAGATATCTTTATGGAACGGTTTGCTGTCTGTCAGAGATTGGTCTCTAAAATTAATATTCAATATGAAAACAGGCTTTATTTAAGAAGTATGAGAACCCGTTGGGGAACATGCTCTAAAGATGCTAAAATTACACTAAATCCTGAGTTGGTTGCGTGTTCTAAAGAATGCATTGACTATGTAATTATGCATGAATTATGTCATCTAAAAGAACATAACCATAATTCTAAATTTTATAAACTATTATCTTCGGTAATGCCTGATTGGGAGGAGCGAAAATACAAACTTGAGATAACCGCAGAAAGAAGAATATTATAATTGCATCTCTTGATGGTTTCTGAAGATTTTATTTTAGGTCCTTCGCTATTTGCAGAAGCCTGTCTGTGGTATTCCGGCTGTCCTCATCTTTTATTTTTTGCTAGAATTTTAGCCGGATCTACACCAAGTTCCTCAGCAATAGTCATAAATTCAGCTACATCTAAACGGCGTTCTCCGTTTTCGTATTTCGCAACAAAGGATTGAGGTTTTTTCAGCCTATCTGCCAGTTGTTGCTGCGTTATACCGGCAGCTTTTCGGGCTGCGATTAATGCGCCGCATAAGGCTCTATATCTATCTGAATATATAGATTTCTTCACAGTTGCGCACTTTCCGGTTGATTTGGTGCGCAAACAGAGTTAATCCCAACTCAGGATTATCCCAAAATAGGATATTTATGGAATCTGGTATGATATTACGCGGCATTATAGCCGTTCTAGTATTTCTCGGCCTTATAGGCTTTCTTATATGGATTTTACGTTCGGGAATTGCCAAAGGACTTAGCAATAGTAGAACGTTTAATACAGTGCTCGGAGTAGTCTTTTTGGGGATTATTTTTTGGACATTAAAGCCGGAGACAAAAGAAAGAACACCTCAGGAGCAAGCATGTGTAGAAGACTGGAAAAAATGTGCTGACAATCTGCAGATGGCAAATAATTATCATAATTGGTTTCATGTGCAGTATATTTGTAAGCAGGCGGCAATCAAAGGGGCCCAATACGGTACGCCGGAATTTCCACAGTTTGAATCCTTTGGAAGACTTCGTGATGGTACTGATTATGTAGAGACAGGTGTCGTGTTCGTTTATGAACCAGACGCAAAATTTCAGAATGCTTTCGGCGCTATGCAACATGTAGGAGTTGAGTGTCAATATGATTTAAACAAAAACGAGGTGGTTTCAGTTAATATCCATCCACCTGAGTAAACTTGACACTTTTAATCGGAGAAATATTTATTGGTATCAAATTGATTAATTTTTCGGATATTTGATATGCAGCAGGAAAATGCTCCCAAACTTTATCAGACGGACAAGGATATCTTGCAGAATGCCTTAAGGCGTTGGAAAACCAAGGGTGATAATGCTGAAGAAGTAATCGCTATATGTGTGATGGAACTAAAAATATTTAATGAACGGTTCTGCAAACCCGCCAATATCCCATTACCTTTCGATCCTGAAATTCTAATCGAAGTTATCAATAAAGATAAGGGGTTTAATACTTCTTTAGAGGTACGAAAAGATAGGCGTATAATGGGTATCACTCTGCAATTTTTGGTTCTGTTTGGCTGTCCTTTAAACCAGGCAATAAAAGCGCTAATGCAGTGGAAGAATGTTGGTGAAACCGGTCTCAAAGAGGCTCACAGAGGAGTAATGAAGGAAGAGGCCAGAGATACGGTTGGATTTTTCTTTCGTAACTTAGCAGTTGTTGAGTCCTTCATCGAAAAAGCAAAAGTCCGGCCTTTTCCTCTGGAATATGATAGCTATCCAAAGGCGAGAGTAGCTTTTGAACGACTTAAACTAGTATGCCAGGGGGAGATAATCGCCATCATACGCCAACAGTACATATATAATAAACCCCTCAACTATAAAGCAATGTATGATCACCTGAGCGGTATATTTCCTGGCATTTCCAAAACAGGAAATTTTACTTTCCCGACTGATTAACACTCATTATTGCATTTGCCTTACTGTATATAGTCAAAATTATTTTGCCTAATTTCCGTTTTCTGACCGCTCTTTAGAATAGGGGTACAAGCACCATTCTAAGGAGGTATTATGTTAACAATAGAAAGCGTTTCCACTAGCTTGCTGATCCCATACGCACAGAATGCGCGTACACACAGTGATAAACAGATCGCTCAAATCGCCAGAAGCATCAGAGAATTTGGTTTTACCGTTCCCATACTGATAGATGAGGCCAACACGGTCATGGCGGGCCATGGACGGCTACTGGCGGCCAAGCAGCTCGGAATGCAGGAAGTGCCTGTCATAAGGCACGAGCATATGACGGAGGTACAGAAGAAATCTTATATACTTGCTGATAACAGATTGGCTGAGAAAGCAGGGTGGAACAGAGATAGTCTTAAGTTAGAACTCGCAGCGCTTCTGGAGCTGGATGTTAATATCGATCTAACGGTTACAGGGTTTGAAACCCCAGAACTTGATCTTCTGTTCAATGAGGCATCTTCAGCCTCGAAAGCCGATCCTGTTGATAGCATTGCCGATGAGGATGCAGTTCCCAAGCAGGTCCGTTCCGGAGATCTATGGCAGTTGGGAAATCATCGGCTTTATTGTGGGGATAGCCTGAAATCAAAGAGTTTTGATATACTAATGGAGGGGAAGCTGGCGGATGTCGTCTTCACCGATCCTCCTTATAATGTTCCGGTTGATGGCCATGTATGTGGTACTGGAAAGATCCGGCATAAAGAATTTGCGCAAGCTTCTGGAGAAATGACCCCAGAAGAATTCACTGGTTTCCTATCCAAATCCTTTGATCTCCTAATGCGTCATTCCAAGGATGGTTCGATCCATTATGTATGCATGGACTGGAGGCATATGCTGGAGATGATGACCGCTGGCAAGATTTATGACGAACTCAAGAATATCTGTGTCTGGAACAAACAGTTGGGAGGCATGGGAAGTTTCTACCGTTCCCAGCATGAACTGGTCTTTGTCTTCAAGCATGGCAAGGCATCCCACATCAATAATATCGAACTCGGCAAACATGGCCGTTACCGGACCAATGTCTGGGATTATCCCGGTGTGCATGCCAATAACAACCATCGGGATGATCTGAAGCTGCACCCGACGGTGAAACCCGTACAGATGATAGCCGACGCCATCATCGACAGTTCCAAACAAGGAGGTATTGTTCTGGACTGTTTTGCAGGCAGTGGTTCAACCCTTCTTGCTGCTGAAAGGAGCAAACGCAAGGCTTATGTCATCGAGTATGAAACCCATTATTGTGATGTAATCCTGTACCGCTTCGGGAAAATGACTGGAATTAAGCCATCTCTGATCAGTGGAGGTGCCAATGTCTGATGAATATGAAGTAGGTTACAAAAAGCCTCCCGCTAAGAATCAATTCAAACCTGGACAGTCTGGTAATCCGAAAGGACGAAGAAAAGGTGCAAAGAACTTTGCCACTGCTATCCATGCGGAGTTGGAAATACGTATTCCCATTACAGAGAATGGTAAGCGCAGGACCATCTCCAAGCGTGAAGCTATTGCCAAGCAATTGGTGAATAAGGCAGTTTCAGGTGATCCCAAAACCGTTCCTATTTTGCTTAATGAAACCCGTGAACATGATAATCCGCAGGGAACCGGGCATGCCGACATCAATGCCCTGTTACAAGAAGATCGTGACATTCTGCGTTATTATAATCCGTTCCAGAAGGGGGATTAGTCATGGTGAAAGCTCCTCCAACTTTGGAAGAAATGTATAATGCGATCCTTCGTAATAGTCTCGCATCGTTTATTGAGAAGACCTATTATACAGTGGCAGCCAGCCAAGCCTATGTGCGAAACTGGCATATCCTGTTGATAGCCGATGCACTTGAGCGTTGTGAACGCGGTGAAATCAAGCGGCTGATTATTAATCTGCCTCCCCGTAGTCTCAAATCCGTCTGTGCTTCTGTCGCTTTTCCAGCTTGGTTGCTTGGCAGGGATCCCAGGCGACGCATCATATGTGTGAGTTATTCGGATGAATTGGCGGGCAAGCATGCACGCGACTGCCGATCTATGATTGAATCCTCCAGATATAAAAGGGTGTTTCCTTTTACCCGCCTCAATCCGCATAAGCGCAGTGAAGGAGAATTTGAGACCACTTGCGGCGGTTGCCGTATTTCTACTTCGGTGGGAGGAACGCTCACGGGGAGAGGAGGTTCCTTCATCATTATCGACGATCCATTAAAGCCACAGGATGCATTGTCTGATACTAGGCGTAACAATGTGAATCAGTGGTACAATAATACGCTTTTCAGCCGTTTGGATAACAAAGAAACTGGCTGTATCATTATCGTGATGCAGCGCATCCATTTGGACGATCTAGTGGGTTTTGTACAACAAAATGAAGAATGGACGGTACTGAACCTGCCCGCGATTGCCATCAATGACGAAGTGCATTGCCTATCCAATGGTGAAAAGCTGAAACGTGCCGCTGGAGTGGTCTTAAATCCCACCTTAGAATCTGCCGCGACGCTTGCAGGCATTAAGGCCAATATGGGGAGCTATAACTTCTCTGCACAATACCAGCAAGAGCCGGTCCCTGACAGCGGAAACATTATCAAGTGGGAGTGGTTTAGAACCTATGATGAGTTACCGGTCAGGCAATCGGGACGTGACCGGATTATTATGAGTTGCGATACTGCAATGAAAGCGCATGATGGCAGTGATTATTCTGCTTTCATTATTGCACGTGAGATAGATCGACGACTTTATATTCTAGACGTATTCCGTGATAAACTCGATTTCCCACAACTGAGACGAAAGATCCTAGAGTTGATGGGGGAATTCAACGTGCATACTCTTCTGATTGAAGATAAGGGATCTGGCACTGCTTTGATTCAGCAGCTCTATAGAGACGGTATTGGAGCTATTGCATATGAACCCAAAGGAGATAAGAAAGATCGGGCGGTAACACAGTCTGCTTACATTGAAGGTGGCCAAGTTCATATTCCTGAATATGCTTCATGGCTGGACGATTTTCGACAGGAGATAGTAGCGTTTCCTTATGGGCGCAATGACGATCAGGTAGATGCCCTCTCGCAGTTGATCGATTGGTTATGGGGAGATGGAGTTTCTATTTTTGATGTGCTCGATTAATATGTAAGTACCTGGAGTATAATTAATTCTACTGGACTTCCTCCGTAAAGGAAGCATTGCTGTCATTACGGGCCGACCTCCTGGCCCGGAATGCTGGCCTGGCCGTAATGCCGGGCTTTGGGTGGTACAAGCATCGGAATGATCCGGTGCATAAACCATGGAGGAATCATGAAACAGAACACTAAACCCAAAGCCACAGTAGCGACCAAGATAAAGTCCGTAGAATCTACGGTGGCGACTGCGCAAAAGAAAGCTGAAGTAAGTGAGATTGTACCAGCTAAAGCAGTAGTTAAGACAAAAACCAGGGCAACTGGACCTGCAAAGCCAACGCAGGACAACGTCAGCCGCCCAGGGTCCAAGCAAACCATCATCATCGATATGCTGAAAGCTCCGAAGGGAGCTACGGTCGCCGAGCTTGCTGAAGCCACTGGCTGGCAGAAGCACAGTGTGCAGGGGGCGATGTCCGGTGCATTAAAGAAAAAGCTTGGTCTTACCATCACTTCTGAGAAGGATGAAAAACGCGGCCGGGTCTACCGCATCACAGGTGAGAGGGCGTAATGCAGTATAGTACCCATATGCTGCGTGACTTGCGCCGGACTATCGGTCGGAACATCACCCGGTTGCGTACGGAGAAGTCGATGCCACAACCCGAGCTGGCCTGTCTCAGTAATGTTTCCAAGCGGCGGTTGAAACAGTATGAACTTGGCAAGCATAAGATTGACCTTGAAAGTATGTGCCGCATTGCTTGCATACTGGACGTTCATGTTAAGACGCTGCTGGATGATGGTGACATGGGCAGTTTATGAAGCGTCGGGTGCTGTATGATAAAGGGAGCCTTGCTGTAGAACTGGCAGGGCTTCCGCATCTGGAACGGTCAGAGCTTATTGAGCGTTGGAGAGCATTGTATAGCAATGTCCCTCCTAAAAATATCAGCCGTCAACTTATGGTAAAGGCGATCGCCTACAAGATGCAGGAAAGAGTTTATGGAGGACTGAAACCTGCAACGAAGAAGTTTCTTGCTAAAAGCTTGGAGGCTTTGAAGGCTGATAAGGTGAAACCAGCTATTCTTCCACCCGCGCTAATTAAACCCGGCACGCGCCTGATCCGGGAGTGGCATGGCAAGACCTATGAGGTGGAGGTGATTGCAGATGGTGTATTGTTCAATGGTAAGCGTTACCGTTCCTTGTCTGAAGTGGCTCGGATTATCACCGGAGTCAAGTGGTCGGGACCATTGTTCTTTGGGTTAAAGGGCAGGGGCGTATGAGCAAGCTTGCGGTTAAAAATTGTGCTATCTATACCCGTAAGTCCTCTGAAGAAGGGTTGGAACAGGACTTCAACTCCCTGCATGCGCAGCGGGAAGCTTGTGAAGCCTATATTAAAAGCCAGAAGCATGAAGGCTGGCAAGTTATCAAAACCCATTACGATGATGGTGGCTTTTCCGGAGGGAACATGGAGCGTCCCGCACTTCAGCAGCTTCTGCAGGACATATCGGAGGGTAAAATCGATATTGTCGTTGTTTATAAGGTCGACCGCCTGACCCGCTCGCTGGCGGATTTTGCGAAAATTATCGAAACCTTCGACAAGCGCAATGTTTCCTTTGTATCGGTGACCCAGCAGTTTAATACGACATCTTCCATGGGGCGTTTAACACTTAACGTCTTATTGTCCTTTGCCCAGTTTGAGCGTGAAGTCACCGGCGAGCGCATTCGGGATAAGATCGCGGCTTCGAAAAAGAAGGGGATGTGGATGGGAGGACTCGCTCCGCTTGGGTATGATGTGGTTCATAAAAAGCTGGTGATCAACCCACAAGAAGCGGAAACGATTCGGTATATATTTACCCGTTATCTGGAATTAGGATGTGTACGGATACTGCAGGAAGAGATCGCAGAAAAAGGCATCCGCTCCAAACCCAGAGAAAAGGGTAGGAAGTATGGCAAAAGCATTCTGTCGCGCGGTACTCTTTATAACATGTTGTCGAATCCGCTCTATATAGGACAGGTGCGGCATAAAGGCGTAACCTATCCCGGACAGCATGAAGCCATTATCGATTTAGCGCTCTGGGATCAGGTGCAAAATGTGCTGAATAATAATGCGGTTAAATCAGGATCTAATAGAAAGACAGAAGCCTCCTTGCTCATTGGAAAGCTATTCGATGAATCTGGTGAACTATTAACGCCCAGCCATGCTAATAAGAAAGGGAAGCGCTACCGGTATTATGTCTCGAAGCATCTTACGACAGGTATGTCGAATAACAATAAAGTAGGGTGGCGCTTGCCAGCACAGGAGATTGAACAGGCAGTGATGCGTGTGATAAAGAGCATACTTGCCGATAAAGCTGCCATTGCCAATGCCTTGATTGGCGCAGGTATTGAAGGTTCTCAGGTTTCGTCAGTATTGGAAGCCATTGGCAAATTAGAAAGCAATAATCATAACACATTGCTGCAGAGAGCTGAGCTACACCAGAGCGAGATTAGCGTTACGATACTGCTACCCGCCACGGCACAAAGACTTGTCACTATTATTCGTAGTGTTCCCATGCAGATGAAGCGTCGCGGTCACGAGATGAGGTTGGTCATTGGTGCAGAGCAATTTGCCACTAATCACGATCCTATCCTAATTAAGACAATTGCTCAGGCATATAGCTGGTTCAATCAACTGATTTCTGGTGAGGCAACATCCATTGCAGCAATTGCAAAGGAAAAAAATGTTAGCGAAGGCTATATCGGGAATATATTACCGCTGGCATTTTTAGCTCCTGATATTGTGGAAATCATTATTGCAGGTAAGCAGCCTACTGATCTTAGCGCCGATGCGCTGGTTAAGACAATCAAGCTTCCGGTTGCTTGGGAAGCGCAGCGTAATATCCTAGGACTGCACTAACAAAGCCCTACCGTTGAAATCGCGAACGGAGAGAATATACCGATATCTCAGTAAATCTGCGGAATTTATTATTTCTCCGGTAGGCTTTGAAAACCAAACCGCCCACACTGTGCCGCACACGAGGACGTCTCTCGTAACATTAAGACATATATAGTTTTATGGCGGAGGAGATGAGATTCGAACTCACGATAGGGCTTTACAACCCTATAACGGTTTAGCAAACCGCCGCCTTCAGCCACTCGGCCACCCCTCCGCAATGGTTTATTCCGGGGCAGTTCCGCAAGGGCGGGCTGCGCAGATTCCAGAAAACCAGACCCATGCTTTTAGCAGCCGTGGAATTATTGTCAACACGCTTGAATTAAGCTGGAAATGTGCAATAAACTCGGGCAGACCTTCAAAAGCGGTGAAACCATGGAAACTTCCTCTTCAAAACTCAAGCAATTATTCGTTGCCAGGAACGCGCAGCCGGACGACTGGAAAGAAACCATCCGCACAGTGGCGTTTGCCATTGTATTTGCACTGATTTTCCGCACGTTTGCTTATGAACCGTTCCATATTCCCTCCGGCTCCATGAAGAATACGCTGCTGATCGGGGACTATCTGTTTGTCTCCAAATTTTCCTACGGATACAGCCGGTTCTCGTTGCCTTATGTGATGAAGCTGCTGCCGATGCATGGCAGGCTGTTCGATTCGCATCCCAAGCGCGGGGATATCGTGGTGTTTCATCCGCCGGGCAATCCGCCGCTGGAAGACCAGTTTATCAAACGTGTGATCGGCCTGCCGGGCGACCGTATCCAGATGAAAGACAGCATTCTCTATATCAACGACAAACCGCTTCCCAAGGAATTTGTCGGCACCTGGACGGACAAGGACATTGTCAAAGAGAATGAGGAGGGTTCCGAGTTCAGGCAGAAGGAAGACCCTGAGCTTAACCGGTATAAGGAGACGATGCCCAACGGAGTCACTTATTATATCCTGAACAAAAAAGAGCAGGACAGGATGGAGAACACGGATGTGTATACGGTTCCGGACGGGCATTATTTCATGATGGGCGATAACCGCGACAATTCGCGCGACAGCCGCTATGGTTTTCCGGTAAGTTATGTGCCGGAAGAGAATATTGTCGGGCGTGCGGATATTATCCTGTTTTCCTGGTCGTGCGGGTTTATCTGTCCGCATCGCCTGTTCAAGCTGTTATAGGCGTACAATTGTAGTGCGGCGTGAATGAGCATTGAGACGATCATAGGCTATGAATTTGCCGACAAGCAGCTTCTGCTGGAGGCGCTGACGCATCCGGGCTGTGCGGAAGTACGCGGAAACCAGCCCTTTAATTACCAGCGGCTGGAATTCCTGGGCGATTCCGTGCTCGGGGTTGTGGTGGCGGAATTACTGTTTACGCTCTATCCGCAGGAAAATGAAGGCAATCTTGCCAAACGGCATGCCGCGCTTGTTCGCAGTGAATCGCTCGCAGGCGTGGCGCGCAAGCTCGGCATTGCGGACTATATCCGCATGTCGGTGGGCGGACGCGGGGGCGAAAAACGCGATAATAATTCGAATCTGGAGGATGTCTGCGAGGCGCTGATCGGAGCGCTTTACCTGGACGGAGGATTCGAAGTGGCGAGGGGGTTTATTCTCAACCATTGGAAAGATATAGCGAAATCCATGGGTGAGCCACCTAAGGATGCCAAAACCAGCCTGCAGGAATGGGCGCAAGGGCGGGGCTTGAAATTACCCGTATATACGGTTATTGAAGTCAGCGGCTCTTCCCATGCGCCCCAATTCACCGTCGAGGCGTCGGTGGAAAGCGGGGGCAGGGCGGTGGCCAAGGCTCCGGCGAAACGCCAGGCCGAACAACTTGCAGCCAAAGCGCTGCTGGAGAGATTGGAGAAGTGATGAGTCATATATTCGTGGTCGTAGCGCGGTTTTACGAAGACCTGGCGGACGAGCTGATACGCGGAGCAGAAGCTGCTTTGAAAAAAGCAGGCGCGACGCATGACGTGTTTGAAGTGCCGGGCGCGTTCGAGATTCCTTCTGCCATCAACATGGCGATTGCGAGCGGCCGTTACGATGGGTTTGTGGCGCTGGGCTGCGTGATACGCGGTGAAACCACGCATTACGATTATGTCTGCGGCGAAAGCGCGCGCGGGCTGAACCAGCTGGCGCTGGATTACCTTGCGCCGATAGGGTATGGAATATTGACGGTCGAGAACCCGGAACAGGCTTGGGTGCGCGCCGATGTTAAACAGGGAAATAAAGGCAAGGATGCTGTGGAAGCCTGTCTGCGCATGCTCGCCATTAAAAAGCAGATGAATCTCGATGAATGATAATAAACCCAAACCGCCGCCGCTTTCCCTGCGCAAGAAATCCAGTGCGCGTCTTGCAGCCGTGCAGTGCGTCTACCGGTTGGAGCTGAACCGCGAGCGCATCACGCCGCAGGAATTGTTCGACGACTATATGGCGCAGTGGCACGAAGACAAGGATTCCACCAACCGTGCGATGAGCTTCGAGGCGGAACCGGACAAACCGCTTTTCCTGCGCATTATTTCCGGCGTGATTGAGAAATCCGATGAGATTGGCCAGTTCATCCGCAGTTCACTGAATGATAAGTGGAAGCTTGAGCGCATGAGCCCGCTGCTGATTGCGATCATTGCCTGCGCGGTTTATGAAATCCGTCATTTATCATCCAAACCGGTGATTGCCGTGAATGAGTATGTGACGCTCACGGGGCGTTTCTTCGATCTGCCGGAAGTCGGATTCGTTAACGGAATCCTGGATAAGCTGGCTAAAGAGCAAAAGACGACTTAAAAATCTACTATGCCGCGCTACGAATAACTATCTTCTGGTCTTCCGCTGCTCACGTACTTTGATGTACGCTCCGCTGCGGTTACCAGAAGATAATCATTCTCGCTGCGGCCTAGCGATTTTTGAGCCATCTTTAACTATCGCTATGGCGCAAAAAGCACAAGCTGTCGCAATTATATGCGGCATATTGAGGTTGCGTTGACTTTGCAATTATAGATTGTAATTATCGACCTGCAATAGCATAAACTATTCGGAGGCAGGTCATGGCTTTTCAGAAACGTATTTATTTCGATTCCTCCGATGAGGTGCCTTCGCTGCCGGGTGAGGATATGCTGAGCGATATTTTTAGCGAAAAGCTCACTGAGAACATCAAAATACCCGTGCAGGGTATGATGGTGCAGAGTTTTATGGCACCGCAGATGCCGACTCCTGCTCCCAAGGCTCCCAAACCAAAGAAATCTAAAAGCGGCGGTGATAATTACGATGCGATCGATAAGATCGCGCGGTTGATTCCGGGTGAAATACTGGGAGCGTATGGTGCGGCGCTCAATACTATTCCACTGTTTCCGGAACAATGGAGAAATCTGGTCGCAGCGGCCTGTTATGTGCTTGGGATTATAGGGACGGGCTATTGGTATGGCTGGTGCATGGGGGACGAGTTTAAAAAGCAAAGGCATCTTATGGTTTATATGAGTGCGTTTGCGATCTGGGCTTATTCGCTCACGGGAAAGACCGTTTTACCCTGGATATTCCAGCCGGGATTTGCCGCGTTGCTGCCCATTATTGCGAGTGTGATTTTTGTGAAGATCCCGCTGCCCAAAGAGCCTAAGAAGAAATCCTAGTTGTCCTTGGCTGCGCGTTCGAGCTTGGCCAACTCCACAGCAGCACGCAGTTCAATATCCTGAATAATGGATTCAAGGCGCGGGTCGTTCGTGAACTGGTGTTTGATCCGTGTGAGGTCATTGAGGCGGTTCAAAAGATTGCCGGAGACCTTGCCGGTGAGCAAATCAAGCCTGAGCTTGTCGAGCGTTTCAATGATGTTGCTGCCTTCCTGCATGGCCTGGCGGCGCGCAACTTCATTGTCCGGCATTTCCTGTAGCGAGAGCAGAGCATCCATGGAAACAGATTGGACATCGGAAGTGGGCTGCGATGCGGAAGCGCTCTCTGTTTCACCCGTCGAAAGCAGGCCAAGGAAATCGCCTCCGCCGACAGAAGAGGTTCCTTTCTTCTTACCGGTGGCCCCTGTTTTGCCTACGGGTGAATATTCGCCGATTTTCATCGTGCCTCATTCCAATTTGATACGCTTGATTATACTATATCTAGCTTAATATGCTACTATATAATACCACAGATAGCCAAGCGGAAGTTATCATTCTGCCAGTCCTGCATGGCGCAGCAAAGCCTGCTTGTCTGGATTATATTCCTCTTCTTCCCAGTATTCTTCAAGCCTTTTCAGCAGCGCGCCCATATTTTTTCCCGGCGTGATGCCACGGCGGATCAAATCGTCTCCTGTCAGCGGGAACGCCGGCGGCTGCCAGCTTGCCGCGAGTGCGATTGTGTGCGTGCCTTGTGCTTCGTCTTCACCTTCTGCCATGGTCATAAGTTGCTGCAGGATGAATAACTCCTTACCTGTCGCTCGAATATGTTTCTTTATATTATTGCCAGGGGGCGAGTTCGTCGCCCCCTTCGCTTCGCTTACCCCCTCTGAAGAGGTCGTCGCTGCGCTCCTCCGCGTATCCTTGTCAGGTTTTATCCTTTCATAACGACACAGATCCGCGAGCAGATATTGCTCTGCATTGGAGAGTTTCCAGCGTGTGCGGATCCAGTCTGCTTGTTGCAATACGTCACCTCCCGCACTGCGCAGAAGCAGCGCAAGCGCGAGAATGGGGTTGTGAGGCTGCTGTGTTTTTTCCAGCAACTGCGGAAGCCTGCTCAATGCCTGCACCGAAACAGGAGCGGGAAGGACATAACGCAATACGCCGTGCTCCTGCATCAGGGTAATGACGCTGGCGCTATTGGGTGATACAAGCAGTTTCAGCATTTCCTGCCGGATGCGTTCGCCGGAAAGCCTGTCTATCATTTCTGCAAGTTCTTGGCAGGCGGTTAGTGCTTCGCTGTCGGCAGGCAGCTTGCCATACCAGGCAAAGAAGCGGAAGAAGCGTAAAATACGCAGTGCGTCTTCACGGATGCGTTCGGCCGCATTGCCGATGAAGCGCACATGACCTTCCATTGCATCCTGCACGCCGCCGAAATAGTCGCTGATTTCACCTTCCATGTCGCAGTAAAGCGCGTTCATGGTAAAGTCGCGCCGCATAGCGTCTTCGCACCAATCTTCCGTATAAGCGACGATGGCGCGCCTGCCGTCGGTCGTCACGTCGCGCCTGAGTGTCGTGACTTCAAAATGGTGTTTGCCGGTGACCACTGTAATCGTTCCGTGGTCGATGCCGGTGGGAAAGACCTTCATGCCGGCTTCGGTAAGCAGTTCCATCACTTCCTGCGGGGGGAGGGGGGTGGCTACGTCCACATCCTTCGCGTCAATGCCGAGCAGGCAGTCGCGCACGGCTCCGCCGACAAAACGCATGCGCTCACTGCCCAGCGCCCGGGCCAAAGCCTGCGTTTCTTCCCACAAAAGCCATTGCGAATTGGATAATTTCATTCCATTTAACTAAATTTTAATCTAAAAGAGCTACACTCTCCCTAGAAATACATATGTATAACAGCTTTATGCGCAATGATAGGGTGTTTTAAACATGTTCGGTAAAAAGCCAACCGGTGCCGGTACAGCGTCCTCCACGCAGCCGGTTAACAAGAATCCTGCCGCCGCGATGCCGCAGCGCCCGTCTATGGCGCCTGCGCCTACGCCCTCGGCGCGCCCTGCCGCGCCTTCCGCTTCGGAGAGGCCAGCAGCACCTGCGCCTGAACCCAGAAAGGCGACGGTTTATGAGAATACGCCGACGATTTCGTTTATCGACTCGAACCTTCTGACGGCGGACTTTATCCGTGCGAAGGAAATCCTGATTGAAAACGTGCTCGAGCAGGTGAATTTCGAGGCGCTGGAAAAGATTCCGAAGGAAAGCCGCAAGGCGCGTGTGGGTGAAATGGCGGAAACGCTCATCAGCCAGATCAGTATTCCGCTGACTTCCGCGCAAGGGGTGCTGCTCAAGGAAGACCTGCTGAACGAGTTGCTGGGGCTTGGGCCGCTGGAATTGCTGATATCCGATCCGGATGTTTCGGATATCATGATCAATACGCATAAGCAGATCTATATTGAAAAATCCGGTAAGATCCTGTTGTCGGATCTTGTATTCACGAGCGAGAAGCATTTGCTGACGACGATCCAGAAGATCGTTTCGGCGGTGGGCAGGCGTATCGATGAAACGAGCCCGATGGTGGACGCACGTATGGCGGACGGCTCGCGTTTCAACGCGATCATCCCGCCGCTTGCACTGGACGGGGCGCTGGTCTCCATCCGTAAGTTCAAAAAGAATAAGATGCCGCTGACGCAATATGTCGATTACGGTTCAATGACGCCGGAAATGTGCCGGTTCCTCGAAATCTGCGGTCATATCCGTCTCAATATCATGATCTCCGGCGGTACGGGTTCGGGTAAAACGACGTTGCTGAACGCGCTTTCCGGTCATATCGATCCGGGTGAACGCGTGGTGACAATTGAAGACGCGGCGGAACTCATGTTGCACCAGCCGCACGTGCTGCGTCTGGAAACCAGGCCTGCCAATACGGAAGGGGCAGGGGAAATCAGCCAGCGCCAACTTGTACGCAACGCGCTGCGTATGCGTCCCGACCGCATTATCCTCGGCGAAATTCGCGGTGATGAAGTGATCGACGTATTGTCGGCAATGAATACGGGCCATGACGGTTCGATGGCAACCATCCACTCCAACAATCCGCGCGATTGCCTTGGCCGTGTGGAAAACCTGCTGGCCATGTCCGGTGTGCAGATTCCGATCCTCGCAATGCGTCAGCAGATTTCGAGCGCGATCAACCTGATTGTTCAGGTTGCCCGTATGCGCGACGGCGGAAGGCGTGTCACCCATATCGAGGAAGTGATCGGCATGGAAGGTGAAACCATTATCACGCAGACCTTGTTCGGTTATCAGCCGGGGAATATGAATGCTGAGGGTAAGCTCACGGGTAAATTCTTCTGCAGCGGTATCCGTCCGCGCTTTCTGCCGAGGGCACAGTATTTCAACCTCGATAAAGAACTTGTGGAGTGCATGGGTATCGGCACCGGGGCTATGGGCTAAAAGTTACCAAGGCCGGATTTAAAAGCATAAAAAACGCGCTGTATGTCTATACAGCGCGTTTGTTTTTAAGCGGTGCTTTTACGCTGCGAGCGATTTGCTCAGGCGTTCAGCTGATTCGAGGATATGGTCGTTCACGGGTTCGGAAGCTTCGCTTGCGAACTGGAACAGCATGTCGGCCATGCGGGCGGCCTGGCTGAAATAGTTGTTGATGTTCGTGCTGATCCACTGGTTCGTGATTTCCAGCGCATCATTAATGTTGCGGCAACCCAGCGCTTCATTGAAAATGTCGAGATTGTCAGCGAAGTTGTTGTTGGCATATTTGATCAGTTCCGCATTTGCCGTGCGGGAAATGTCATTTACGATGTTGTTAACTTCCACTGCTACGTCAACGCTTTCACGGCTGAGCGTGATGCAGTCGTTCATCGTGCGGGTCAGGGCATCCAGCGCGCGGGTGACAACTTCCGTGCCTTCGCGGTTCAGTGCGAACATGCGGGCATGGGCTTTCTGGGCTTCTTCGGCGTTGTTCGAGAAGAATTCCTTGATCGTATCCGCATTCCTGTTAGCAACGGATTTGGCCGCATTCTGGGTGCTTTCCAGAGCAGACATAGCTGGCTTAGCAGGTTTTTCGGGGGCTTTGGCCGGTGCGTGGTGTGCAGCAACCTGTGCCGGTTTAGCGGGAGCGTGATGAGCGGTTTGTGCGGGTTTGGCAGGGGTATGCGCGCTTTTGGCGACGATTTTAGGCGCCGCATGCGCAGTATGGGTCGGTTTTTTGGGGGCTTGTGACATGGCGCGTGATCCTTTATGAATGAGTGGGGCGTCCTGCAATCGGCGCTTTAAAATAAAAAAATCCAAGCTATATCTAGAGGCTTTCCAGCCTTTTGTCAATTATTACGAGTGTCCGCGGAAGCTGCCGTCCAATGAAGAAACCGTTAAAGCGCCTGTTTAAAACTGCAGCCTTCCATACGTTCGTCTGCTGGCTTATCGCCTGTTATATCCGGCTGGTGTACTACTCGAGCCGTCGCAGAATGACAATCGATCCGGCGGCGCAGATCTATATGAACGGCGAGCTGCCTGCTATTTTTGCCTTCTGGCATGGACGGCTGCTGCTGATGCCGATGATCTGCCCGCCCGGACGCAAAATGAACGTGATGATCTCCACGCATGGCGACGGTGAAGTGATTGCGCGGGCGATGCATAATTTCGGGTTCGAGACGGTGCGCGGTTCTTCGCGCCGTGGCGGCTCTTCGGCGGCGCTCAATGCCGTGAAGGCTTTGCAGGCGGGCGAAAATGTTTCCATTACACCGGACGGGCCGCGTGGACCTGCCATGAAAGTGCAGCAGGGAAGCACCAGCATTTCCGGCATGGCGCAGGTGCCGGTGATTCCTGTGACGTACAGTGCCTCGCGCAATAAGCGCATGCGCAGTTGGGATAGTTTCATGCTCGCACTGCCGTTCGGGCGCATTTGTTATAAAATCGGCGCACCGCTTTTCGATGCTTCACCGGAAGCGTTGGAAAAAGATATGGTGCGTCTTACGGAAGAAGTGGATCAGGAAGTATGAGCGGATTTGGTTTTACGGTACGCAGCAAAGAAGGGCTTGCGCGCACCGGTACGGTGACGACAGCGCATGGCGAGATACGTACGCCTGCTTTCATGCCGGTGGGAACGGCAGGCACGGTGAAGGGTATGCTGCCGCAATCCGTGCGTGCGACAGGGGCGGATATTCTGCTGGGGAATACTTATCATCTCATGCTGCGCCCGACGGCGGAACTGGTGGCGAAGATGGGAGGCTTGCATAAATTCATGAACTGGTCGCGCCCGATTCTCACAGATTCCGGCGGTTTCCAGGTTATGTCACTTTCCAAATTGCGTAAGATTACGGAGGAAGGTGTCGTGTTCCAGTCACATATCGACGGCAGCAGCCATAACCTCACGCCGGAGCGTGCGATGGAAATCCAGCGCTTGCTGGACAGCGACATTACGATGGTGCTCGATGAATGCACGCCCTATCCGGCGACGGAAGCGGAGGCGGAAAAATCCATGCGGCTTTCCATGCGCTGGGCGCAACGTTGCAGGGATGCGTTTGTGAAACGCGAGGGGTATGGATTATTCGGTATTGTGCAGGGCAGTGTCTATCCGCACCTGCGCAAAGAATCAGCCCAGGCATTGCAGCAGATCGGATTCGATGGTTATGCCGTCGGCGGGCTTGCGGTGGGTGAGGGGCAGGAGTTGATGTTCTCGGTGCTTGATTATACCGTGCCGGAACTGCCGCAGGACAGGCCGCGCTACCTGATGGGTGTCGGCAAGCCTTCGGATATTGTGGGGGCGGTCGCGCGCGGTGTGGATATGTTCGACTGCGTGATCCCTACGCGTTCGGGGCGTTTCGGCCGGGCTTATGTGGAAGGTGGTGAGCTTAATATCAAGAATGCCTGCCATGCGGAAGATGCGCGTCCCGTACAGGAAGGCTGCACCTGCGAATGCTGCACACATTACAGCCGCGCTTATGTTCACCACCTGTTCAAGGCGGATGAAATGCTGGGGCCGATTCTGCTGACCTGGCACAATATTCATTATTACCAGAGCCTTATGCAACGCATACGCGATGCGATCGATGGCGGGACGTTCACGGCATTCGCGGCGGAGTTTATGAAAGTTCAGAAAGAAGAGGCGTCAGAATAAGATCGTGTGGCGCAGGCCCCCCGTCCGCAGCCGGAGCATGCGGTCGGGGAGCCCTTGCCTGTGTTGCAGGTCAGGCCGAGATGGCCGGGGCGTGGTCCGCCAGGAACGCGAGCCACGAAGCGATGCCGAAGCCTCTGCGGTTTTGCCAGTCCTCGAACAGGACCATTCCAGCTTCAGCCTCGAACGGCCCCTCCCGGAAGGCGAGCGTGACCGGCTCGGTGAGCACGATGTACTCGATCGGCTCGTCGTTCGCGATCAGTTCGCAGCCGTCCATGCGTCCTTGGTTTCCGAACAGCGCCTCGTAGTAGAGGCGGCTGAGGAAGACCACCGTCTCGCCATCGCTCAGGAGGTAGCCGTCCCTGACCGCCCGGTGTGCGATCTCGCCGACCATGTACTCCTCGTGCGCGGCGATTCGCTGCACCGTGATCGTGCCGATCTCCTGTCGCGGGATCGTGCTCGGCTCGATACGGTAGGGCAGGTACTCATCGTCGGCTTCGTCCTGGGTAGTCACACGCGACACCTCAGGGCTCACGACGTACCAGCCCGGTTCTTCGACGGTCTGCGTGGCCAGCGGCTGGCGGCCGACATAGACCGTTTCACCGGCCTGAACGTGCCAGATGGTGATGACGGGTACGGCAGTGCGTCTGTCCTCCGCGGCCTCGAAGAAGTCGCGGGGGGAAATGGGGGCCATATGCCCACCAACCCTTCGTTAAGAGACTCCTGCACAGGAAGCCCAGCAACACTAAAGCCCTGCTTGCCGCTCGATGGCGTGGGCTGAAATCGGAAAACCGATGAGTGTGAGCTGGAAAATCCAGGCAGTCGTCTTAATATTAATACGGTAAGAGCGACAAGACCTTTCCATGTTATCATATCTAATTGGTTGTATAAAATGAATTATTTGTGAATAAGATGGAATGCTAAGTTCTATTGCCAGCAAGCTTAATGTGATCGATGCCAGAGATTTCAGGGCATTGCGGTGGAAACTTGTAGAAGTGTGGAACGCAGACTATGAAGAATATTGATAATATGTCGTATTATCAGTATACTGGTGGTTCACTCCTTGAGTATGGATGCGTGCGTTCATACCCACAGGATACAGTCTCGCGAATACGCAAGGCTTCGGACAGCGGTGCAGGAGACTGTGCTGCTTATAGAGGGAGGAGGTGAAATTATGCCGACTCCAGAAGAACTCAATAAGATGGGCAAAGCAGCCATCGAAGCTGTTGACCAGGGTACGCATGACCATCGTGATGTAGTCAAGGCGATGACTGATGTCTGGACTGCTGTTCTGACAGGTCAAGTGCCCGTGGAACCGTCTTCTGAGGACGAAACTGGTGGCGAGTCTTCGCCTTCCTCATAACCTGATCATATCTACCTTCACGGGGAGGTGATATAGAAGAAATCTCCGGGAAAGCCCGTTCTCTTCCGGAGATTTCTTCAGGTGATTTTTTCTTATGTTTCTATCTTTCCGGGCCGTCTCGTTCACGTAGTACACTGGCTCGAGGGGTGCCTACCTGCGTGCCGGGGGTGCGGAAACGTTCGGGGATTGCAAGCAGAGCCTTTTCACGGTCAGCATTATTGCGTAGCACGGCGACTCTGGCAAGTTCTTCGCTGATAATCTGCAACCCTTCCATGCCTGTGTAATGCAGCATGGCGTTGACGATCTGTTCGGCCTGTGCGTCCGTTTCGACATTCTCCATGTCTTTGAGTTTCGTGGTCTGGCCATTCCCAAGGTTGATATCCAGGTTATAGAGTTCCTGCATGCCTTCCCGGCCGGCATAGCCGTATACGACACCTGCTGTAGGCGATTTGTCTATTTCCAATTTGCTGACCGCGCCTTTGCCACGTCCTTTTGCCAGGGCATTATAAATAAGTTTTTCTTCTTCATTTAAATGTGATGCGGTTTCTTCCGGCCATTGTTCCCAGATATTACCATGCACGAAATCCAGTACGCGGACCGGATCTTCTTTAGGCTTGCGTACTAGTTTTTCCAGTGCGGCCACGACGGCGACGCCCACTTTCTTGGCTTCAAAATATTCGGCGGCGAGCCTTGTATTGGTGCGGACGCGTTCAACTGCGGCGTCGTATTCTACTTTTGCCGGATAATGCGAATTTTCAATGACATCACCTTTTGCATCTCGTTCAAGATAGAAATGCGGCACGTTCTCCGGTTGAACGAAGAATTCTGGGTCCTGCATCTGTTTGTACAGATAGGGGGCGGAACGCGATACGCTCGCAAGACGAAAAAGGTCCTGTATGGTTGCGTCTTCTTCCTGGCTGGGATGAAGATCCGTGATTTCTTCTGCTTTCAGCAGCACTGCACCCTGAGCAATATCGGTAAAATCTGAGCCTTCTTTCTGAGGAATACCGCCGAAAAAGTCGTGTACGTCGTCATTTGCGGTCTGGACGGCGAGCAGCATTGCCTTATTAATCTCCAGCCAGTCCATCTCTATGGGCGGGTTGGCTTCGCGGCAGGCTTTGTGCATTCTTTTTGCCAACTGTCCCATATAGCCATCAGGGCGGCCAGATTCGGTTGCAGACTGGAACGGGTAGGTGGCGGCGATACAGGCGACGACGGAAAGGATGGTTTTTTCGTCGATGCCGTGCTGCTTTAGTACCTTTGCGGTTGCCATGGCACTGTGTTTTTCCAGAAGCTTTGCAGCTACGACTGCGCTATCGAATTCGTTGCCGCCTTTGAGCGTAGAGATTTTGCTGTCGTTAACGTCGAATATCTCGGCGATTATTCTGGTTAGCCGGTTTGCCTGTCCGTCTTCTGTCAGGCGTGTATTAAATATGGTTTTACCGGACTTCTCATCGATTTCCGGCGAGGCGGTCAGATCGTTTCCGATAACCCTTTGCAGAATCAACGGCCACGCGAATTCCGGATCAGCTGCACCGTCTATCTGCTTGTAAGCGCAATCGTGCAGGAAGCCTGCAATACGCAATATAGCCCGGGCTTTTTTTAATACATTTTCTGCTTCCGTTTTACGCGGCTCCTCAATTGCTCCGGCGGCTAAACCGGTGAAGAGTGTTTCTGCGTCTGGTCGGGAGAGGCTGAACGATGTGGCCAGCAGCCGGATTTGCAATTCATCTGGCACGTCACCTTTGCCCATATCATCCAGATGATGGATGTCATGATACTGGCGCCGGTCTCCGTTATATGGAAAATTAATGACGTCAACTTCGGTCTGAGTAACCCTGCTTTGTTCATCGCTGGCGCCGAGATCTTTCAGCACACCGGAAAGTTCACCAGTCGATAGTTGATTGTCTGTCATGGTCTCTTAAAATGAAGTTGGCAGTTCAGGTGGGAATAGTCAGAAGGGATCAGTCTTTCTTATATTCGCCGTCGCTCAGCCAGGAGCGGTAGTTTTCGGGCTTGCCGAAATAATACCCCTGCAGCAGGTTGACGCCCATATCCATGAGCATCTTTGCCGTTTCGCCTTTCTCGATATATTCGGCAACCGAGACAAGGCCGAAGCCGTGCGTGAAATCCAGCAGCGTTTTGACGAAGAAGTGGTTGTCCTGATTTTCGGTGATGTCCTTGATAAATGCGCCGTCGATCTTGACCATGTCGACATCAAGCGCCTTGAGCTGACGGAAGGAAGTGTAGCCGGAGCCGAAATCGTCCAGCGCAACCTTGCAGCCCTGCGCCTGCAGGGAGGCGACGAAATAAGCGGTACTGCGCAGATCATGCTGCGCGGCAGTTTCCGTGATTTCCACGATCATGCGGCGTGCGACATCCGGGTATTCGCGCAGTACGCTGGTAGCATATTTAAGCCACTGATGATTGTTGGTGGTCATGTTGGAGACGTTAAACGCCAGCGTAACGTTGGACGATGTGGCAAGTTCCTTTACCACCATGTCGAACACCATCTGGTCGATCATGTCGATAAGTCCCATGCGTTCCGCAATCGGGATCAGCGAACCGGCGGAGCTGATCTTGCCGTCTTTACTGATGACGCGCAGCAATGCTTCGTAATGCGAAATGCCGCCGTTCTTCGTGTCGATCACGGGCTGATAGGCGAGGCGCAGGCGGTTATCCGCAATGGCGCGGCGCAGGTAATTGGCCAGCCCCATCTGCTGGCGGTTCTGCATGTTTTCCTCGCGCATGTCATCATACGTACAATAGGCATTGCCGTAGGTGTTGCGCAGTGCAATGTAAGCGCGGTCGAGTGCGGAGGTGGCGTTGTCATCGCCTTCGGGTAGGGTGGTGCTGCCGATCGAGCAGGTCACATGCAGCGCACCGATAGGTGAAGAGGCGCCGTAATCCTGAATCACATGGGCGATCAGTTTGGCATGATTATGCATACCTTCCTTGTTGCAGCTATGCATAATTACGCCGATCTGGTCGAATCCGATGCGGTCCACAATGCCGGAAGACGCTGTACATTCGGTGATCGCATTGCAGATATGATGCATGACCTTCTCTGCATCCTCATGGCCGTAAGTGCCGATAATCATGGCAAGGTTATTAATGGAAATGATTAACAGCGAACCTGTGTGACTTTCCTGCTTTGCATACATGACCGCGTGATTGAGCGATTCAACGAAGTGCGGAGGGTAATCATAATCCCTGACCGAGTGATCCGGTCTGCTTTCATCACGTGCCAATGTATTATATCCCGTTGCGGTTGTTGTTGCGAAGCCCTTGGACGAGCGGGGAGTAAGGCTGTGTGGGGCTGCGCCGGGGGTAAACAGATGCCGGTAAGGTTCGTATTGATCCGGCACTGTATTGCCCGTAATATGCTGTTTCCCCGAAAACATATAGCTCACATCCCACAAATTATATATAGTACGTGCAATTTACATGAATATTTTTACAGTATGCCTCAAAATGGTAAATAAAGTTTAAAGAAAATCTTTCCTTTGCAGAAATTATTTTAGATTATTTACCAAATTTGAGTCTAATTATGAGAAAATTTTAGAATCTATCAGGTATAAAGCCATGAAAAAAGAAACACTTGTAACAACTATCGGTAGAAATCCCGAAGCGCACGAGGGAGTTGTTAATCCTCCGGTTTACCGCGCCTCTACGATTCTTTTTCCGACCGTGGCGGATTACGAAGAGTCCGAACGCAGCAACGGCGTGCAGCCGCTGGTCTATGCGCGCTCCGGCACTCCGGCAACGCGCGCGCTTGAGGAAGCGCTGGCGCAACTGGACGAAGCCGATCATGCGATTGTGACTTCTTCCGGTCAGTCGGCCATCCTGGTGGCTATTACGGCATTTCTCTCCAGTGGCGACCATCTGCTCGTGACGGATAACGTATACGGTTCCATGCGTAAGATGTGCAAGCAGGAAATCAGCCGTTTCGGAATTGAAATCACGTTTTTCGACCCGCTTGTGGAAGACATCAGGCCGCTGCTGCGCCCAAATACCAAGATGGTGTATTGCGAAGCGCCCGGTTCACAGACGTTCGAGGTGCAGGATATTCCGGCCATCGTCAAAGCCGCGCATGCGCATGGTGCCATCGTGGTGGCGGATAACACCTGGGCGACTCCACTCTTTAATAATATGTCGCGTCACGGGGTGGATATTTCGATCCAGTCCTGCACGAAATATATCAGCGGCCATTCCGATCTTGTGATGGGGCTGATCACCTGCTCGAAACAATATTTTCCTGCCCTGCGCCGTGCCTACCGCAATTACGGCGCGTGTCCGGGTTCCGAAGAAATCTATCTCGCACAGCGCGGCCTTCGCACGCTGGCTACGCGCCTGAAGCAGCATCAGGAAACGGGGCTCAAGCTTGCGCAGTGGTTCAAGCAGCGCCCGGAAACCGTGCGCGTGCTGCATCCAGCGCTGCCCGAATGCCCGGGGCATGAGATATGGAAGCGCGATTTCACCGGCGCGAGCGGCCTGTTCGGCGTGCTGCTGAAACCTTATCCGCATGAAGCGCTGGCGCGCATGCTCGATCATATGAAGCTTTTCGGCATGGGTTTCAGCTGGGGTGGGTATGAAAGCCTTATGATTCCGTTCAAGCCTGAGCGCACCGTCACGCAGTGGAAGCATGACGGTATCTGCCTGCGCGTGCATGCGGGGCTTGAGGCACCGGAAGATCTGATTGCCGATCTGGAAGCCGGGTTCGCGAGGCTCAATGGCTGAACCGAAGAAGGCTCTGTGCCTGACGGGATGGCAACAAGAGCGGGAAGCATTGGCTGGGATCGTCCCGGCGGATGCACAGCATTTCGATTATGCCGCGTATAGCGATGCGGAAACATTATTCGCAGCGTTGCCGCGTGAGCCTGATGTTGCCATCGGCTGGTCGCTCGGCGGGCAATTGCTGGCGCGTGCTGTTTCGAATGGTTACATACGGCCCGGCCTTTTGATTTTATTAGCGGCGCCATTTCAGTTTATAGATGAGGGAACAGGTTCGTCTATCGAACAGTTCAATACTATTCGTGAACACTATGTTTCCCATCCATCGCAGATGCTGGCGCAGTTCCAGGCGCTGGTTGCGCTGGGGGATAACCGTCAGTCGCAAATAGCGCGCAGCTTGCTGCGCACAAAAACTCTCTGGGAGAATGGTTTGTACTGGCTGGATGAACTGGCGAGGGGCAGCTGCAAAGACATGCATTTCCGCCGGTTTCCGCATACGGTGATTGTATATGGGGAGAACGATAAGGTGATTCCTCCGGCGCAGGCCGCATTATTCGCGCAGCATCTGCCGGGGGCGGAGATGATCATGCTGCCCGGTTGCGGGCATGCGCCGCACCTGCATGATTCTGTATTTTTAAAAGATCTGATCGACAGCCGTGTTTGATATAAAGCGCATACAGCAGGATTTCTCAAAAGCGGCAGCGCAATATGATGAATATGCGCATCTGCAGCAGCATGTCTTGCGTCGTCTTGTGGAGTGGGCGGCGCCGCTTGTCCCGGCGGATGCGCTGGTGCTCGATGCCGGGTGCGGTACAGGGCAATGCGCCAAACTGCTGGAGGGGCGGCGGTTCGTTCAGCTTGATCTTTCCCCCGCCATGTGCGCCATAGCCCGGCGCAACGGCCATAGCGCTGTTACCGGCACCATAGCGGCGCTGCCTTTTGCGGATGGCAGTTTCGATGCGGTTATCTCCTCGCTGGCGTTGCAATGGTTGCCGGACTGGCGGGGTGCTATGCAGGAATTGAAGAGGGTTGTGAAGCCAGGGGGTGTTGTGGCTGTCAGTACGTTTGGTGCCGCGACGCTGCATGAATTGCGCGAAAGCTTTGCTGCCATAGATGGCGATGCGCATGTTTCTCCCTTTGCCGATGCGCAAGGGTGGCAGAAGGAAATCGTGACCGAGCATTTTGCCGATATGGGCGCGCTCATGCGGGCGCTCAAAGCCATCGGTGCGGCGAATAAGCTTGCCGGACGACGCAAAGGGCTTACTACACGCCGCAGGCTGCAGCAGGTGGAGGCAGTGTATCGCGAAAGGTTCGTGGACAAGAACGGCTTGCGGGTGACATGGGAAATATTGTATTGGATAGA
This sequence comes from Rickettsiales bacterium, assembly GCA_035765535.1. Classification (NCBI taxonomy): domain Bacteria; kingdom Pseudomonadati; phylum Pseudomonadota; class Alphaproteobacteria; order Rickettsiales; species Rickettsiales bacterium. The sequence continues at coordinate 690,462 of DASTXE010000006.1, read as the reverse complement.
GTCATGCCGATAGCCTATTTCAAGGACGGGTTTCAAGATGAAAGCGCATGCCATGTGGGATTGCGCGACCGTTCTTTTCGCTTTGGCGACGGGCTTTTTGAAACCATGCTTGTGGCGGAAGGAAAGATTTTCGATCTACCCGCACATATTGAGCGATTGAAGCACGGTCTTGAATCCCTGCATATAGCTCTCGATCTGAATGAATTGCCTGCCATTTGCGTGGAAACGCTCCGGCGCAACGAGCTGCAAGGGGGGTATCTTCGCGTTGTCGTCTCCCGTGGGGAGGACAGGGAAGGTGCTTCGGGCTACTTGCCGGATGGCTGTACACCCTATCTCATCGTGCTGGTGATTCCCCGGCCTTATCCTTCTTTTGCACCGCTCAAGCTATGGCAGTCTTCGTATTATGCTTGCGCTCAGGTTCCTGCCAAAACCAATAACGGCATTCTTTATAGTCTGGCGCTTCTGGAAGCGCGTGCGCAGGCTTGCGATAATGCGTTGCTGCTGGACGGGCAGGGACGTATCTGTGAAACGGCTTCCGGTTCGATTTTCTGGGTAAAGGATGAAACGCTTTATACCCCAGCGCCTGATTTGCCACTGGTGCCGGGGACTATGCGCCACAGGGTCATGACTTTATGGCCCGGAAGGGTGGAAGAGGGCCATTTTTTACTTGACGCCCTGCGCGATTGTGATGAAGTTTTTATGACAAATAGTGGTGTGGTTCTGGCTCCGATTGTGGCAATCGAGCCACTGGGTGTCAGATTTGATGTGGGTAAGCAGACGAAATATCTTCGCAAACGGCTTGACGAAGAAATTCAAAGAAAATAAACCCTTGATATTAAGGCGCATAATATTTACATTAAAGGCATGAGAATGAAAAAATCTGTTTTGTTAGCCTGCACCATGCTCGTAGCGTTCAGCGCAAGCACGGCTTTAGCGTTTAATCCGCGCACGCAGTACAGAATGCGCCCCACAATAGAAATCAATCTCGATGCGCTCAATAACCTGCATCAGGAGGAAGCTCCGACTCCTATCGCGGGACAGGCTGACGTCAGCCCGTTCGGCGAACAGTCTGCAGCTGACAAGGGCAAGCACAAACACGCTACGCATAAGCGCAAGCACAAAAAACATGCAGTAAAACATAAGAAAAAGGCTACGGCTTGTCCGCCGGTACAGCCTGAGAAAACGGAAACCACGCCGGAAGTGAAAGTGACGCCCGCGCATGAAGCGCCGTCTTCGCCGCCGGAATCTGAAAACGTGCCGCAGCTTGCGCCTTTGCCGGGACGTGAAGTGTCTCCGCCGGTTGCACCTGCGCCAAAAGCTCCTGTTGCAGCTGAGCCGCCGCATGCCGAATTGCCGCTGCCTGCTAAAAAAGGGGATGTAACTCCGCCTGCGATGCCAGAGCCGAGCCAGAAAGTCCAGCCGCTTGCGTTGCCAGAGCCTGCTTCTCCCGCACCGGTGGCACCGTCTCTGCCGCCTGTTGCGCCGGGTGCTGCTAAAGCTCCGACTCCACCGGCTCCAGCCGTAAACTCGGAACCGCCTTCATTGCCGCTGGCTGCACTGCCGAAAGAACCTGCCGGAGGATTGCCGCCGTTGCCGGGTGAAAAAGCTGCTCCGGGTGAAAAAGAACTTCCGTCCATGCCCGGCGGTGAAGCCCTGCCGTCGCTGCCTGGTGCGAAAAACGCTCCTGCTGCCGGAGCCGCTGCATTGCCGCCGCTGCCTGGCGCATCTGCCGATAAGGACGAAGCCGCTGCCGGTTCCGCCACTGCGCCGGATGAGCGTATTGTATTTAATTCCAATGCAACGGAACTTCCGCTTGGCGCAACTGCCAAGCTGGATATGATTGCAACGCAGCTGACCGCGCATACTAATATGAGGGCGAACGTAGTAGCCTATGCTTCCGGATCGGATGCGGTCAGTATTTACCCCAAGCGTGTCTCGCTTGCGCGCGGCATTGCGGTGCGTAATTATCTCGTGACGACAAAGGGGATTGATGTCGGTCGTGTCAATGTGAAAGCACTGGGTAACAAGAACGAGTCCGGCCCTGCTGATCGCGTGGATGTGTTCATCATTAAATAATGTCTGTAATGAGAACGCCAGCGCATGCAGCACAAAAAAGCACTCATGAGCAGCCTGTAGAAAATCAGCCTGTTTTTGCTGCCCTGGATCTTGGGACGAATAACTGCCGCCTGCTTATCGCCCGTCCTTCCGTTTATCCGGTACGTGCCAATCATGGCATTAAAGTCGTGGATACTTTTTCACGCATTGTGCGCCTTGGCGAAGGTTTAAGCGTAAACAACCGTCTGTTGCCGGAAGCGATGCACCGCACGCTCACGGCGCTGAAGACCTGCCAGAAAAAAATTGAGCGTGCGCAGGTTCCATTTGTGCGTTACGTGGCGACGGAAGCCTGCCGCCAGGCTGATAACAGCGACGAATTCATCGCGATGGTCCAGAAAGAGACGGGGCTGGAGATTGAAGTCATCAGCAATGAGGAAGAAGCGAAACTTGCATTCCTGGGGTGTTCTAGCCTGCTTTCCCCGCAGGCGGAAAACGCGCTCGTATTCGATATCGGTGGCGGAAGCACGGAATTTCTCTGGGTTAAACGCGACTATATGGCGCCGCCCGAACTGATGTGCGATCACCGCATCGTGGACTGGCTTTCTCTGAATCAGGGGGTGATGAATCTTTCGGAAAAATTCGGAGGCACGGCATTTGCGGAGATGTATTTCGACGAACTGGTCGGGCATCTCGTCAAAACATTGCGTGCGTTCGACCGCAAGAACAAGATCAGCGAGGCCGTGGCGACCGGTAATGTGCAACTGCTTTCCACCTCTGGCACGCTTACCACGCTCGCAGCGATTCACCTGAAGTTGTCGCATTACGAACGTTCACGTGTGGACGGGATGCGTTTCAAGCTCGACGATCTGCGCGATGCGGCCCAAACGATTCTTAATATGCGTCCGTCGGAACGTTTCGCCAATGCCTGTATCGGCCCGGAACGTTCGGATTATATTATTTCCGGCTGCGCTATTTTCGAGGCAATCTGCACATTATGGCCTGTGGCGGAAATCACAATCGCTGACCGCGGCGTGCGCGAGGGGATCATCATCTCGCTCATGCATGATTACATGCGCTCTCAGCTAGGCTAGGCTGAAGCGATTTCTGCTTCTACCGTTTCCACTTCGCCTTCAATGATCATCATATCGTCGGACGGACGGATATCGTAGCTCGTGATCTTGGCGGGAATTTCCTTGATCTTGTTCGGCTTGAGGCCGAGGGAGACGAGCTGGCGCATCTTGGGCAGCATGCGCTTATTGACCGAGCGTGCGAACTGGTCGAAGTAATCGTTTGCGAGTTTCAGGCCGCGGCCTACCTTGTCGGAATAGGCGAGGACGGTAATCACATTATCCAGCAGTTCCTGCACGCTGTTGACGATCACTTCCTGATTCTCGGCCTGGCGCATCATGCCGATGTTGAACTTGGCGAGCGACAGCAGACCGGAAAGGTTGGAGGGGCTTGCGAGAATAATGCCAGCACGTTCGGCTTTCTGGGTGAATTCCGGATCGGCGCGGCGGATGTGGTTGATGGCGTTTTCGCTTGGCACATACATGACGTTGAGCACATGGCTGATCTTGTCAGCGCGGCCTGCTTCTTTATAAAGCGTGCGGATGGCGGCGGCGTAGTTCTTCGATGTCAGGTCGTTTAAGTGGGTATTCATCGTCTTCTTCAGGCGCAGCAGCAGCTCGGTTTCCGACTCGTTGCCCTCCGCTTCGGCGATTTCCAGCAGGAATTTGGAGGCCTTGCTGTCGATCACCATCACCATGTCCTGCGGCAGGAAGATGACCGCGTCAGGACGCAGTTTTCCGGCTTCGTCGCTATGGATGGCGTATTGCATCACATAGTCGCGCTTGGGCTCGAGATCGAAATTCTTGAGCGAATTTTCCAGCCCTACTTCCGCCAGGCTTCCGGCTCCAGCGGGGGAGGCGAGAGCGCGCCAGACGGTCTGGGCCATCTGTTCGGTCTTGCGGTTCTGGTCCTGAATGGAAGCAACGGACTTCGTAATATTGAGTACCTGCTCAATCAAGGCGTCTGAGGTCTTTTTAACGGCGGTTTCCGCTTCTTTCTTCGCGGCTTCGGCTTCACGCTTATGGTCTTCGAGCAGTTTGCTGGAAAGCTGGCCGCCTGCTTCAAGGATAGAGGCTTTGGCCGCTTTCAGCGATTCGCTGCGCTGTAACTCCCAGTCCTGCATGCGTTTTTCGGCTTCTTCCATCTTCTGCAGGTTCAGCTCGAGCTTCTTTTCGGCTTCCAGGCGTGCTTTTGTGGCTTCTTCCTTTTCGCGCAAATGGTTATCGCGTTCATTGCTGACGGTGATGACCTTTTTCTGCAGTTCCTGCAATTCGGTCACGGCGATGGATTTTTGTTCAAGGTAGGCAGAATTCTGGTCCCGCAGGGATTTCATTTCGTCGGCGCTCTTTTTATATCCCTCATTCTGGGTGGTCAGGGTGGCGACTAAGATTTCAATATGTTTAAGACGTTTGCGGTAGCGTTCGCGGGAGAAGAAAGTTATAACAGCCGCAGGAGTGAAAATCAAAGCGACGGTAGCGGCAATCCAAAACAAAAAGTTCATTGCAAATTCCCTTCTTTTTGGTTTTATTTTTTAACTTTCTTTAAACAATATATAGCTGGTTCGATATGAAAGACAAAGCACAAAATATAGCGTGCGTCATTTTGGCGGCAGGGAAGGGAACCCGTATGCGTTCCACCATGCCCAAGGTCATGCACAAGGTTGTGGGTAAGCCGATGCTGATGCATGTGGTCGACACAGCGCTCTCCTGTGGTGCACAGAAAGTGGTGGCGGTCACAGCTCCGGAAATGGAGCATGTGCGCACAGGTGTTAAAAATCATTATGGGCAGGCAGTGGACAATGCGGTGCAGCAACAGCAGCTTGGCACGGGCGATGCTGTGAAAGCTGCGGAGGAAGCCCTTAAAGGATTTTCCGGTAACGTTATCGTACTATATGGTGACACACCGCTCATCCAGCGCGAAACGATTCTTGCCATGGATGCAGCGCTCAATGCTTCACCTAAGCTGGCGGTGGCCGTTCTGGGTATGGAAGTGGAAGGGCCGAATGCGTATGGCCGTCTCGTGGTGAATAAGGATGGTGGGCTTGAGCGCATCGTTGAAGTCAAGGATGCCACCGAAGAGGAAAAACGTATACGCCTGTGCAATTCCGGTGTGATGGCGGTGAAGTCGAGTGTGCTGTTTGCGTTGCTTGCGCGTCTGGATAATAAGAATGCCAACGGTGAATTCTATCTTACTGACCTTGTAAAGCATGCGCGTGCGGATGGGCATGATTGCGCCGTGGTGAAGGCCGATGGCGGTGAACTGATGGGCGTAAATTCCCGCGTAGAACTCGCGGTAGCGGAAGCGTTCGTCCAGAATGCCCTGCGCCGCAAAGCTATGGATAACGGTGCTACGCTGATCGATCCTGAAACGGTGTATTTTGCGCATGACACCAAAATAGGCAAAGATGTGATTATCCATCCTAACGTCGTATTCGGTGTGGGTGTTGAGATCGAAGATAATGTCGAGATTCGCTCCTTCAGCCATATCGAAGGCGCGCATGTGCGTGCGCATGCGACCATCGGGCCGTTCGCGCGTCTGCGTCCGGGAACGGATGTGGGTGAGTCGGCGCATGTGGGTAATTTCGTTGAACTCAAAAAAGCCACGCTCGAAAAAGGGGCGAAGGCGAACCATCTCTCCTATATCGGGGATGCGCATGTGGGAGCGAAAGCCAATATCGGTGCAGGCACGATTACCTGCAACTATGATGGCTTCAAGAAGTATAAGACCGAAATCGGCGCGGGAGCATTCATCGGCTCCAACAGTGCGCTCGTGGCTCCGGTCAAGATCGGTGACGGGGCGATTGTGGCGGCGGGTTCGGTTGTGACCAGCGACGTTCCAGGCGATGCGCTCAGTGTGGCGCGCAGCAGGCAGGAAGATAAACCCGGCTGGGCCAAGAACTTCCGCGAGAAACAGTAAAAAGTCTACTAGACCTTACTAGAAACGAAAACGCCCCGGAAAGACCGGGGCGTTTTTTATTGGCTGATAGGAAGCGATCTTACGATGCTTCGACAATTCTGCGCCACCAGCCTTTTTTAGGTTTACCATCCTGCGGGGCCTGCTGGTCCAGGGGCAGTACAGTGCTGTTCTGCTGTGGCTGCGGTGCGGCTGACGGTGCATGATTTACAGGTGCTGCATGGGTGGAGGCGCCAGAATGTTCCGAATGCGGTGCTGCTTCTGCTCCAGTATTCTGATTTTCCGGACGGTTCCCGTCGCGCTTGTCACGCCAGCGGCGCTGTCTGTTGCGACGTCCTCCACGCTCCTCGCGTTTCGGAGCCTGACCGGAGGCGTCTTCAGTGCCAGATTCTGTACCCTCTACCTGTGTTGTTTCCTGCGTTTCGTTAGCGGGAACGGATTCGTTGCCGCGTTCTGCATTACGCTCGGCGAAATTCTTTCCACCGCGCCTTCCGCGGCCACCACGCCTGCGGCGAGGACGATCTTCACCGGATGCGGCAGTGTGCGGTTGCTGTGTCTCTTCTTCCGTACCGGCTTCTGCGTTCACGGTGGGTTCTTCCGGCGGCAGTGGAATTCCTTCCATCGTCAGATGATCCATGGAAACCGGTGTCTGACCGGAAGCAGGCTGGTTATGGCGCTTTCCGCCTTTGACCTTTTCAATGCGGAAATTGCCGTGCGGGATGCTGTCATCCGCGACGATCATGATCTTCACACCGTATTTCTGTTCAATGCCGGAGATTGCATCGCGTCTGCTGTTGAGCATCTCCAGTGCGGCTGCCGTGGTTACAGTGAGTTTCAGTTCCGTTGTTGCTTTGCTTGCGGCTTCCTTCTCAAGCGCCCTGATGGCCTGCAGTGCAATCGAGCTGTTGGAGCGCACTACACCTTTGCCGCTGCAATGCGGGCAGGTGATGGTGCTGGTTTCGCTGATGCTGGGACGCAGGCGCTGGCGAGACATTTCCAGCAGACCGAATGGGCTGATGCGGCCGAGCTGAATTTTCGCACGGTCCATTTTCAGCGCGTCACGCAGTGCGCGCTCGACAGCGCGGCGATTGCGGGAGTCGGCCATGTCGATAAAGTCGATCACGATCAGGCCTGCAAGGTCGCGCAGGCGCAGCTGGCGGGCGATTTCTGCTGCCGCTTCCAGATTCGTCTTGGCTGCGGTCTCCTCAATATTGCGTTCGCCTGTGGATCGGCCGGAGTTAACGTCGATCGAGATCAACGCTTCGGTCGGATTCAGGACGATATAGCCGCCGGAGCGCAGTTTTACGCTCTGGTCATACATGGAATTGAGCTGGTCTTCGATGTTATAGGCATGGAAGAGCGGGATATTGTCCTGGTACGATTTGACTTTTACCTCGTCGCCCGGCAGGAGCATGTTCAGGAAGGTTTTTGCCTGATTGTAGCCGTTTTCGCCTGCAACGATAATTTCACTGATATCAGTCGTATATAAATCGCGAATGGTGCGTTTAATGATATCGCCTTCTTCGTAAATCAGCGCAGGGGCGCTGGAAGAAAGGGTCTGTTCGCGAATGGTTTCCCATAATTTAACGAGGTATTCGTAGTCGCGCTGGATTTCGCCGCGGGTGCGGTCGATGCCTGCAGTGCGGATGATGGCGCTCATGCCGCGCGCGGTTTTGAGTTCGGAAGAGATTTCCTTCAGGCGCCTGCGATCTTCACCACTGGAAATCTTGCGGGAAATGCCACCGCCTTTGGGGGAATTGGGCATCAGAACGCAATAGCGGCCAGCCAGTGAAATGAAAGTGGTCAGAGAAACGCCCTTATTGCCACGTTCTTCCTTGATCACCTGTACGAGTACGATCTGGTTGCGTTTAATGACTTCCTGGATCTTATAGCGGCGATAGAAAGAGGCGGAACGCGATTGGCGCACGGCATCTTCTTCGCTGGCCAGGGTTTCAATTTCCTGTGCTTCCTGCGGCTCGGTTTCGGCGGTTTCGCTATGTTCCTGTCCTTCGGACGGTTCGATTGCTTCTGCTGCTTCGGTGATAGAGGGGGGGATCACTTCCTGCTGAACGGCAGGGCCTTCTATCGGCTGCGGAGTTTCTCCATGTGCCTGTGCTTCCACTTCCGCTTCCGTGACGGCTTCGCTGTAAGCTACCGGTGTTTCGTGCAGATGGGCGATGATCTCCGGTTCTGCTTTCAGGAAAATTTCTTCCGGTTCCGGCTCTTCCTGCTTTACGGTAACCGCTTTTGCAGGAGCCGCGGATTCTTCCGCTGCTTCGGATGAAGCTCCGTTTTCTTCACGCGCGTCTTCTCCGGCTTCTACCTCTTTCATGAGGCGTTCGCGGTCGGCGACGGGAATCTGGTAATAATCGGGATGAATTTCTGCGAAGGGGAGGAAGCCCTGCTTATCGCCGCCATATTCGACGAAAGCTGCCTGCAGGGAGGGCTCGACGCGTGTTATCTTGGCAAGATAGATATTGCCTTTAAGCTGTTTCTTTGCGGATGTGACGAAATCGAAGTCGTTAATGCGGCCGTTTTCTACGATCGCTACGCGTGTTTCCTCTGTGTGAACCGAATCAATGAGTAGTCGTAAAACCATGAAAATACTCCTATAGCCGGCCTTTGCAGGGCATCAGCTCCTCCACGATCAGAAACGGCGATGCGCGCGCCATGCGAAATAGCACGTAGTCCTGCTGCATCAATGCCGGTTGAACGAAGTGAAAACACCATAAAGGCCGAAATCAAAAAATGTTAAATATTAATACCTGCTGCTCATGCGTCTGCGCTGGTTATGGTCAAACAGCAGACGAATAAGCAGAAAATTCCATAAGCAGGGTGACTATATATAATTGCATTGATAACTACAATTATAATTTGACGAAAATAGTTGTCCCATTCATAGGCGCAGCATTGCCACAGGCTGCGAATTTTACAAGAAATATACGTTGTTGGCGTTGCAAGTTACGCGGTGGTCCATTACGAATGAGGCATGCGGCGTATTTTTTCAATTGTTCTGGGTTTATGGATGCTGCCTGCGGCAGCAAATGCATTGGAAATCAATGAGCTGCACGTCCGCCCCATCAAGGGGGGCGAACATGTGAGCATCCGGCTCAGCGAAAAAGCGAGTTATCACCTGTTCATGGTCGAACATCCGCCGCCGCGGCTTGTGCTGGACCTTCCTCCGGCGCACTGGCGCAGTGGAGCGGGGCTCCCAAAACATTATAATGACCCTCTGATCGCACGAATACGCTACAGCCGCTATAATAAAAGCACGACGCGCGTCGTGTTCGATTTTGTGACGGATGTCCGGGTAATGAACTCCAAGCTTGAACGCTGGCACCATGCTTACTGGCTGGTGTTCGATGTTATGCGCGGAGCAGGCAGTAGCCATGCTGCAGCGGAAACAACGCAGCCGCCCGAGGAAGAACCCAAGAGCAAGCCGGTGATTATTCTGGATGCCGGGCATGGCGGGCAGGACCCAGGCACTGCAGGATACGCGGGAAGCCGCGAGAAAGACCTGACGCTGCAATATGCAAGACTGCTCAAGGCGGCATTGCTGGAGACGGGGCGCTACCAGGTGCATCTGACGCGCACGGATGACCGTTACCTGCTGCTGGGCGAACGTGTGCGGCGCGCGCGTGCGAATCATGGCAATCTATTTATTTCCATCCATGCTAATTCTTCTCCTGTCGAGTCGGCGGACGGGCTTTCTGTTTACACGATTTCAGAAACCGCGTCGGACCAGCAGTCGGAAGCGCTGGCGGAAAAAGAAAATAAAGCGGATATCATCGGCGGGATGGATCTGTCCGGCACGAGCAAGGACGTCGCCGATATCCTGATCGATCTGACGCAGCGCGAAACCCGCTCAAAATCCAACCAGTTTGCCGATCTTCTGGTAAAGAAACTGAGCGGGGACGATGTGAATCTTTTGGTGCACACCCACCGTTTTGCAGGCTTTGCCGTGCTGAAAGCGCCGGATATTCCGTCCGTGCTGGTGGAAGTCGGTTTCCTGACCAATCCGGACGAAGAGCGCCTGCTTCATACCAAAAATTATGAGCATAAAATTACGCACGGGGTAGTGGACGCCGTGAACGCTTATTTTAGTAAGTGATTGCCAAATCGTATAAAAAAAGATCCTGCCTTTTTCGGAAGCCACTGAAATATTATGCAAAAAAATGCGATTAGTAATATTTCCTTCATGGAAATTTAACACAATTGTAACACATTTGGGTTAATAATCATGTTATAACGAATCATGAAGTTAATAAGACAAATCGGTTAAACAACAAATTTTAAGTACACAAGGCAGGAGAAGCGTATGGCTAGGTTTAATCTGAATGATCAAGAGATAGAACGCATCATGACAGCGAATGGTGTGCCCACTGACAAAGCGGGCGAAACCGAACGCAATGAGGTACGCGCTACTCTTACTGGCACGCTTGATAAGGCAGCCAAAGTAGCTGGCAATATATCAATAAGTGATACCGAAGCTGGTGTGCTTGTTCAGGAAATTAGAAAATTACGCAGCAGTGGCGGTTCGGAAATTCCAGTAGCTGATTTGCGTGCAGCTGGTGTTCCCAATCCTGACCCGGTGGCTGAACCAAAGACGAAGGTTAATGTTCATGAGGCAGCCTCTTATATTGTTCTTGCTAAAGGAGCTGGCCGTACAAAGGACTATATTACTCAGGCAGCAGACCAGGCAGATAAACTTGGATATGACAAAGCTGAATTTACGGCTGCGGTAGAAGCGGAATATAAAGACCTGATGAAAGGTGCAAGCATTGAGGATCAGATTAAGAAAACCAATGCATTCAATGCAAATCTGCAGTCTTATACGACTAATTTGACGACATGGGCTGCTGCACTGCCTTCTGGTGGTGGTACTATCGATGCCGATGTTACCAGAGTGGTAGATGCATTGAAAGTCGCAGTAGAAAAGTCGGCTGCTCTTAAAGATGCTAAAAAGAATGGTGCAACACCTGATGTAGCAGTAGTTGATGAGGCTAGGAATAGCTTAAATGCTGTGCAAGGGGCTTATGATACGGCGCTTGCTAATAATGGGGCAGATAAAAATAAGGATTTGCAGGCGGCGATCAAGCATAAAATCCACCAGGCAATTCAGGAGGAAGTGGCTGCATCGAAGGCTGCCGGTAGCGGACTTGCTACTGACTGGGGTAAAAAGGGCGATAAGGTTGATGATCCGAAGGCATTCAAAGATCTTACTGCGATGCTGGATACCTCAGTTATACAGAGTTCCATGAACATTACTCCTGCTTCCGGTATCGGAGCCAGCAGCTCAATCGATGGTGCAGGCAAAAGCAGCGATGGCAAAGGTCTTACTGGCACCACGGCAGCTCTTGCGGGTCTTGCAGTAGCCGGTGCGGCTTTAACCCTTGGCGGGATGAAGAGCGGTGGCCAGGAAGAAGTGGATCAGGCAACCGGTGAGGTTACGAAGAAAAAAGGATTCATGGGTAAGGTCGTAGCGGCACTTGGTGTAGTTACTACGGTTGCAGCGATCCTGGCTATTACCCGCGGTAAAGATGAGAATGGAATCGCTGATAAGCTCAGGGCCGGTCTGGCGCCCTTGACGAAACCCCACGGCAGGGGAGCGTAATACGCGTATAGCGTATTCGCCCCCTCCGGGTGGGCCTAAGACTTACCCAAGGTTCTTTTCTGCGAATTCCCAGTTTACCAGCTTATCCAGGAACGTGGTGATGTAGTCCGGGCGACGGTTCTGGAAGTCCAGATAATATGCGTGTTCCCACACATCCATCGTGAGCAGCGCGGTCTGGCCGTGTACCATCGGCAGATCGGCGTTCGGTGTCTTGGTCACTTTCAGTTTGCCGTTTTCCAGCACAAGCCATGCCCAGCCGCTGCCGAACTGCGTAGCGCCTGCATTTTTGAACTCTTCCTTGAACTTATCGAAGCTGCCGAAATCAGCATTGATCTTGTCGGCAATCTTACCTTTCGGTGCGCCGCCGCCGTTCGGTTTCATGGAGTGCCAGTAGAACGTATGGTTCCAGACCTGCGCGGCATTGTTGAAAACACCGGCTTTGCCTGCATCGCCAGCGGTTTTCTTGATGATTTCTTCCAGCGTCATGTTGGCGAGGTCGGTGTCTTTCACCAGGTTATTCAGGTTAGTGACGTAAGCCTGATGATGTTTGCCATGATGGAAGCCCAGCGTGTTTGCGCTGATGTAGGGTTCCAGTGCATTCTGGGCGTAAGGAAGATCCGGTAATGTAAAAGCCATATTTTTTCCCTTTCTTATATGTGATGTGACGGCACTGTCTCCCAGTGCGGTCTTTGAGACCAGGACAGAGGCAGAAACCGCCGCCATGGAAGTACAGAATTTGCGTCGTGTGATTTCCATTATCTGTTTCTCCGGTGGTATTGACCAGAACTCCGGTACAAGATTCTTATAACACGCTAATAACAAAAGATATTCGGTTGCCGAGCGCTTCCGGTTCCGGAGGTGTTCAGTATATGTAACCCGTTGTTTTTGTTGTGCTATGAAAATTTTGTTCGCAGAACCTACCATTCTGTAGTAAGGATGGCAACCTTATTTAAGTTATAATTCATAGGTTGGTATCATGATTCCGCGTTACTCCCGTCCCGAAATGGCTGCTATCTGGCAGCCGGAAAACCGCTTCCGTATCTGGTTCGAGATCGAGGCGCATGCCTGCGATGCTTTGGCGATTCAGGGGGTGATTCCGAAATCGGCTGCGGAGACCATCTGGAAAAAGGGTAAATTCGATGTGGCGCGGATCGACGAGATTGAACGCGTAACAAAGCATGACGTGATCGCGTTCCTGACGAACGTTGCGGAATATGTCGGCGAAGATGCGCGATTCATGCATCAGGGGATGACGAGTTCAGACGTATTGGATACCTGCCTTGCCGTGCAGCTCAAGGAAGCAGCGGATCTGCTGCTTGCGGATCTCGATAAATTGCTCGCTGTGCTCAAGCGCCGTGCGTACGAAACCAAAGACATGGTGTGCGTGGGCCGCAGCCATGGTATTCATGCGGAACCGACGACATTCGGTATCAAGCTTGCGCGGTTCTATGCTGAGTTCGCGCGTTGCCGCGAGCGCCTTGTTGCTGCACGCGCGGATATAGCAACCTGCGCTATTTCCGGTGCTGTGGGCACGTTTGCCAATATCGCACCGTTCGTGGAAGAATATGTAGCGCAAAAGCTTGGATTGGCTGTGGAACCGGTTTCCAGTCAGGTGATTCCGCGTGACCGCCATGCGGCGTTCTTCTCCACGCTTGCTGTGATTGCGGGCTCGGTCGAAAATATAGCCGTGGAAATCCGTCATGCGCAGCGTACGGAAGTGCTGGAAGCGGAAGAATATTTCTCCAAAGGGCAGAAGGGCAGCTCTGCCATGCCACATAAGCGCAATCCGGTGCTTTCGGAGAATCTTTGCGGTCTGGCGCGCATGGTGCGTGCTTATGCATTGCCTGCGCTCGAGAACGTGGCGCTGTGGCATGAACGCGATATTTCCCATTCTTCCGTAGAGCGTATGATCGGCCCGGATGCGACCGTGACGCTTGATTTCGCGCTCGCCCGTGTCACTGACATGATGGATAAGCTGATCGTTTATCCGGAGAATATGCAGAAGAACATGAACAAGCTTGGCGGGCTGATTTTCTCCCAGCGCGTGCTGCTGGCGCTGACGCAAGCCGGGGTATCGCGCGAAGGCGCTTATGCACTTGTGCAGCGTAATGCGATGAAGGTATGGGAGCAGGGCAAGGACTTCCTGACCGAGCTGCTGGCCGATAAGGAAGTGACCGATGCGTTGAAGCCTGAGGATATCAAGGCATTGTTCAATCTTGACTACCACACCAAACATGTGGATACGATTTTCAATAGGGTGTTTGCAGGCAACGGCAAATAGCGGAGAAGGGGGAAGCCAGTAGGCTGAACCCTTCAGTCGCCGAAGGCGTTAGGCTCATTGCAAAAGTCAGCAGGCTTTTGTAGGAGCAATTTAAATAATTAACTTACTAAAGGACTTTAAATATGGATATCAGCAAAATTCCGACAGGCAAAAACCCGCCGCATGACATCAATGTGGTGATTGAAATTCCGCAGGGCGGGCTGCCGGTGAAATATGAGATCGACAAGGATTCCGGCGCATTGTTCGTCGACCGTTTCCTGCAGACGTCGATGATTTATCCTGCGAATTACGGTTTTGTGCCGCATACGCTTTCCGGTGACGGTGATCCGTGCGACGTGCTTGTCGTTACGAACATTCCGGTGCTGGCAGGCTCAGTCGTTCGTGCAAGGCCGATCGGCGCGCTGCTGATGGAAGACGAATCCGGTCAGGATGAAAAAATCATTGCTGTACCGGTGGATAAGCTTGGCGCGTTCTATTCGAATGTGAAGTCCTATAAAGACCTGCCGCAGATTCTGTGCGATCAGATTGCCCACTTCTTTGAACATTACAAGGATCTGGAAAAGGGCAAGTGGGTAAAAGTGCTGAAATGGGTGGATGCGGAAGAAGCCGCAAAGCTCATCCAGGAAGGTATGACGCGTACCGGTAAAGCGGCAGCTTAATTCTATAGCTGCCTTACGAGCATGATAAAGGCGGGGGAGAAGCTGATATGCGCTGCCTCCGCCGCTGTCGCGCTATAATAGATTTCCACGCGCGGTTTGGAGATGATGCCGATGATGCATTGCTCCATTGCCACGCAATTCAAATTTGTCGATATCGTCAGGACTCCTGCTTTGAGAGCGGTCTTTCCGGCAGTTCTTATTGCCGTTTCCGACATGCCATCGGTTAGAAAGGCTACCCGGGCTCCGGCAAGCTGAGTGGCATCATTGCTTGCAACCAGACCTGCAGTCACTTCAACACCGCCGGGAATTCCTATTCCTTTATCCATATCGTCTTTAATAGTTTGTGCGTCTGCTTTGGATAAAGGATTGGACTCATCGAACAGCACGGCTACTTTTATGACTCCTGTTGGCCGTTCATTGACCAGCAGCCATGTTTTTAACCCTGTGGAAATATCAAGTTGGTCTGTCGCTAAGGCTGGCTGGCACAACAGGCTGGCGCTCATGCAAATTGCTGGCGCTATAGTTTTTATCAGGCGTTTTCCTATATTAATGAAGCGTGCTTGCAAAACGACGTCCGTGTTACTTATGATATCGCTTTTTTATTTGTATCTCTCCCTTGTATGTAATTCAAGGTTGATATCGGCTAATATTAAATTGTTCGGATTTGATACGTGCTGTTATTACGCCGAGAACTTTTGCGCATAACCTTTGCCGATGACAGCATGTTTGCCGAAGTGGTTGTTTTCGGCCGGAACACCTTTGCGTATACAAGCTAATGCTAAAGGGTGCAAAGCCGCAGGGGTTGCAAGTATGGAAAACTCTGTGCCGATTGCGGTTTCCGGAAAACGAGGCGGATTGCCTTCCGCATTTGTAACAGTAAGGCCAGCGCCTTGCAGGATCGGTATAAGAGCCGCGACGTCATGATAGGCAAGATCAGCTTCGTAAATGATATGGGTATTGTTGCCCAACAGGCGCATGAAGCCGATGCAGTTCTGATCCGTAATGCAGGATTCGGTTGCTTCCATAAGTGCCTGGAATCCTCCCCATTTCTGTGCGGTGTTAAACATTACCTGTGGAACGGTGCACAGAAGTGTTGTTTCCTTCAGCGTTATGGCGGCTTCGGTAGTGTGCACAGGCTTACCGTTATTGGTAGCGATACCGCTATGGCCGATCCAGATGTCGCCTATGCGTAATTCGCCAGCTGCCGGTATGAGCTGAACGACAATTCCCACTATGGCTGTCTCGCCCCGGACAATACCTGCGGTAATTCCGAATGCGGGAGTTGGCGCAGGGTAGGGAAGGCCGAATGCGTCAGCGAGCGCGCAGCGGATCATAGCACTGGTGCCGTCTACAGGATCGAAAACCCAGCGTGTATCGCTGCCGGGCGTAAAGCCATGTTCTTCACCCACTACCGCATGGTCAGGAAATTGTTTTCGCACTGCTTCCGTCATGTGCCGTTCTGCAATCTTTTCCGCTGCGGTGACAAGTTCCTTATTATCCTTGCGTAGCGCGGCCATCTCAGGGCCTTCTGCGGAAAGCGCCGAGTCTATCCCGGATTCCTTCACGGCGTTTTCGAGTGAATGATCGTTGCGAAATCTGGCTACGAGCTCAGCGTAACCCTGTACTAACACAGGCACTGCCAATGTCAGCACGATTTCCCGACCGAACTCTGCGAGTGCGCTATTGTCCTCTTCTTTGAAGACCGTCATTGGATAATGATTTCCCGGAACAGAACGTCATTGACCTTGTTGGGATAGATGATCTTGTTGATGCGCAGCAGCAATTCCTCGCGCAGACGGTAAAGACCGGCAGAGCCTGCAATATCACCCGCACGCAATTCACGTAAGTACGTGTTGAAGCTGTCGGTAATGCGGGGCATACGGCTGTCGATGGCGTCGTTGTCGCCTTCCGTCGGCACTTCGAGCGTCACTTCCATTTTGATAAAGCTGGTCTGCTTGCCGCCCGTATTCAGGTTCACGAGGAATTCCGGCAGATTGTAATATTGTACGTCATCACCTTCATGGCCGGGCACAGGACCGGGAGTCCATTCGCCCAGATTCTGTTTCACCGCTTTCACGCTCGAACCGCTGCTTCCGTGAGCACCTTCTTCGCCTTCTTTATGATGTTTTTTGGCTTTCTTATTCAGCGTTTCTGTCTTGGTGGGCTTTAATATGCCGCTGAAATAGACTCCCGAACCGACCGCGCCAAGAAAGACTACTGCGGCGACGGCAATCAATATAATCTTTTTCTTTTTTTTCTTTTTCGCTTCGGCTTCTTGCTCTTCTGAGTTTTCCTGGCCTTCTTCCGCACCTTCCTGGTCTTTTTCTTTCTCGTCTTCGTCTTTGTCTTTCTTATCCGCCATGGCCATACCTATTTTTTGTTGCCGACAAATTGCTGCAATTCTTTGATAATGTGCTTCTTTACTTCTTCATATTCGGATGGTTTGAGTTTATAGCGGTCCGCCAGTTCTTTCTTTTCCGCTTCCGAAAGGGAAAATGAGACCATTACCTCGTCATTTACCGCTTCCGGCAGGTCGATCACTTTGCGGATCAGTGCTGCCAGGGAGATGTTATTCTGCTGCGCTTCCCGAATTACTTTCCCGGCAAGCGTACTTTCCAGTGCAATAAAGTCACCTTCCGGTTTGGCATCAATCCTGGGTGATTCCTTTACAGGTTCCTGCATGGCGGGTGTCTGAACGGTCGGGAGGGATTCGCCACTGATCGAAATGACGTCCGCGGAGGATTTCTTTTCCCACCTCTCCGGTAGCTCGAAAGCTTTGGTTTTCTGGAAGTCATCGTCAAGAAGAGACAACTGTGCCGAATCACCGGATGGGCGCGTAATGGCGCCGATATCCGTGGCGGGGCGATAGACGGTAGAATAAACGATGAGTGTGCCGTCTTCATATTTTTCCGCTTCCAGTGCGTGTTCGTTGTCGTCGTCCACGAGCAGGGCATATTCAAAATGGCGTGCGGGGTGAGCATTGTAAGGTTTTTTCAGTTCGCGGTAGTCCCCATCCAGCACTGAGCCATGGGATAGTATGGCCAGTCTGTAGCTCGGAGCAACCCAGCTTTGCTGCATGCCCATGACGCGCAGGCTGGTATTGACGATATCGCCTTCATTCATGGTGAACCACTGTTCGGGCTGCTTGGACAGGAACAGCATGGGAAAGAGCCTGGATTCAATTTTCTGTGACAGTGACAGATACATATTGTCCGAATCCGTATCCCTGGCGGCAATCAGGTTGATCTCGCTATTTTCATCCGTGAGCGTGTAGGCGAGAAAGGTATCGTCGCCGAACATGTAGCTCTGAACGGCTTTCACTTCCATGCGGCAGCCGCTGATATTGCGCTGGGGGATAAACCCGAAGCCCACCGTGCAACCCGGTTTAAGGCTGGAAAGCCCGGCCCTGTCTTCGGCTGTGTCGGTCTCCCTGCGTAATATTTTCATTAATCCGAACATAAAGGTCAGTATCCTGCTCAGTCCCACAAAAATCAAGCGCGCTATTTTCTGCTATAACGACCGTGGGGTCAATATATTAATTCCTGATTACCGTTATTACGGTTTTTTGTCCATAAGCTGTACAAGTACATCCAGCGAATTTGCGATTTGCGCCTGGTCGCGCTCAAGAAGTCTGTTTAAATTGTCGCGCAGTCTGTTGTGCAGTAGGTGCGGAGATGAAATCATGAACTCACGCCCCTCATTCGTTACTTCGACAAAGACAGCGCGCCGGTCCGTGCTATCACGCATGCGTTTGACGAACCCTTTTTTCTCCAGCCTGTCTATGATGCCAACGGTCGTGCTGGGAGTAAGATGGATGGTGCTGGCAAGAGAAGAAACCGTCATGGCTCCCTTATCGGTCAGCGTATCCAGGCAGATGATCTGCGGCATGGTTACATCGTGATTTGCCAGTAGCTGCCTGGAGTGTGCATCCAGTTTCTGGGTGAGTTGCCGCAAAGCGCGCACGATGCGTTTTTCATAGTCAGGCTTTTGCGTGACCGTTGTCTTATTAACAGGCATAGGTGTGTTCCGTTTTTCCGCTATCGTATCAAATGCAGATATTGTTTACCAAATGATTATTCAACCTACTATTGTATGCAGCCCTCTGCAAGAGGGCGATGACGGGTTTCTGCGGAATAAGATTCATAATGCTGAGATATAAGGATTTTGTAGCTGCAGAATTTGTGTCATTTTTCTTGCATTATTTTATACAAATAATATTACTGCATTATTATTTCTGTACGAATTAATTACATACAGATCTAATTCCCCTTGTTTACCCAAGAGGAAGACCCATTATTTATTATGAGGATATATATGAAAAAGACGTTACTGACCGCAGCCTGCGTTGCCGCTTTCATTGCTTCCGGAGCCTGTGCCGCTGAAACCACCAAAGCCCCGAAGCAGGACATTCATGCCAAGGCGACCGTTGCAGCTACTGCAGCAGGCAAAAACACTGCCGATAAGAAAGACGCTAAAGTCACTGTGAACACGGCAGCCAATAAAACCGATAAAGATAAAACCGTGAAAAAGAACTAACCCCCAGGTTCTTTCGTGGTTGGAAGGCAGGCTTCGGCCTGCCTTTTTTATTACTGGTCCAATCCCAGCGTTTCCCAGCTTTGCTCCATATGGCGGGGCAAGGGGGCTGTGACATCGATAAGTCCGGGAATCACAATGCGCCGTGCATGCAGATGGAGTTTACGTGAAAGCTCCATGCCGTCGATAAAGGCTTCGCGCGCACCGTATTTACCGTCACCCAAAATCGGATGGCCGATGGCGCTCATATGGACGCGCAGCTGGTGCGTGCGGCCGGTGACGGGCATCAGTTCTACCCAGGATAATGTCTTGCCGAGGCGTTCCAGCACGCGGTAATAGGTAATGGCGCGTTTGCCGTCCTCCTCGTCAATATTGACTTTCTCTATATCGCCGTCTTCCTGCTTGGCGAGAGGCAGGTCGATCTTGCCCTGCGGAATTTCCGGTGCGCCTTTGATCAGCGCCCAGTAAATCTTTTCCGCTTCCTTGCGGGCGAAAGCATGCATGAGTTTCGTTGCGGCTTTTGCCGAACGCGCCAGCACCAGCACACCGCTTGTATCGCGGTCGAGACGATGCACGAGCTTCGGACGTTCCTTGGCATCAAAACGTAATGCATCCAGCATACCGTCCACGCTACGCGTGATCTTACTGCCGCCCTGTACCGCCAGTCCCGGCGGTTTGTTGATGACGATGATATCCGCATCTTTATACAGGACTGCATCCTGCAGCATCTTTGCATCTTCAGGGGTAGTTTTTTGTGGTTTAGGAGTAGATTTTTCTTCCTTTGCTACGGGAGGAGTAGCCAGAAAGCGTATCGTAATCGTCTGTCCTTGCTGCACGCGGTCGGACGCTTTTGCTTTTTTGCCTTCCAGCCTTATATCGCCTTTGCGCAGCGCTTTTTCCAACATGCCGTGCGGGACGTCAGGGCGGTGACGCTTGAACCAGCGATCGAGTCTGATATCGCCATCGGCTTCTTCTACGGTATATTGATTCACGGTAGTGTCCTTATTAAATAGAGACCGCCCAGCAGCCCGACCAGCGACAGCAGAACGGATGCAACGATATAGATGGCCATGGAGCCGATACGGCCTTCTTCCATCAGTGTGATAGCGTCGAGCGAGAAACTGGAGAATGTGGTGTAGCCACCCAATACGCCGACCGCCAGGAATAGTCTGATATCGGAAGCATTAGCGGGTAGGGCGCGCGCCAGCCAGCCGATTAAAAGTCCCATGGCGAGCGAGCCGCTGATATTCACAATGAGCGTAGAATAGGGGAAATCGTTTCCCATCCTGTGGCCGATCAGGTTCATCATCAGGAAGCGTATGACAGCACCTGTGGCGCCGCCCGCCGCAACATATAGAAGGTTCATCGTTAATCCGCTTTAAGCAATTATGGCGGGGGCAGTGTAACAGCCCCCGTCTCAAAGTCCAGTTTTCCAGTGTGATTTAAGCGGCGATCACGTTCTTGAATTCGGATTTTAGTGCGTCCACAAGGTCCAGCTTTTCCCAGGAGAAACCGCCATCTGCTTCCGGCGCGCGGCCGAAATGCCCGTAAGCGGCGGTGCGCGTGTAGATCGGACGGTTCAGGTTAAGATGTTTGCGGATGCCACGCGGCGAAAGGTCCATCAGGCCCTGCAGTACTTTTTCCAGCTTGTCTTCATCCACTTTCCCGCCTTCGGTTCCGACATAGAATGAGATGGGCTTGGAAACGCCAATTGCATAGGAGAGCTGGATCGTGCAACGTTCAGCGAGGCCTGCCGCGACGACGTTTTTAGCGAGGTAACGTGCCGCGTAAGCTGCGGAGCGGTCCACCTTCGTGGGGTCTTTGCCAGAGAATGCGCCGCCGCCATGGGGGGCTGCACCGCCATATGTATCCACGATGATCTTGCGGCCGGTGAGGCCTGCGTCGCCATCCGGACCGCCGATGATAAACTGGCCGGTAGGGTTGACATAGAACTGCTCTTCATCGCACATCCAGCCTTCCGGCAGTGACTGAAGTACATAAGGACGAACGATTTCGCGTACGTCTTTCTGTGAGATACCTGCTGCATGCTGCGTGGAGACGACTACCGAAGCGGCGCGTACTGGCTTGCCGTTTTCATAAACCAGCGTGACCTGGCTCTTGGCGTCCGGACGCAGATTCTGCTCCTTGCCGCTGTGGCGGGCTTCCGCCATCAGGCGCAGGATCTTGCTTGCATGGCAAATAGGAGCTGGCATCAGCTCCGGTGTTTCATTGCAGGCAAAGCCGAACATAATACCCTGGTCGCCAGCGCCTTCGTCCTTATTTTCGCCTGCGTCAACGCCCATGGCGATGTCCGCTGACTGGCGATGCAATAAGACTTCGATATTCGCATCTTCCCAATGGAACCCGTCCTGCATATATCCGATGCGCTTGATCTGTTCGCGAGCGATCTGACCGACCATATCATAGCTGATGGAATCTGCGCCGCGTACTTCCCCCGCGATCACCACACGGTTCGTGGTGGCCAGTGTTTCGACAGCCACGCGCGCTTCCGGGTTAACTCCCAGATAGGCATCCACAATTGCATCCGAAATCTGGTCGCAAACTTTGTCAGGGTGACCTTCCGATACGGATTCACTGGTGAATAAATAATGCTTGCGCCCGCTGATGTTCAGTTGTGACACGGGTATTCCTTTCAAAGTGACTTCGAGCAGGGAGTGGCGCACTAAACGCTACACTTAGACCTTTTTGGAAAGTATTAAGCCTTCCGTGGCGGCAAGTGAACCAAATCCCCACAAATATAGTGCTAATCTAGAGCGAATTTATAGCAGGTCAAGCTATTCCTTGTCTGCGGCAGGATTCTGTGTGGGGATAACGACTTCATTGCGGGAAGCGTCACCGAGCACGCGGCGGACTTGCTCGTCCAGCATGTCGAGGTCCAGCGATCCGGAGTTCATGGCTTTCACGCGGCGATCCATTTCGGCATTTTTGGTCTGTACCTCTTTCAATTCCGCCCTCAGGATCTCCAGCTTGCGATTTTCTTTGAGTAAGGCATAGAGACCACGTTCGCCGCTAAACAGATGAAACACAAGGTAAAATACGCCGAACGCGAGCAGAAGCGGGCCGCCCATTTTATCCGGGCGCCTCCAGCTATTCATGCGAGCAGCTTTTACCATGGTTGCGTTTCTCATTCGTGGTTACAGAATTCGTTATGTTCGTGGTGGTGGTGATGATGGTCGAATACGCCGTTGCGCTTCGCTTTCTCAAGCTTCTTGATGATCATGTCGCGTTTCAGGCGCGAGATATGATCAACGAAAGTGATGCCGTTCGTATGGTCAATCTCGTGCTGGATGCAGGTGGCGAGCAAGCCGTCCGTCTTCAGTTCCTGCGGATTACCGTTTTCATCCAGGTAGGCAACCGTGATTTCCTTGGGGCGCACGACTTCCGAATACTGGTCGGGGAAGGAGAGGCAGCCTTCATTGTAGGTAGTTTCTTCGTCGGAATCTGCGGTGATTTCCGCGTTGATGAGTTTAAGCGGCTTACGGGAAGCGGCATCGTCATCACGCCAATTCACGTCGATCACGATCAGTTTCTTCAATACTCCGACCTGTACGCCTGCAAGGCCGATGCCGCCTGCGCGATACATCGTATCCAGCATATCGTTGAGCGTTGCACGCACGGTATCGTCCACGACTTCCACGCGGGCGGATTTCTGCTTAAGCGTCGGATCGGGCGCAACAATTATCGGTAACACGGCCATGGTCTTCTTCCAAAAACTTCCTGAGATTTACTCCCGCCAGTCTGTCATAAAATGAAGCGAGTTTCAACGGTTTATAAGGCGTGAGCCTCTTTTTGCCTATGCAATATTTATAAAAACTATCCGCATCCCGTCTTGACGCTAATAGGTGCTCCTCGTTATGGTTGCCACCCTTATTTATATTTCTAGTTTAAGTTGATGAAACATCGTTACGAAGTCCTGGATTGCGTGCGTGGCGTGGCGGCGCTAATTGTGGTGCTGAATCATTTTTACAATGTAATTCCGGCACTTCCCGAGCATAACTGGCTGTGCGACTATACGCCCGTCTATTATCTGATTGCGGGACGGATGTCCGTCATTGTGTTTTTCGTGCTCAGTGGTTTTGTGCTGGCACTGCCGTATCTTTCGCCGCAGCCGCCCGGATATGTAAACTATATCACGCGCCGTTTCTGCCGTATTTACCTGCCGTTTGCCGTAGCGATCGCCCTTGCTTATACGCTGTGGCATGCAGTGGCGGCTACGTATCCGGAATTCGCACCCAAGGGTGATGACTGGTCGCATCCAGTGTCGAAAGGTTCACTGCTGGCCCATTTCCTGATGACTGGGACAGCGGGGGGTAACGACCTAAATCCCCCCATCTGGAGTCTCATTATCGAGATGCGCATCTCGATAATTTTTCCGCTATTAATGCTGCTGGTGCGTTATGCGCGCGGATATGCTGTGCTGCTGGCATGCTGCTTCGGATTTGCGGCGGCGAAAGTATTTTCCTATCTGGATGGCGGCCATAACTTCTATATGGCTGAGAGTGCAGCAGGAGCGGTATTCCTCACGCTTTATTATGTGCAGTTCTTTGTACTAGGCATTACACTTGCCGTCTATAAAGATCAACTTCAGGCACTCCTGCGCTCGCTGCCGCGTTTCGCGCATGTGTTAGCAATTTTGCTGATCCTGTTCGTACCGCGTGCATGGATCGATATTCATTACACCATTGCGGAAGCTTGGCGCGGGGTGGTGGCGGCCTATATTATTCTTTCCTGCCTGACCTTTGCAACGCCGCAGCGTTGGCTTTCTATCGCCCCTGCACGCTGGCTCGGTAAAGTATCCTACAGCCTCTATCTTATTCACCTGCCGGTGCTGCTGACGATATTATACGGTCTTCATGAAAGTCTTTCCCTATCTGTGCGCCTGCTGATTGCATTCCCGCTGGCGTTCGTTGCTGCAGCGGTGATGCACGCGTTTGTGGAACGGCCTTCGATTGCGCTAGGCAGGATGTTTAAGAAAAAGCCTGCTGCTGTGGTGCAGACTATTTAAGTGTCATGCCAGCGCAAGCTGGCATCCAGTGATCGTCTCCCACAAATCATTTCAATCCGGATTGGCCTTTTCGATCAGTGCCAGTTTCCATTGCCTCTTCCACGCTTTGATCTGCTTCTCGCGTGTAATTGCGGAATAAATATCGTTTGTCTGTTCATGCCAGACCAGCATTTTAATACCGTATTGCTTTGTGAAGCCTTCGATCTCTCCGGTTCTATGCTGATGCACGCGCCTGACCAGATCGGAAGTCACTCCGGTGTAGAGTGTTCCGTTGCGTTTGCTGGCCATGATGTATACGTAATAGGTGTTCATAGTTTCGGTCGATTGCTTGCTATAGGTCACTGTCATACTCGGGCTTGACCCGAGTATCCAGCCGGAATCGAAGCTGGATGCCAGCCTTCGCTGGCATGACAAGAATTAAACAAGATCGAAATCATACATTAGTGCATCATAAACATTGCGAGTGCTCTTTTCGCAATAATAGCTTGAAAGATTAGCAGTTTTATTACCAAATATACTTTCTTTGCCAGCTAGAAACATTTTGTTTTCTTTACCGAATATCCAAGATGCTTTTTTATTAATGCGATTATAATCACCAAAATTGGTGAACAGTATAGATTTCCCCTCTTTATGATACAGGCTGTCATAAAGATCGAGTAAGGAGTTATTATATTCATCAAAGCCATATCCTAAAATACAAACATTTTTTGCTTTTCGTATTGCCGCTTTTGCGGCCAATATCTCATCAGTATTCTGGTTTTTTTCATCTTGAGCAATAAGCCTTAGGCTTTTAGATGCTCTATAGGCGGCATCTATTATCTTTTTTGCCTTGTTATAGCGTTCTTGTATCTCGGATATATTTATCCCGTAACCCATTTGCGCTATTTGAAAATTATCTAATGCTTCTGTTGCGGTGAAATCTATATGGGAGGTTTTACTTATTTTACCATACACATGTATAATTCGTGGCTTTATAGGTGGAGGAGGAGACAAGAACTCGGTAATATCCTCTAGTGTAAGTCTTTCAACTGCTTTTAATCCTTTCTCCAGAGCATATTCTAGTGAAGTATCATAATTAAAAGTTATAAATGTAACACTATTCTCACATAAGTTCTTACTAGAGTGACAATTAAGCAGTAACTTATGGATGATAAACCTGTACCAATTGTCATTTATCTCCTTTCTTTCAGAAATGTCTTTTCTATTTATGTTACCTGTTGAACGTTGAGATAGGGTATGGCGTTCAAGTAGCACCATTGCAATAATTAGTTTTCCGATATTCCCAAGACTGGGATTATGCCATAGGAAGTGATCAATCACTAAGGTGTCTATTTCCTGTATTTTTCTTACAAATTCTTTGGCCTCTTTGTAGGCATTATTCCATGCATCAGGCAATTCAGAACATTTTTCTAAAACATATTGGGAGACTTCTTCGTTACGGATCTGACCTGGCTCTAAAGAGTTCATAGATTTCTGGAAATAATCTTTTAGAAGAATACCTTTTCTGAGAGCTTCTTTAATCAATTCTTCTCCTGTGGGATAGCCATAATGCCAACTCGCACCAGCGCCTAGAATAAAAACGGTTTCTTCATTGAACATATCGCACCTCAACAATTAGGTGCTCAATGTAGAAGTTTTATTGTTGTTTCACAATGGGGCTCTTGTCATGCCAGCGAAGGCTGGCATCCAGTAATGGTCTGGCATATTCTCTAGGACTTATGTAAATTGCTTGGCTGGATGCCAGCCTTCGCTGGCATGACAAATTTTTATGTAAATTTACTGACAAGACGCACAATAGTATTCCAGTTCCTTGTAGTGGCGGGGACATTCAGCTGTTTTTCCAGGAATGCATTAGGACTGCCGGGGGTATTGCCGATCTTATGGCATATGCTCAGCACATCTGCGTTATGGATATGCAGCACTTGGACATCCTTGCGTTTGGATTCAAAAGGCGGTTTCGGCAATGTTGCGGGATTTGCGGGAAGAAAAGAAGCGCAGCATGCATAGACGCTTTTCGGATCAATAGACGCGAATGGATCGGTGGCGACCAGTTCCGCCAAATATTTAACCGAGCGGATATAGGCTGGTTCATGAAGATTGCATACATCGTTCAGGAGTGCGCATGCTTTTTCAAGAATACGCTGTGCCTTTGCTTCCGAGGATGCAGTGAATACCAGAGTGCCGTTGGTCAGGAACGAAGCGGCACTGCCTGCGCCTGCATCAAGGAATGCTTTTTCAAATTGCGGACGGGTAGGGCTGTTCTTGCGCCCCAGATTCACATTACGGAAGAAAGCAGCGTATTGCATGGCTTCTGTCCCGGGCTTTCTTACTCCGCGTCACCCATCTTGAGGGCGGCGATGAAGGCGGATTTGGGGATTTCCACGTTGCCCACTGCGCGCATTTTCTTTTTGCCTTCCTTCTGCTTTTCCAGAAGTTTGCGCTTACGTGTGATGTCGCCGCCATAGCATTTCGCGGTCACGTCCTTGCGCATGGCGCTTACGGTTTCGCGCGCGATGATACGTCCGCCGATGGCAGCCTGAATCGCGATCTGGAACATCTGCCTCGGGATCAGGTCTTTCAGGCGTTTACATAATGCGCGGCCGCGGTAGTCAGCCTGTGTCTGGTGCACGATGATGGAAAGCGCATCCACCGGTTCGCCGTTCACGAGAATGCTCATCTTCACGAGCTTGCTTTCGAGATATTCATCGAGATGGTAGTCAAAGCTTGCATAGCCGCGCGTGCAGGATTTCAGGCGGTCGTAGAAGTCGAACACGACTTCGTTGAGCGGCAGGCGGTAAACCGCCATCGCACGGTTGCCGACATAAGTCAGGTCCAGCTGCACGCCGCGTTTTTCGGTGCAGAGCGTTAACACGTTGCCGAGGAATTCATCCGGCACCATGATGGTCGCCTTGATCCACGGTTCTTCCATATGGTCGATATGTGTAGGGTCGGGCATGTCGGCAGGATTATGCAGTTCCAGCATTTCGCCGTTGGTCTTGAAGATGCGATAGACTACGCTCGGCGCGGTGGTGATGAGATCGAGATTGAATTCGCGCTCGAGACGTTCCTCGATAATTTCCAGATGCAGCAGTCCCAGAAAGCCGCAGCGGAAACCGAAGCCGAGTGCCGAAGATGTCTCCATTTCATATTCGAAGCTCGCATCGTTCAGGCGCAGCTTGGCGAGGCTTTCCTTCAGGTTTTCAAAGTCGGACGTGTCAACCGGGTAGAGCCCGCAGAACACGACCGGCACGCTCGGTTTGAAACCGGGCAAGGGAACGGGGCAAGGCTTGCGATCATCCGTTACGGTGTCACCGATATTACAATCCGCGACCTGTTTGATGCCGCAGATGATATAGCCGACTTCACCCGGTCCGAGTGAATCGACCGGTACTTTTTTCGGTGTGAAATAACCGACCTGTTCCACCTGGTAAGCGGCGCCGGTGGAGACCATGCGGATTTTCATGCCTTTGGCGAGCACGCCGTCCATGATGCGCACGAGGATCACGACGCCGAGATAGGTATCGTACCAGCTGTCGATCAGCAGGGCTTTGAGTTCGCTGTCTCTTGTGCCTTTGGGAGCGGGCAGGCGTTTCACCAGCGCTTCCAGCACGTCCTTGATGCCGATGCCGGTTTTGGCGGAAATCATCACGGCGTCGCTTGCATCCAGCCCGATCACGTCTTCAATCTGTTGTTTGATGCGATCCGGCTCGGCGGCAGGAAGATCTATCTTATTGAGGACAGGAACGATTTCGTGGTTATTGTCGAGCGCCTGGTAGACATTCGCGAGCGTCTGCGCTTCCACGCCCTGGCTCGCATCCACCACGAGCAGCGAGCCTTCGCAGGCCGCGAGCGAACGGCTGACTTCATAGGCAAAGTCCACATGGCCCGGCGTATCCATCAGGTTCAGCATGTAGGTCTTGCCATCATCCGCCTTGTAATTCAGGCGCACGGTTTGTGCCTTGATCGTGATGCCGCGCTCTTTTTCGATATCCATCGAATCCAGGATCTGCGCGCTCATTTCGCGCGCTTCCAGCGCGCCGCAATATTCAATAAGGCGGTCGGCCAGCGTTGATTTGCCGTGGTCGATATGAGCGATGATCGAGAAATTGCGGATGAGCGAAAGGTCAGTCATAGTAATATATAATGGTTAACGCGCCATTGCTATATACGCAATGGGCGCCCGGAGTCGAGCAAAAAAGCGATTATGTGATCAGGATTGCGCTTCTTCCGCGCCTTCATCCTCTTCTTCATAGAGGCTGATGGGGCCGGAAGGCACTACTGTTGCGATGGAATGCTTATAGACAAGCTGCACCTGGGGGCCGCGCCGCAGCACCATGCAGAAATTGTCGAACCCGGTGATATTGCCCTGCAACTTTACACCGTTGGACAAAAACACCGTAACCGGCATTTTCTTTTTTCTCAGGGTGTTAAGGAACACGTCCTGCACGTTTTGGGATTTGTCGTTTGCCATGGGCGCCTCTTGTTATTCTTGTTATTATGTGCTCTGTGCTTATCTGACTATAGGATTTATAGCGGTATTCGATAAATATTTATAGACGCTATTTTCATTATTATATATATGACTGACTGGAATTTGAGGCAAGCCCTTAAGGGGTTGCATATTCTGCGCCGTTCTGGCACAAGACGAATTCCTTAAGCGTTTACTGCTTCAGCGGACGCAAAAACGGATGGGTGGCCGAGTGGTTTAAGGCGACCGTACTGCTTTTATTAAAAGCAGTACCACTATATGAATTAGGCGTGCGCTTAGCTTAAACCTCTCGGAGGAGCAGCGCAGTGCCAAAGGAACGGATGGGTGGCCGAGTGGTTTAAGGCGCACGCCTGGAAAGTGTGTATACGGCAAAACCGTATCGGGGGTTCGAATCCCCCCTCATCCGCCATTTGCATGATTTTTACCGTCCGATAAAGTCCAAAAATCCTAGACAAATCAATGAATATCGTGGATCATGTGTCCGACGATGTCCGGCGCAATTTGCTGCAAGCCGGGTAAAATGTGAGTAGATTTGTGAGTAGATTTTTGGAGGGATTCGAACTATGGCGCTTACGGAACTTGCGATAAAACACCTCAAGCCTAAAGATAAAGTTTACCGGGTAGCGGATGGTGAGGGGCTAACGCTGGAAGTGTCTCCTGCTGGCGGGAAGCTATGGCGTTATCGCTATCGTCATCTTGGTAAAGGCCAGATGATTTCCCTTGGCAAATACCCGGCGGTCACTCTGGCAGAAGCACGCCGTAAACGCGATGAAATGAAAGCACAGGCCAGCGAAGGTAAAAACCTGACCCGTGAAAAGAAGATCCAGAAACTCCGTCAAGCGCGTGAGGGAGAAAACACGTTTGAGAAAATTGCCCTTCGGTTTCTGGAAGTGAAACAGGGCAGGTTAAATCAGAAATATGCGACACAATGCCTTGTGCGCATGAAGCAACATGTTTTTCCCCGGATTGGTGATTTGCCGATTACAGAGATCACCATTCCTGATGTGGTGGCCGTGGTAGAGGCGATGGGGAAAACTGGAACGATTGAAACGGCCAAGCGCATGAAGCAGCTTATTGGGCAGGTATTCCGCTATGCTGCCCAGCGCGGCATTTGCTTACATAACCCTGCCGCAGATCTTAGGGATATATTACCTGCTGCGGAAGAAAAACATCATGCTTGTATTCATCCTAGCGAATTGCCGGTATTATTAGAGAAGATCGAAACACTCCAAGAGAATGTTACCAAGCGCTCTATTAAACTGCTTATGCTTACCTTTGTTCGTACTGGGGAGCTAATCGGAGCAAAATGGGAAGAAATCGACTGGGGAAAAGAGGAATGGCATATTCCCAAAGAACGCATGAAGATGCGCCGCCCCCATATTGTGCCCTTATCTAAGCAGGCGCTTGCTATTCTTAGAGAGTTGCAAAAGCTTACAGGTGAAAAAGAGCATATCTTCCATAGCCCCGCCAGCAAATCCATGCATATCAGCAATGGAACTGTCCTGATGGGCTTGCGCCGTATGGGGTATAAGAACAAAATGACTGGGCACGGCTTCCGCTCGCTTGCCAGCACCATATTAAATGAAAAGGGATATTCGCCTGATGTGATTGAGCGCCAGCTTGCCCATGAGGATGAAGATAAAATCCGCGCTGCTTATAACCGGGCGGAGTATCTGCCGGAGCGCAAGAAGATGATGCAGGAATATGCGGATTTTCTGGATGCGGTTGCTAAGCAAGCGAACGTGATTGCTGGTAAGTTTGGGAAGCGCCTATCCGCATGATGCATAACAGCGAAAAGGTTTAGAAAATTCCGGCAAAAGTTGCGTAATGTACATACACTTCTGAGATAAGCACTTCCGCATCCTTCGCTATAGTAATTACTATATGCGTTGTTGTATCTATATCAACATATTGGTGCATATTCCTATATAATGCATATAGAGCGCTATTAATCACATTCTTTATATTATTTGTTATATAACAGCATAATAATGCCCTCGCTAGAGGTGCGTGGTGTGTATTGAGATTTCAGGCCGTTAAGGGCTGCAAATTTCATGACCTTAAGAGCGTACCCCATACCAGAGCGAAGCTCGTAAACAAATAGAAAGCAGATAGTGAGCAACTTAATACAATAAGAAAGCAGAAATAGTACATAAAGAATGCAAAAAGTTGCAAATAGTATACATCCAGAATACATACGGGCTACACAATTAACGAACTGCAATTTTTCGCATGACAATGCCCGACATAGAACAGGCATTAGCCGGACTGAAACCCAAAAAGAAATCCGCCCAGATTAGGCTGTGGGTGCCTCTTATTGAAGAGAAGCTGGCTGCCGGTGTCCTCCTTGACGATATTGTTGCCGTACTGGTCAATGCAGGCATTGCCATTAATAAGGCGACGCTTAAGAACTATCTGTACCGTTTCCGTAAACGGACTAAAGGAAATCCGGCTCCGGCCAGAACCGCATCGCCGCAATTTGTTGCACAAAAGCGGGTTGCCATAACGTTGCGACCGTCCTTTACGCTGAAACCGTCCCAGATTTCTCCTCATTTGCCATCTGAAACAAGAGCAAGGGCTGAGAAATTGCGAGCTAAGCAAGCGGAGTATGAGAAAGAAACCGGCTCCCGCGATATGATCCCGGAACTGATACAGTTCTATGAAGAATTGGGCCGCAATGGAATCAGGAAACCCGTAACAGGAGAAGCAAAATGAAATCCACTGAAAAACCTGAAACAGCACGCATCAAGAAGATCGCCCTGATTAATTTTTTCAACGGGCGACAATAAAAAACGTATTATATGGTATGGCACTTATCATAGCCGAGTTTTATTAAGACATTCTGGAAGTCTACCCGCAATTTTTATCCAACAACATTAACCATATGATTTGCATTTATTCTTGTCTGTGTTGCTGATATAATGCATTCTACTATGTCATTGGCTGTATTGCCAACACCTGCCATTGCCACTATTGGTTGGGGCTTGATATGAGAAAAAGAGCAGGATAGGGAGAAAATGTCTAATGAGTCAGCAACATGCAAGCATTGATCTCGATAAGATCATAGGTGATAGCCGATCTCGCTAATCGCGGTTTGGTTGTTGACACGGGCGGCATTGGTATAGCTGCTAACACTATGGATCGCATCCATAAAGCTGCTGTAGAGAAGTCTATGCACCTTGTTCATGAATTCGTAGGTCGGACTGCCTTATCACCAGCGCAGCTTGGAGAAGCTGCAAAACAACGCCTTGATAATCTTGGTGTCTTTTTGATTGGCCAGGTTCCTTCCTCCAAGCTGGATGCTTTTCACCTTCAACAATTCCAAAACCAATATACCGCCGTCTTTACTCAGCGTAGTAATGGGGCGCTCAGTCTTCAACAACAACTTGTAGTGCATATACAAAAGCTTTTGATGCTAAATACCCGTCGGTCACTCTGGCAGAAGCTCGCCGTAAATGGTAAGCATTTCCGTAACATCAGACATAATAGTATCCTTTTTACATTTTTCTGGCTATGCCTATCGCGGCCTGATGGCGAACTGAAAAGGCTATCAGAGCTGGGGAAGTGAAGGTGTTGGTAGAAAATTGGTGAAACCTCTAGGGGAACCGAGTTTCTGCTTGTGCGTCCCGGCAGGGACTTTACGTCAGCCATCAAACAGGCCGTGTTGTGCGGTACTGGGAAATTACTTCAAGGGGACGTTGTCGGATTGAATGAGAAATGATTTTGGCCGGTCAGTAATATTTTATGTAATCCTTATGACGGCGAGCAATAGCATGTATGGCTTCCCAAGCCCCTCACTGACATAGTCCTCCTGCATAGCAGCGGCAGGTTTTTGCCTCTCCGTCCTAGATTATGCAGAAACTTATAAAAGGAGAATGTTATGCAGGAAGTAACCAACAGCAAATCCACGTCACAGAAATTAAGCGCTGAGATTAAGAAGACATGGGGCAAGCTGAGTGATGAAGAAATCGGTTTCCAGGCCACCAAACCGGACAAGTTCTATGAAGCGGTAAAGACAAAATACAGCATCAATAAGGACGAAGCCGAGAAAACGGTGAAGAAGCTGGAAGCAGAATGCAGCGAAACCAGCGGCGCACAGGCTGACAAAGATAGCCAGGCAAAACCCGCGCCGGAACAGAAGGCAGCTAACGCTTAACCTGTTTTATACCTGCAAGGCATGAAATATTTTATTTCTATGCTTTGCAGGTAGCTTTCTGAACGTAGCAGGTGCATGCTATACAGTCGGAATCAACTTTCCAGTAGTCGTTTGCAACATGTCCACTTCCCATCAGGATACACTCCAGCAGGAACATGACAAGTTTCATGCCATGCTGCTAACTTCAGTGTCGCATGACCTGAAAACCCCCATCGCCTGTATCATCGGCTCGCTGGATATCTATCAGCAGCTCAAAGGCACGTTGAGCGAAGAACGCAAAGACATTCTGATCGCCACGGCCATCAACGAAGCCCGCCGCCTGGACAACTTTATTACCAACATTCTTGATATGGCGAAGCTCGAAAGCGGCATCATCTTTCAGTATGAAAATATTGATATCGCTCAGCTCGTGCGGCAATGCGTTCACCAGATGGAATCCGTGCTGTCCCAGCATCCCGTGCAACTCGAATTACCCCGCCAGTTGATGGGACAGGTCAACGAATTATGGATCAGCCGTGTGCTGGCGCTGCTGTTGAGCAATGCGGCACTCTACACTCCGGCCGATACGAATATACTTGTGAGCGTCACCAGCGACAACATCGCCTGCTGGATCACGATACGGGATTACGGACCTGGCATTTCCAAGAAGATGGCCACAACGATATTCCAGAAACACCACCGCACCATGCTTAAAGATACAAAAGTAGCCGGTACCGGGCTGGGCCTTCCCATCTGCAAGGCTATTGCGGAAAAGCACGGCGGAGCCATACGGTGTGAAACCCCAGACTCTGGCGATGGCACGATCTTTACCATCACCTTGCCTTTACACCATAAACGAATCAAGAAATGAGAGTGGCCGGGAGACTGTTGCACCATCACTTTGCAAACCTTCTGCCCAGCAATCCTGGGCAGAATAAAATGCTCGTATCATTCAATGCCTGAGTTTACGAATCGCTCAGGTGAATATAACGAACGGCAATACCCTTTTTATGCACGATCACTTTGCTGTTTTTCGTTTCCGTGTCGTTGCCGGCAGATATGCTGTAAGCACCGGGTGCGAGCTTCACCAGCAACACAGGGCCAACTGAATGGGAATCCAGCACTACCTGGCCGTGCTTGTCATGGATGACGACATTAACATCTGCCAGATATTCGCCGGCCGGATTCGCAAAGACGAGCTTCAGGCTGTAGTTTTCCTGAGCATGGTCGATATCCTGCATCTCTGCATCACCAATACCGCCGGAATCTGCTTGCGCCTGCGAGGCGGCTTCCTGTGCCTGCGCAGGGGATAATAACACACCACACAGTATAAGACTGATAAGAGCTGCAGGTAACTTATGGGGGATATTCATAGAGTTCTCCTTGAGTAATGAATAGGAAAACACCTTAATACACCGGGGACGGCGAATGCCATGTGCCATTACTGCCTGTGCCGTAAGCAGAGCATATGCACGTTATCCGTTTGCACTTTCCTGCGAAGGCAATGGCTTTTCAGTAACTGCTGCATGGCTTTCCATACGATAGCCTACGCCGGGCTCTGTCACAATATATCCCACCGTGGCAGGGTCGCTCCCTAGTTTTTCGCGCAGCTGGCTTATAAACACGCGCAGATATTGTATATCCTCATCATGCGCATGCCCCCAGACATCCTTCAGGATCTGCTTATGCGTCAGCATACGCCCGCAATGCAGCAGAAAATAGCGTAACAGCCCATATTCTTTTGGGGTCAGCAGCAACTTCTCATCGCGCAGGAAGACCTCGTGGCTCACCACATCCATCCTGATGACACCATTCACCAGTTGCGGCTCTCCCGTTTTTTCTACGAAAGCCTGACGCAGGTTCGCACGTATCCGCGCCAATAGCACACTGGCTCCAAATGGCTTGGTCATATAGTCATTCGCCCCAGCATCCAGGGCCGCTACAATTTCCGCATCCGGTGAACGCACGGAAAGCACGATGATGGGCATCCGTGACCAGCTTCGAATACTGGCAATCACTTCCTTGCCGTCTATATCCGGCAAGCCCAGATCCAGTATCACCAGATCCGGCTTAAGGGAAACCGCGAGCCGGATTGCCTGCTTACCGTTATCGGCCTCCTCAACATTGAAGTTCGATGCATCCAGATAGATGTTGAGCATCTTCCTGATCTGCGGCTCATCATCAACGATCAGTATAGTATTTTGGTTTCGGGTCATTGTACTTTACTGTGCGGGTGTGAATGCAGTGGCATATTGCAATGGTACAAGTTAATTAATCGCATAGATACCAATAAAGCACATTCTCAAGCGCTTCGGCATCTAGTGCTTGCTTGCATTATCTTCCTGACGGCTGTCTTCTTTGTGCTGCTCCAGCGCTTTCTCATCCGAATGCTTCTCTATTTCCTTTTTCTCAATGTCCATTTTGTTGACACCGATTTTCAGACTGTCCAGTGCCTGTTTGGTCGTTTCACCCTTTGCCTTATCCTCTGCCTTATCTGCGCGCAGCTTGCCGAGGTTATCGCGTTGCTCATTCAGCTCTTTATTATCTTTATCAAGGGCCTGAACATCTGTTTTGATATTTTCATCCGTCTGGGTTTGGGCATAGGCAGGGCCGACAATCCCAACCGCTGTTATCAGGGCCATGGCAATGATCTTCTTCATAAATATTTTCTTTCTGGTGATGTGATGACATGCAGCACAGTGCTTCTGATGCAGGAGCGCTGTATGCACAAGATTAGGGGTTATTTCTTTTTATTCTGCGTATTATCAGAAGCCGTCCCTTTGACGGTGGACGTTTTATTCACCGCCGGTTTGACTTGCTGCGGCGGAGCGTTCTTTGCCGGTGCCTGCGGCGCTGCAACTTTGGTGTAGCGTATGGGGGACTTCATAAATTACCTGTTTGTTACGTCCGAAAAAGGTTCCGGATGGAAAACAATCTTACGTCCCCCAACATATTATTCCCATGTGGATAAAGGGTGATGCTTATCGGAAAGCCATTACTCTGTTCTGGCGCTTAATACCGGTTAATAACTTCCCGGACGCTAAATAACAGATAGTTCAGCCGGTATAACGCAAAGAGATACAGGCTGAATGTAAACACCTTTCCGCCCTTCAGGAATAAAATCACAGCAACGTCCTGCTCTGTAGCCACATGCGTGGCCACCATCATGAACAAGTGGATAACGAAAACGGCTATAACAAAAATGATGTTATGCTTCAGCGTGGTAACGGTTTCCTTGAAGATCCGGTTATGCTCGCCTTTTTCATGATTGATCACAATTGCCAGAAAAGATGCGGCAGAGGCTATGTATATGGCCAATATGGTGCCCATGATAGCAAGCGATTGTTCTACGAGAAACTTATTCAGAAAGCCGTTATTCCAGTAATAATCCGCGCCTGTAATCGGCAGAACGGAAAAAGCCATGATAGCGGTGATAATCTTTAGAATGTTCAGTATTTAGGTTTCTGTAAAACGCTGGCAAATCCCCGTTCAGCGCGAGCTGATCAGCAACACTAGAGAGGCTTGACGGTTCAGGTCATGCAATGATTATCGTCACTGCGTTGCGTACGAATTCTCAGCGGCTGACAATGCTCTGCCTGCTGCAGAACTTTTTCTACACGCTGGCTTTCTTTGCTATAGCATTCCACTTTTGCCATTTGCCCGGCATCGAGAGACTTGCCGCTTTCATCTTCCATGCGCAACAAGGCGTCGCTCGCAGAATCCAGTTTGTTTTTGATATCTTTTAAAGCCCCTATACCTGCCTCTGAAGCCGATAGCGTTGCAAGCCGGGTGCCATGATGACCATGCATATAGTCGAGAATATGTGCCATCTGCCCATCGACCGATCTTTTGCCGGTATCGATGTACGCGACCTCCACAAAATCCAAGGTATGGGTATCCTTGGCCGTCGTTTCCGGGTGGTGTGGACGATATTCCATAATAGCCTCCTTGAAATGCTGTTGTCCGAAATATCCGGACGTTGATGCCATGCTATAATATCGGATATTTTATTCCCATGCGGAAACTGGTTGCATGTACTGGTCTAAACGTTCTTGGTGGCACCACCCTAACAGGATGTATCCTCATCATCAAACAACGCTTCCGCATCCGGAAGTTCAAAATCAGACGGGTCAAAATCCGCATCCAGCAACGGCGCAATATCCTTTATAGGTTGAAAAGCCGGCAGATGGGTAATGATGGTGGGGGAATACATAAAAATACTTTCTTGTGTGTTGTTAAAGCGGTCAACGACCAGCTACACACATAAAGTATCACTTCAGAAATAAGTGAGAGAGGTAGAAGCGTCTGACGCAGCATCTTTTCTGCGTAAAGAGCCCAACAAGCACTTACAGCAAAGCCTATCATCATCGTGCGGATGATGGTAGGGCTTGCGATTGCTGTCATATGATGGAAAGCCTGCTGCCGTTAAGGCAGTGAATCTATCCATAATCAACTCTTAATTACGAACGGCGCATGAACAGCGTGCTCAGAACAAAACCAATTCCAAGCATAATGAGACCTGATTGCAACGGCTTTTCTTTGATACGCGCGGTCACTGTATCTGCGGTCTGTGAAAACTCTTCACCGGCCAGATCCACAAAGCCACGCACTTTATGCCCGACATTATCAATCGTGGCGCTGATTCCATCCTTCACTTCTCCAGCGGTTTCACGCGCATTATGAGAAGTATCTTGCAGATTCTGAACGGTAGCATCCTTAGTAGAAGAAAACATAGTAAGACTCCTTGGGTTAAGTGTTGTTAGATTCGGAAGCAATTCCGCACCACCTGTTGCGATGGCACGGAATTGTGTATTGCTGAGATATATTAGTTTGGCTCGACAATAATCGTGGTGGGGCGGCCCTTATAAACAGTACTGCCTTTTGCCCCGGTGTTACCCTTTTTGCCCTGATCGCCGGTAGCTCCCTGCTGCCCCGTATCACCAGTATATCCTTGCTGTCCGGTTGCCCCGGTATTGCCCTGATTACCAGTTGCTCCAGTATCACCGGTCGCCCCTGTATAACCGGTATTGCCGGTATTTCCCTGATTCCCTGTGTCTCCACGCGGTCCTGCGGGTCCGGTGCAGGCTGCCAGAGCAAGTGTTAAAACAAGCAGCGTTGAGGGTATTGAATATTGCATAAGATTCCTCCTGGGAATGACGATTGAATAATGATGGAAGCACATTGCACTCCACACCTTATTCCTGACAGGTCGCGCATGGGGTAACGATTGCGCACACATGCATTATTCATAATATTCCCGTAAGCGATGAAAGAATATGCTCACACGCTTCTGCTTTGCAGACAAGAACGTGCCTGCTATATCCATAAAACCGAAAACACATCTCAGTGAAAATACCTGTTATCACTACATCCAGCGACTGCCGTGGTCGCGTTATGATGCTGAAACGCAAGGTGGACAGCCTTTTCCGTGCGATCATCTTTAGCATGAGCCAGTAAGACTGTTTCCCTGTTAAGCACAGCCTGTTCATCGCGGTTATTTTTATTATACGCTGCCGCTGTAGCCATGAGGGCACCGTTCAAACTTCAGCCGCACCGACCAGCGCCCCAACAATGATGGTCACTACGGGGATTGCCGTAAGTAACCCAAATCCCGGAATCATGATCTTGCCAATGGTTGCAAGGCTGGCAATCAATGTGCCTAAGGCACCACCGAACCATGCACTCATCGTCACTGTCGGCGGCCGGACTTCCTTGTTGCGCAGGGGAACAGTGCATGTCGCACCGTCCGCGTGATCGGCAACAATCAGGCTGACATCCTTCTTATTAAACCCTGTTTGCAAGAGCTCTGAAAGCGCCGTACCGGCCTTGGCCTGATTCCTGAAACTTCCCGTAATGAGTGTCATAATAGCTCCCTGGGAGGCAAGGCCTCCTGTGATTTAGATGCGCCCCATCAGCATCAGAATTATGATAATGAGAAGTATGGTTCCCAATCCGCCGCTGGGATAATAGCCCCAACTCCGGCTATGCGGCCAGGTCGGCAAGGCGCCGATGAGAAAGAATATCAGGACGATGAGCAGTATGGTTGAAAGCATAAAAACCCTTTCCGGTGTAGGTGAACGCTGTACGTGACTGGACGCGATAATTAACTAGCTTGTGTATTGCCGTTATCGGCGATGCTCATATTCTCCGCGTTCCTGTTGCCCGGAGCCGTCACGGTCCGCGGGCAGATGATGCCGGGATGATCTCTGGCGCTGCCAATATTCAAAATCATGCCTTCTATGTCCCGGATCGTAATAGCTCGGATACGGCGACACATAGACCGGAGCCGGAGCGATAATAACTGGGGGTGCCGCCTTATTCATCTGCGCGGCGGCAACCGAGCAGCTGAACAGATAGCATGCCGTGACTGCTAAAAATATTTTATACTTCATTGGCATAATGGTTTCTTTCGTGCGTTGTCTGATGACAGCATGCGCAGACCTTCGTAATGAAACAATGTAGGAAAGCATTGTCACAGCTATGCTTTGCGTAAAGATTTCCTGCCTGACTGAAATCAGCGGGGGCGGTACCCTGACGCAAAAAAGATATTATGGAGAGAACTGGCGCACGGATCGAATATTTCCAGGCTGATATTGAGTTGTCTGACTGAAGATTCAATTACCCATGGAGAAAATTATGAACCATTTAAAACACAATATGCTGGTCCTTGTGATTGGAGCATTTATCGTAATCGGGGCGTTTCTCGTGGTATCCGGTGGGATGCCTGATGATGCACATGCCAAAACGGCAGATGACCTGAACACGGATGCCGATCAGGCCCTACATATGCTTGAATCCACTAATCCTCTCGCCGCCAAGGTGGCCAAGCATGCAAAGGCTGTGCTCATCTTTCCCAATATTGTTAAAGCCGGTCTTGTGTTTGGCGGCGCCTACGGCGAAGGCGTGTTGAAGCAGGGAACCAAAGTCGATAGCTATTATAACTCCGTTACCGCATCCTGGGGATTGCAGGCAGGCGCGCAATCTTACGGGTATGTCGTTTTCCTTATGAACGATAAGGCGGTGCATTATGTACACCAGACACATGGCTGGGAAGTGGGAGTCGGCCCGACAGTGGTCGTTGTCAATGAAGGCGTTGCCAAGAACCTCTCATCATCAACGCTGAAAAATGACGCCTATGCTTTCATCTTCGACCAGCAGGGGCTGATGGCAAGCGTCAGTATCGAGGGTACCAAGATCTCCCGGATTCATAATCCATAATACCCGCAACAACGCGCAGGCGGTCTCTTTGCGAAAGGAGACGGTCTGCAGCATGCATAGCCGGGACGTGCTTTATAACTGATTTCTCTATCTTTCCGTACAACCACATGATATCTTTGTCTCAACTTCAAGTATATTATGTTCTCAGAACGGCGGCCCGCGTGGTTTTCCTTAAACACATCTGTCTTTTATTTGCGATGCCCCATACGCTCAGTAAGCGCATATTACTTCTGCATGCCGGTGGCGCTTATTTTTCTGTTCTGCTTTCCAGGAATACGTGAACGGCCAAGCATAGAGATATGCAATCTGGCTGGAACCTGAAACATGGAGGACAGATATTGCTTATGGAAAAAACCAAACACGTGTCGCGCAAAAAATTAACCAGCGCTTCAAAAGACAAACAAACACCTGTAACGAAGGCCCGAACCAGGCAAAGACAAGCCGAAAAAAGACAAACCATAGCGGAACATGCCGCGCTGAAAGCGGAAGCCTCCAATAAGGCAAAATCGGATTTCCTTGCCAATATGAGCCATGAAATCCGCACACCGATGAACGCAGTCATAGGTCTTACTAATATCCTCCTCTCTACCAGGCTCGACGACAGGCAGAAGCAATATGTAACCGTATTGCAAAGCAGCGCCGAAGCACTGATGGTAATGATCAACGATCTGCTGGATATCGATAAGATTGAGGCCAAAGTCATTGACCTAGAGCATGAACCTTTTAGCATGGTCGCATTGCTTGACCAGATAGTCAGCATCATGTCAGTCAAGGCACAGGAGAAGGGCGTCGCCCTCACCTTGCATTACGATCCGGGACTCTACAAAACATTTATCGGCGATAGTGGCCGCATCAGGCAGATCCTGCTGAACCTGATCGGCAACGCGATCAAATTCACAGCCACAGGAGAAGTCACGATCGTCTTTGCCAATGGCGGAAAAGGAAACGGAAAGAAGAAAATTTCTATCTCGGTTACGGATACCGGAATCGGCATCCCTAAAGACAAAATGAAGATAATCTTTGGAAAGTTTATTCAGGCGGATTCCTCCATCAGCCGCAGATATGGTGGCACCGGGCTTGGGCTTGCCATTTCAAAGGCACTGGCAGAAAACATGGATGGCCGCATTACCGTAGCCAGTACAGTTGGCAAGGGCTCCACGTTTGTCCTGCATCTTCACCTTCCCGTGCAGGCAAGTGCCAGCGCCAGTGAAAAACATTATCAGGAAAATATCATTTATTTGGATATGGGCGCCAATATCAAAAAACTGCCATTGCTGCTGGTGGAGGATTATGAAGCCAATATCCTGGTGGCAACAACGATGTTCGAGCATTTCGGCTACCGCTATGAACTGGCGCGCAACGGACAGGAAGCTCTGGATAAATTCTCTCCCGGAAAATATTCCATTATCCTAATGGATGTGGAAATGCGGATCATGGATGGCAATAAGACTACCCGTCATATTCGCGCACTTGAGAAAGCAAAAGACTGGCCGCATCAGATCATTATCGCCATGACCGCACATGCCCTGAAGGGCGATAAGGAAAAATGCCTGGAAGCCGGCATGGACGATTATATATCAAAACCCTTTAACCCGCACGAACTGCAAGAGCTGCTGGTCAAGTACCATCGCAAAGACATTCTGTCGTGCAGGTGAAATACCAGCCGTGTACGTGTATCGGTATCATTTTAGGTTCGATTCCCATTCACCGGTATTCATCACCTGTGGATAAATCTGGCACGCATCCAGCTTGCTATAAGTTGCGCCTATTCAGCAGCAGAACTACGTATCACACAGCATCAGTACAACACGGGAACCGCAGAAGAAGCCGACCTCCTGACTGCCCGGATGCAATTTGAAAATACCGAAGCACGTACCGCCAGTGCCAGAGTCAGACGTGCGAGACTTGAGCACACTATTGCTGTTCTTATCGGAAAGCCTCCTGCGGAATTTTCGCTAAAATCGCAGAAATTCTCTGCTCATGTGCCGGATATTCCGGTAGGTCTGCCATCGACTCTACTGGAACGCTGTCCTGATATTGCCGCCGCCGAGCGAAAAATGGCAGCGGCCAATGCACAGATCGGAGTGGCGACAGCCGCATGGTTTCCCGATCTTCCGCTATCCGCTTCCATCGGTTACGACTCCATGAGCCTCAGCAAGCTGTTTGCGGCATCCGGCGAATTCTGGGCGATCGGCCCGCAACTTGCGGAAACCGCCTTCGATGCCGGGGCGCGTGAAGCCCGTATCCGGCAAAAACGTGCGACTCCTGACACAACAATGCAAGCTACAAAATGCGGCAGTCGTCCATGCACATATGAAGGAGCAACTAGCCTTTAACCAGTATTCGAACGGCACAGCTGCTTATAATAATGTGCTGACCGCGCGGATTGCAGCCCTTGCCAATGAACAGACTTTATTGATGGTGTGCCAGAACCGACTTGATGCCAGTGTAGCACTTATTCAGGCGCTTGGAGGTGGGTGGGATGCTTCGGACGTTTCAGGTGCGAAAACGCATTAGTGTTTGGGGAGGCATTAGAAGCTTTTAATTTTCATCTCATGAAGTATATTCAGAATGTCATGAGATCGGTAACATCCGATTCTGTCCATCAGAAGCCACCCATTATGCGAGTAGTAATGTGAGTAGATTTTTTTGATGGATTTTGAAAGATGAGGGGAGAAGGCAGGTTCAAAGAAATGTTAGTCTGACCCCTCACCGCCAGCTTTATGTTTTTTGCAGTCCGATAGAATCCAAAAATATG
Source organism: Rickettsiales bacterium (assembly GCA_035765535.1). Classification (NCBI taxonomy): domain Bacteria; kingdom Pseudomonadati; phylum Pseudomonadota; class Alphaproteobacteria; order Rickettsiales; species Rickettsiales bacterium. The sequence goes on along the minus strand of DASTXE010000006.1, from coordinate 647,713 downwards.
TCCAGCGATGTCCGGTGCTATTGCTACAAGCTGGGTAGCTTAATGAGTGACAAAAAATGAACGAGAAGATCAGAGAAAAAGGCCAATATTTTGCCAAGTTTCTGGAGTCATTACCGCAAGCTGAACGCACAAGAGGTAATCAACTCCAATTACAGCAGGCTGAAGCGGAGCATAGGCAATTTCGGAATGATTTTCATCATAGAAGTTGCTACCTATGCCACAAACCTCTTGCTTCGTTTACTACCAATATACCTTGTCTCCACTGGTTATTAAAGCCTAGTGGATTCAAGAAAAGTGATTTTTTGACCCTCATTAAGAAATATGGGTTCTTTCAGACTCAAACATATCTCCGTTGGGTAGCAAATGAAGAAGCCTTTGCTCGTAATATTAATGATATGTCCGAGGAAGGAACCGGAAAGCTTTTTGAAACGACAATACGTTACAAAAATCTTGAATGGTCATTTTCGTGTACTGAATCAGATTATTTGGGACATTCAGAATCGAATCACGCAGCACATCCGCATTACCATTTTCAGATGAGGATCGATAACCGCCCATTCATTGATTATAGCGATTTTCATATACCTTTTAAAGAGAACGAGATCATCAGCATCGAAGCAATGAGAACTGCACCTGGTACTATAAAATTAAAATTTCCGTTTGGAGAAGGAATGCAGGATATTCTTACAGATGAGACCGTCGAGCATATCGTCAATACGACGGTTCCTGAAGCATCCTCAGAAGAAAGCGCTCCCTTTAAGATTGATACATTAATTATGGCAGATGAAGGAAAAACAATTAGCAGTGAGGATTTGTACAAAATTATTCAGGACGCAAAGGAAAAGAAAGTCACAGTGGCAAGTCTAATGCATAAAGTTCCAAATGCTAATGTTCGGGTTTTAGTCACTCCTGGTCCTGGTGTGGTAGAGCAAGCACCACGCACTAAACGAAAGAAGCGAAAATCCTAAACACAGTGTCTTTAATTACTGATTAATATCACCTGCGCCATTCGCATACGCTTTGGGGGTGTCGAAGAATTGCCCAAAATGGTTTAAGTAATGGGTAAATCATGCGGGGAGAGTTTGAGACAAGCTCCCTTAGTCCCGCTAGTTTTATTATAAGTTCTCTATCCTTTTTACATAATTTTTACACCTGCCCCTAGCAATTTTACACTGCCGATATGCCCTCAGGGCTAGTGTTGTGGCATGGACATTGTTTTTCTTATCATCGCTTTAATCTTTTTTGCCGTGTTGCTGGGCTTCGTGTGGTTCAGCGATTCGCTCTTGAGGTCATAACATGCTTATACTTTATGTTATTTCCGGAATTATAGCGTTTGCCCTGCTTGTTTACCTGTTCACCGCCTTGCTGAAGCCGGAACTGTTTCCATGAATCTTTTTATCCTTACCGCCAATGACTGGGTGCAGATTGCGCTCTATTTTGCTGTGCTGTTCGCCAGTGTGAAGCCGTTGGGTGGTTACATGGCGCGTGTTTATAGTGGCGAGCGCACATTGCTCTCTATGCCGCTTAGCTGGCTGGAGCGGTTGCTATACCGCGTATCCAGCATCGACGAGCAGGCGGATATGAGCTGGAAACAATATGCGTTTGCCCTGATAGGGTTTAGCGTAGTGAGCTTTGTGGGGCTTTATGCCATCCTGCGGTTGCAAGGTATGGTAGGGCTGAATCCTTCGCATATGGCAGGCGTTTCACCGGACCTTGCCTTTAACACCACGGCAAGCTTTATCACGAATACCAACTGGCAGTCTTACGGCGGCGAATCTACGCTGAGTTACCTGTCGCAGATGCTGGGGCTGACAGTGCAGAATTTCCTGTCGGCGGGTGTGGGTATGGCGGTGCTGATTGCCATGATTCGCGGCTTCACAGGACGCAAGGCGGGAGGTATCGGCAATTTCTGGGCCGACCTCGTGCGCGGCTGCGTCTATATATTGCTACCGCTGTCGCTGCTTTGGGCTGTGCTGCTCGGTTCACAAGGCGTGGTGCAGACTTTCTCCTCGTATATTGATGTTCCTTCCGCTTCGCAGACGATTGCTGTGGGGCCGGTGGCTTCGCAGGTGGCAATCAAACAGCTAGGCACTAACGGGGGCGGGTTCTTCAATACGAATTCTGCGCATCCTTTTGAAAATCCGACGCCGTTTTCCAACTTCCTTGAAATGCTGGCAATCCTGCTTATCCCTGCAGCGCTTTGCTACACTTACGGAAAAATGGTCGGCGACACGAAGCAGGGCTGGGTGATCCTCGCCGCGATGACAATCATATTGATACCGTTCATGCTGTTCGGCGTGGTGCAGGAAGAGATGGGTAATCCAAAATTCGCGCCGCTGCATATCGAACAAAGCGCAGGTAATATGGAAGGCAAGGAACAGCGCTTCGGAGTGGTTAATTCCGCGCTCTGGGCTGCGGCGACCACAGCGGCTTCCAACGGCTCGGTCAATGCTATGCATGATTCCTTCACGCCTCTGGGCGGGTTGGTGCCGCTGATCCTGATCCAGTTCGGAGAAGTCATTTATGGAGGCGTCGGTTCCGGGCTTTACGGCATGATCGTGTTCGTTATCGTGACGGTGTTTATTGCCGGGCTGATGGTAGGGCGCACTCCTGAATATCTGGGCAAGAAGATCAATGCGTTTGAAATTAAAATGGCATCCGTGGCGGTGCTTGCGCCGCATCTTGCCGCCTTGCTTGGCACGGCGATTGCGGTGCTCTTGGGGGCAGGCAAGGTAGGCGTTGCCAATCCCGGTGCACAAGGGTTCAGTGAAATTCTGTATGCGTTTTCCTCTGCTGCCAATAATAACGGCAGTGCGTTTGCCGGACTCAGTGCCAACACGCCATTCTATAATACCGCCCTTGGACTTGCGATGCTCTTCGGGCGCTACTTTGTGATGATTCCTGTTCTGGCCATCGCTGGGTCGCTTGCGCAGAAGAATATCGTTCCGATTTCTGCAGGCACATTGCCGACGGCTACACCGCTCTTTGTATTCTTCCTAGTCAGTGTAGTCATCGTGGTTGGTGTGTTGACCTTCGTGCCTTCGCTGGCGCTCGGGCCGGTTGCGGAATATCTCCACCTGATGCAGTAGGTTTTATGAAAACACGTTCCGATACCTTGCTTACACGCACAGCTCTTATTGAGGCGACGAAGGCATCGCTTCTTCGCCTGACTCCCCGTTATCAGGCACGCAATCCTGTCATGTTTGTTGTCTTCGTGGGCTCGGTTCTGACGCTTATGCTGTTTATTTATAGTCTGCATGTGCGAGGGACGGAACCTTCATGGTTTATTGCGGCTGTGAGCATATGGCTGTGGTTCACGGTGCTGTTTGCCAATTTTGCTGAAGCAGTGGCGGAGGGAAAGGGTAAGGCACAGGCCGAATCGCTTAGAAAAGCGCGGCAGGATATTATGGCTAAGAAGCTCACTAATCGTGCGAGCCGTTCTGTGGCTGCGGTGCCAGCAAGTGCGCTGCGTAAAGGCGATCTCGTGCTGGTGGAGGCTGGCGATTCTGTTCCCGGTGACGGCCAGGTACTGGAAGGTATTGCCTCGGTCGATGAAAGCGCCATTACCGGAGAAAGTGCTCCGGTCATACGCGAATCAGGTGGAGACCGTGACGCTGTAACAGGTGGCACGCGTGTGCTTTCTGACTGGCTCATTGTAAGCATCACCTCTAATCCGGGCGAAAGCTTTCTTGATAAGATGATTGCCCTAGTCGAGGGCGCAAAACGCCAGAAAACGCCTAATGAAATTGCGCTTGGTATTCTGCTTGCCGCAATGACGATCATTTTTCTGCTGGCCTGCGTCACGTTGCTGCCATTCTCACTTTACAGTGTGGAGAAAGCAGGGCAGGGAAGCCCGGTTAGTATCACAGTGATCATAGCACTGCTGGTGTGCCTTGCTCCTACAACGATTGGCGGATTGCTGTCCGCTATAGGTATTGCGGGTATGAACCGCCTGATCCGCGCTAATGTTATTGCGACATCCGGGAGGGCAGTGGAAGCCGCTGGAGATGTCAATATTCTGCTGCTGGACAAGACCGGGACGATCACTTTTGGCAACCGACAGGCGGATGCTTTCTTTCCTGCTGAAGCTGTTCCCATACAGGAACTTGCAGAAGCGGCAGAGCTCGCTTCACTGGCCGACGAAACACCTGAAGGCAAAAGCATCGTTGCGCTTGCGCATGGTAAATATGGCGTGCAGAAAAAGGAATGGGCTGCATTGGGGGCGACTTTTGTACCTTTCAGCGCTGAGACGCGTATGAGCGGAGTCACTATCGGCGAGCGTCATATTTTTAAAGGTGCGGGCGATGTGATTGCGAAGCATGTCGCTTCGCTGGGAGGCGTCATGCCTGCGGGGGTGATACGTCAGAGCGAACAGATTTCGCGTCAGGGAGGTACGCCACTGATTGTATGCGAGAATGCGAAAGTGCTTGGTGTCGTTTATCTCAAGGATATCGTTAAAGGTGGGATTAAGCAGCGTCTTGCCGAACTGCGTGCGATGGGCATCAAGAGTGTCATGGTCACAGGCGATAATCCACTGACAGCGGCAGCCATTGCCGGGGAAGCAGGCGTGGATGATTTTATCGCGCAGGCGACACCGGAGACGAAGCTACGTTATATCCGCAAAATGCAGGAAGGCGGTGAACTCGTTGCCATGGTCGGCGACGGTACGAACGATGCGCCAGCACTCGCGCAGGCGGATGTGGCGGTTGCCATGAATACCGGTACGCAGGCGGCCAAGGAGGCAGGTAATATGGTGGATCTGGATTCCAGCCCGACAAAGCTGATCGAGATCATTGAGATCGGCAAGCAGTTGCTGATGACGCGCGGTGCGCTTACGACGTTTTCCATTGCCAATGACATCGCCAAGTATTTCGCTATTATTCCGGCGGCGTTTGTAAGCACTTATCCGGCGATGAAGGCACTGAACATTATGGAGCTTACCTCGCCGCTTTCGGCCATTCTTTCCGCCGTTATTTTCAATGCACTAATTATCGTGTTCCTGATTCCGTTGGCGCTTAAGGGCGTCAAATACCGTCCCGCCGGTGCGTTGGCGTTGCTGCATTACAATATCCTTGTCTATGGCGTAGGCGGTATGGTCGTGCCATTTATCGGCATTAAAATAATCGATATTATTCTGACCTTCACGGGGATCGCATGAGCCTGTATCTTCATTCCAGCTTCCGACTGTTCCTAATCTTTTCCCTGCTCTTTGGCGGAGCCTATCCTCTAGCAGTCACCCTGATTGATCAGACCCTCTTTTCTGTAAAGTCGCAAGGCAGCCTGATCAAAGCCGGTGACGGCAAGATTCTCGGTTCTGCGCTGATAGGCCAGAATTTTACCGATCCGAAATATTTCTGGGGTAGGCTTTCGGCCACGGGCCCGCAGTCGTATAATGCTGCTAACTCCAGTGGCAGCAATTTAGGCTCGGCGAATCCGGATTTGCTTAAGGCTGTGCAAGGGCGTATTGAAGCGTTGAAGAAAGTTGACCCTGGTAATAATACCCCTATCCCTGTGGATCTGGTAACGGCTTCCGGCAGTGGCCTTGACCCTGATATCAGCCCGGCAGCAGCGCATTACCAGGCAGCACGTGTGGCGCGGGCACGGAGCATGAGCGAGGAAGTAATAGAAGAGCTAATTCAGAAACATACGAAAGGGCGGCAGTTCGGTATATTGGGCCAGCCGCACGTCAATGTTTTAATGCTAAACCTTGATCTTGATGGTAAGCTATAGGCGTGAATGAACGCGAAAACAGGCCTGACCCGGAGCAACTCCTCAGGAAGATCAAAGCTGAGGAGCGCAGTGCTGTTCGCGGTAAACTTAAGATATTCTTCGGCGGCTGTGCAGGCGTCGGCAAGACCTATGCGATGCTGGCTTCCGGGCATCAGCTTTTGCTGGATGGTGTGGATATTGTTGCAGGTGTGGTGGAAACGCACGGCAGGGCGGAGACGCTTAAGCTGCTGGAGGGAATGCCGGTTATCCCCCAGAAAGAACTTTCCTACCGGGGCATGACGGTCAAGGAATTCGATATCGATGCTGCACTTGATCGCAAGCCTGCCATCTTGCTGCTGGATGAACTTGCCCATACGAATGCTCCCGGCTCGCGTCATGCCAAACGCTGGAACGATGTGGAAGAACTGCTGGCGGCAGGTATTGATGTTTATACGACGCTGAACGTCCAGCATCTGGAAAGCCTGAATGATATGGTCGCAGGCACAACCGGTGTCTGGGTGAAAGAAACGGTTCCCGATTCCGTGTTCGATAACGCGGAAGATGTCGTGCTTGTCGATATCAATGCCGATGAACTGCTTAAGCGCTTAAGTGAAGGCAAGGTCTATATCAATGAACAGGCCCGCACACGCGCAGCCGAGCATTTCTTCAAGAAAAGCAATCTGATTGCATTGCGGGAACTGGCGCTGCGCCGTACGACGGAGCGTGTGGATGCACAGATGGATGCCTATAAGATCCGCGAAGGCATCCGTGGCTTGCAGCCGGTGGCGGATAAGCTGCTGGTGTGTGTAGGGCCTGATCCGTTATCGGAAACGCTGGTGCGTTCGGCCAAACGTATTGCCGCAGCGTTTAAGGCTCCGTGGACGGCTGGTTATGTTGAAAATGCGCGTCATTACCAGCTTGGTGATGAACAGAAAAAAGTGCTGGAATCGCATCTGCGCATGGCGGAAAGGCTCGGTGGTAAAACGGTAGTGCTCCAGGGCACGAATGCGCTTGATGAGATCATGGCCTATGCGCGCGATAATGGCATTACTAAGATCGTCATCGGCAAGCATAATAAGCCGCGCTGGCGAGAGATAGTCTTCGGCACGCTAGCGGATAAGGTCATCCGTAAGAGTGGTTCTATCGATGTTTATGTGATTACCGGAGATATGCCTGAACACTCCCTGCAAGAACGTGCGAATGAACTGGTGCAGTTTAAGCCAGCACTTTATCTGCAAGCAATGCTGATCATCGCGCTATGTACATTGGCTGGGGTAGGCGCAAGGGGCTTCATCAAGCCCATTGACGAAGTGCTGATCTATCTTGCGGGTAATGTCGTGGTATCGGCGAGATTAGGGCGAGGTCCCTCCGTGATGTATGCGCTGCTCAGTGCGGCCTGTCTCAATTTCTTTTTCATCGAGCCGCTTTACACACTGCAGATCTATGACCGTTCCTATTGGATGACACTGACGGTCATGCTGGCCACGAGTCTTGTAATCAATTCCTATGCCTCCCGGTTACGACTGCAGGCTTTATTTGCGCGTAAGCGTGAGCGTCATTCGCAGATGTTTTACGCCTTTACGCGCGAAATGGCTGCTACACGCGGTCACGTTGCGCTTTCTGAAGTGGCTGCGCGTCATATACGTGATTCAATCGGGGCGGAAATTGTTGTGTGTCTTCCCGGCCCGGATGACATATTGATGCCTGTGTGGGGGAGCCTTCCCCAACGCGATGTCATTAAGGAAAATAGTCTTGTGCAGTGGTGTTTCAGTAATTCGCGGCCCGCAGGACTCGGCACCGATACCATGTCCAGCGCTGATGCGTTTTATGCTCCGCTTGTGACGGCAGATAGCACTGTGGGTGTCCTGGGCGTCATTCCGCGAAAAAGTACAGCGAGATTTTCCCCGGAAGAGCGTTCGCTTATCGAGACGTTTGCGAACTTACTGGCTTCGGGAGTGGAACGCGCCAACGCAGCGGAAACGGCGGAGAGGCTGCGTGTGGATGCGGAAGGGGAGAAACTGCGCAATACGCTGCTTTCTTCCGTATCGCACGATCTGCGCACGCCACTTGCTTCCATTACGGGATCATCCGGCATCATTGCTACTGACGCAAGCAGGCTCAGCAGCGATCAACTGCGTGAGCTTGGAGCTTCAATCAACCAGGAAGCGACGCGCCTTTCGCGTATTGTTACGAACATGCTGGACGTAACACGTCTGGAATCCGCTAATTTTCAATTGAACAAACAGCCTTATTTTATTGAAGAGCTGATCGGTTCGGTGCTTGTCCGGCTTGCGCCTCAACTGGCGCAACATGATGTGCAGACACATGCTGCGCCTGATCTTCCAGTAGGCGAAATGGACGGGGTTCTGATTGAACAGGTCCTCACGAATCTGCTGGAGAATGCGACAAAATACACGCAGCCTGGAAGCATAATCTGTATTGAGGTATCCGGCACCTCCTCACAGCTTCATATCTGTGTTTCTGATAATGGTCCCGGTATTCCTGCGGGTGAAGAAAAAAGAATATTCGATAAATTTTACACTGCAAACCGGGGAGAAGTCGCTAAAGGTAGCGGTCTTGGCCTTGCGGTATGCCATACGATCATCACCGCGCATGGCGGCAGCATATGGGCCGAAAACCGCCCTGAGGGTGGTGCAGCATTTCACTTTACATTACCGGTGGCAGTATGAACAAGATACGTGTTCTGATTATTGAAGATGAACTGGAAATCCGCAAGCTGCTGAAGGTCATTCTTACTGAGGGCGCTTATGACTTGAGTTTTGCGGAGAAAGCGGCAGAAGGCATCAAGCTTGCCGCAACCCATCCGCCCGATATCATCATTCTCGATTTAGGCCTGCCGGATATGGATGGGCTGGAGGTTATCCGCAATATCCGCGAATGGAGTGCATTGCCTATCATTGTGCTTTCCGCGCGCGGGCAGGAACAGGATAAGGTAGCGGCGTTAGAACTGGGGGCGGATGATTATCTGACTAAGCCATTTGGTTCAGCGGAGCTGCTTGCGCGGTTGAAGGTTGCATTGCGCCATGCCCAGAAAAATATGCAGACACAGACGCCAGTATTTGAGACTGGGGAGGTCCGTGTGGATATGGAGAGCCGTCAGGTATTTGTCAGCGGTATTGAAGTCCATTTGACGCCGACGGAGTATAAGTTGCTGACTATTCTTGTGAAACATGCGGGTAAGGTTGTCACGCATTCGCAATTGCTTAAAGAGGTTTGGGGTAAGCATTCCAACGAAAACAGCCATTATCTTCGTATTTATGCGCAGCATTTGCGTAAGAAACTCGGCGACAATCCTATGCAACCGCGCTATATCGTGACGGAAGCAGGGATCGGTTACCGGTTTTTAGCGTAGTTTTTACGTTTTATTTACGCTCCTTTTGTCCCTTGATACGCTTCTTATACGCAGAAAATCCTAGGATAATGGAAACACTAATCCAGGTTATTTCATGCATAATGATCCGTCGGTACCGCAAAAGGAAACTTCTGCCCATTCCCAATGGATGCAGTTATCGTTTGTGGCATCCACTGCCGCTATTCTTTCTGATTTTGTAGGATTACTCGCTGCGCAACGCAATGCGGCCAAAGCAGTTATGGGAACGGTTCTCGCCAATATAGCCGCATGGGGTACGGCGATCTATGCCCAGTACCGGGCGCATAATGTCAGCATGGAAGAAAAGGATAAAGACAGGCAGGAATTACTGCAGGCTGCCCGCAGTGAGGCAAAGACGGCTGTAAAGGAAGAGATTGGAGATGGTAAATGGCAGCAAAGTGTGAATAATGGTGCAACGCCGGGGAAAAACAGTATCAGCAGGTCTTAAACCATTCAGCTTACAGAGATTTACTGTAATGGTGTTACACTATCCGTCCAAATCATCAATTCACGCAATATCTGCATACGGGTTCGCAAAGCAATTCCGTATTTATCTCAGGGGATTCGCTTTCCGTCTTTTACGGTAATGACGCTGCCATCTGACAATGTATGCATACCATTTGTGGCTGCTACCCTGGCTCCATCGGGGAAAACCGTATAAACGGAATTATCAGAATCTATTTCGATTTTATTGCCGTCTTTTGTTTTAGTGACTATGGATTTGCCCGGTGTGGTGGTAATGGTAGTCGTGCCGGTTGGCGTTTGAATCATCGTTGTCGTATCCCCAGGTCCATTGGTCACCTGCGTTACATTATCCGCAGCAGCGATGGCACTCATCGCCATGTAACCTGCCACTGCGAATAAAAAACCTGTTATTGATTTCATATATTTGCCTTGATGTTGGTTGAAATGCTCCTATTTTGGATAAGAAAAAATAAGAAAACCATTTGTTTTTTATATCAAAGGTTGGTTCGCACCGGACTCGCAGCACCGCTATTATTCGTTTATATCCTGTATGACCAAATACTTGCATCTCATTAAGCTTGCCGTCGGGCCAAGGTCTTTGAAGGACCTGCAGGACTGGCAAACCCGGCTGGCTTGCGAGAAAGCGGCTAAAGGGCAAAAAGGCGAGATTATCCATATCACACGCAGCACGCCGAAACGGGCTGAAGAGGTATTAGCCGGCGGTTCTATTTATTGGGTTATCAAAGGTTTTATCGTCGGCCGTAATCGCATTCTTGAGCTGCGGCCTATGATGTATGACGATATGCCGCATTGCGGTATCGTTTACGAGCCTGAATTAATTCGCGTTACACCTCAGCCGCGCCGTCCGTTTCAAGGGTGGCGTTATCTGGAAGGGAAGGATGCGCCGCCTGATCTTGAGGGCGATATTCGCGATATGCCCGATCCCATGTTACGCGAATTAGCAGAACTTGGGCTGCTTTAATGGATTTATGATTATTCCGCTGCAAATTGCACAATAACGCCGCGTTTTTTAAAATATGACTGCATCAGCTTTCGGCCTTCACGATTGGGCTGCATAAGTTTTGCGGTATCGACTGTTACTGCCTTCATGCCCTGTTCATGCATAATAGATTTTAATGTATGGATATGCGTATCCAGTTTCTCATTATCATTTTTCAAAGAGGCGTAAATATTATCAAGTGCTTCTTCCAGGGCTTTATTGGTCATCTTTTTTCCTCATTGTATTTATTAAAGCCAAACTAAGTGTTGTTTTATAATAAGTAAATTGGAAATCTTGGTTTATAGCCCAATAGTATTTTGGGTTGCATTATACAATCTCGGGATGTTAGTGGATTTATTAATATATTTTAGGATATATTTGAATCTGTGATTTGCAGAACGGTAATTCAAGTAAAGTATGGTGTCGTATCGGGACAGAGAAGCTGAAGACAAGAGCTTTTTCTTTTGCATTGCCAGCATGCGTCCTGCCGATGCTGCCAGGACTGCGCAATCCTATGCAGAAAATTTTGCACGGCATGGCCATGAAAAAGCTGTTCCTACGCTGATCTTTCTTGATAATAAGCCCGAGCATATGGACGCGGCGGCAAAGGCCAAATATGAGGCTGAACTAGAGGAAATGCGCGTCGCTCTCCAAGCCTGCAAGAACGATGTTTATGTGGTGATGCCCGAAGACAAACAACGCTTCATTCAATCCATGAAAGAGAAATTGCTTGCGGCACGGCCTGATTGCGCTGGAAAAATTGAGGAAGGGCTGCTGGAAAACATGCTGGGCGGTTCCTGCGGCGGTAATAAGAACGCCATGCTGCTTTATACGACAGGCAGCCGTATGGTGAATGTGGATGACGACATGCGGCATTATGAATTGGCTGGGCGATTTAATATTAACGATTACCGCGGGCCAAAAAATGAACTCTTTCATGGCCGTGAACAATCCATCAACGGTGAGCCGGTTTATCAGACACTCAAAGAATTTGAGCCTTACCGGCACCAAGAATTTGAGACATGGAAAAAAAGCATCGCCGACATTCTGCGGAAGCCGATATTCGTGAATACTTACGATGTCCTGGGTGCTTATTTCTCCGTTATGCAGCCGGTGAAGAAATTGCCTCCACTACCCACTTATAAGTTTGTTAACTGTACAGACAGTGAGCCTTATACTAACACCACCGATAGTGCCCCTTTTCATAACTTCACGCATTTATACCCTTGGCTGGATAAAACAAAATACAGCGAATCTACCAGTCCGGATTCACAAACTCTCGTGAAGGATTATTCGGAAACAGATATTTTTGATGGGCTTAAACCTTATACCATCACGATGGAAGGCAGAAAAGATATAAGCGAAAGGGAGGCCGGAGGGCAGTTATTACCTGATGCGAGGCGTGTCCGGTTTGTGCAGGGCTTTAAAACCGGATTGCCCGATTATGATGCAGCGGATTTCTTACGTTATGCTACGCATTATCCGGAGCTGGAAAATCCTGATGCCATGCATTGTGCATTTGTTGCTTCCACCAATGACCGCAGTGGTACGCCGATGCTGGCGTCAGAAGGTTACTCGATTGATGGGGGGATTCTCGGTATCGATAACCGGGACACAGGCGTGGGCCCATTCATTCGGGGTTTGCGGGTGGATGATTTTGCCATGCGTCTCGAATCGCTTAAGCCGGATTGCTTAACGGCGTATATTCCGTTCGGGCAGACACATCTGCGTTCACCGGAACGCAGCAATATCGGGAAAGCCGTATGCGATGAAGATATCGGCACGCTATTGAAGATCAAGCTGCTGAATGCCAGAGGGCAGCATGCAGATATTGATACTTCCGTCAGTGACGAAATCATTGCTGCCATGCTGGAGAATGCCCGGGATTGGGCTGCTGAGATAGCGCATGAGATCGAAGCTGCGCGGGATGGGGGCACAGCAGCCCGTATCGCTATGCTTGAAACGATGCAGCAAGAACTCTCTCATGCCTATAAGGGATTCGATCCGAAGGCATTCGGTGAATATGTGCGTCAATCCATCCAGCAGGAAGCGGATATGTATCTGAGTCTGAGCGAGCTTTGGCCGGACATGCGGGAAATCATCAAATCCCATCCGCAGGAACTTCCGCTGACCAATGGAAAGACCGGAGAGAAAACCAACCTCGATACTATTCGCAGGCAGCATGGGCGAGATCATAATTTCTCTATGACCTATCATCGTGCTCCACTTGCCAATTTTGATGATGATACTATTCGGCTTCACTTGGATGTATCTGCTACACGGGACTTAAGCTTTATTAAATCACACAGCGTTGGACAGGCGGTTACTTTGCAGACTCAAGGGCGTGCGCGTTAACTCGTAAGAAAAAGATACATCATTAGTATCTTAATCATGCATTCTGCATTATAAGCACAGCATGCAGCTTACTCTCACTCAGCCTGTCATGGAATCTTATGAACCTGCGCATGTGCATGGTTCTCCAATACACATACTGCACAAGCATTACGGTTATAAGCATTTTCGGGGACAGCAGGCGGAGATCATCGACCATGTCATCGCCGGAGGGAATGCATTTGTGCTGATGCCTACAGGCAGCGGCAAGTCGCTGTGCTATCAGATACCTTCTTTGTGCCGCCATGGTGTAGGTATTGTCGTTTCTCCGCTTATCGCGCTGATGCAGGACCAGGTCGCTGCGCTCAATGAACTTGGCATACGCGCTGCGGCGATCCATTCCAATATGACTCCTGCGGATGTAAGGCAGACAAGGAATGCCATTCGCCAGGGGACGATCGATCTGGTTTATGTCGCGCCGGAACGTCTGCTGATGGATGATTTCCTGGATTTGCTTGCGCAGTCTCCGCTGGCATTGTTTGCGATTGACGAAGCGCACTGTATCTCGCAATGGGGGCATGATTTCAGGCCGCATTACACGCAGCTGACCGTGCTTGCGGAGCGTTTTCCTCTGATTCCACGCATCGCACTCACGGCTACGGCGGATGCGCCCACGCGCAAAGATATCATCGAGCGTCTCAGCCTCTCACAAGGCAAAGCATTCTTGGGCGGCTTCGACCGTCCGAATATACGTTACCGCATTGCGATCAAGGATAATGCAAAACAGCAGGTCCTTCGTTTTATCATGCAGGAACATGCGGGTGAGAGCGGTATCGTCTATTGTTTCTCGCGCGCGCAAACGGATGAAATGGCAGCCTGGTTATGCGGGCAGGGACTTAAAGCTTTGCCGTATCATGCGGGCATGGCATCTGAAGAACGCAGCCGTAACCAGGAACGTTTCCTGCGCGAAGATAATATTATCATGGTGGCGACGGTGGCGTTCGGCATGGGGATCGATAAGCCGGATGTGCGTTTTGTTGCCCATATGACGATCCCGCGCAATATTGAAGCGTATTATCAGGAAACCGGACGGGCAGGGCGTGACGGTCTGCCGGCGGAAGCGTTTATGACTTACGGCATGAACGATGCTGCACAGCAGCGTAATTTCATCCACCAATCCAACGCGCCTGAGCACCAGAAGCGCATCGAGCACAGCAAGCTTAATTCTTTGCTCGGATTGTGCGAAGCCACGCGCTGCCGCAGGCAGATCATGCTGGAGTATTTTGGCGATACCGGCTCGCCTTGCGGCAACTGCGACACCTGCCTGTCGCCGCCGGAAGGGTTTGACGGGCTTATTGCGGCGCAGAAAGCGATCTCCTGTGCGTGGCGCACCGGACAGCGTTTTGGTGTGTCGTATCTGATCGATGTATTGCTTGGCCAGGCGGACGACCGGATGCGTAGCTTTGGGCACGATAAGGTCAGCACGTTCGGCATCGGTAAGGAATATAGCAGGCAGGAATGGCAAAGTATCTTTCGCCAGCTCGTTGCTCATAATCTGCTGGATGTGGATATTGCAGAACATAGCGGTCTCAAAATTACCGCTGAAGGGGAGCGTTTCCTACGACAGAAATATCCGATCCGGTTCCGTAAATACGAAGGTAAGCGCAGTCTGCGGAAAACAACACAAGCGCGTTTTTATTCCCCTGCGGCAAATACGGCGGAAGAAAAATTATTTCTGGCGCTCAAGGAAAAAAGAATGGAGCTGGCCAGAACCCATAACCTCCCACCCTATGTCATTTTCCATGACAGGACGCTGCTTGAGCTGGCGCAGGTGAAACCTGAAACCCCGGAAGAGATGCTCGAGATAAGCGGAGTAGGGGAAGCCAAAGTGCAACGCTATGGCGAGGATTTTTTACAGGTTATTATAGATAACTTGTAAAGATCCTACTTCGGTCTTCTTCCGCCCGGTTTCCCGCCGCGCCTGTTATGGGATGCCTTAGGATTGGCGGAACGGCTATGTTCGCGGTGATGATGGTCTTTCCCATGCTCGGCCTTGCGCGCATTATCACCACGTGGACCGTTACGATGATTGCCGCCGGAAGCGAGCTGGCGTTCTGGATGATGGTTCGTTGTAAGAGGCTGCAATTTCACCAGCGTTGGCGTGGGTACTACTTTCAGTTCGCGCCGTATGGTTCTTTCAATGTCACGCAGCAGTTTCTTTTCCGTTTCATCGCAGAACGCTATAGCAACACCGCCGGTTCCGGCACGTGCAGTGCGGCCGATGCGATGAACATAGCTCTCCGGCTCGTCCGGAAGATCAAAGTTGATAACATGGCTCACATTGTCAACGTCGATCCCGCGTGCCACAATATCGGTGGCCACTAGAACACGGACTTTCCCGGTTTTGAAGGCTTCCAATGCCTTCTGCCGCGCGCCTTGTGATTTATTGCCGTGAATAGGGGCGGAAACAATTCCGGCATTTTCCAGCTGGTTTGCTATACGATTCGCCCCATGCTTGGTCTTGCTGAAGACGATGACTTTATCCATCGCCGGATTTGCAAGCAATGTCACCAGCAACGCGTTCTTCTCGCTTCGTTTAATATGATGGACGCTTTGGTCGATCCGCTCCACCGTGACCACTTTCGGCGTCACTTCGACCTTCACGGGATCTTTAAGGATGCTATGCGCCAGAGAGCTGATGGAAGGCGGCATGGTTGCTGAAAACAGCATGGTCTGGCGTTCTTTGGGAATAGTGGCGATAATCTTTTTGATATCTTTGATAAAGCCCATATCCAGCATACGGTCGGCTTCGTCGAGCACGAGATGCGACACGGCTTTGAGGTCTATATGCCCTTGATTAATCAGATCGAGCAGACGTCCCGGCGTGGCGATAAGCAGGTCCACGCCTTTGGACATGTAATTCACCTGCGGACCTTGTGATACGCCGCCGAAAATAACGCAGTGGCGCATAGACAGATGCTGGCCGTAATCATTGCAGTTATCGGTAATCTGCACGGCAAGCTCACGTGTGGGCGCTAATATCAGTGCGCGCGCGCTGCGGGGAACGTAAGGCTTCTGGGTCTGAAAGAGTTTCTGTAACAGCGGCAGGGAAAAAGCGGCTGTCTTTCCGGTTCCCGTCTGCGCAATGCCAAGCATATCCTTACCCTCCAGCAATGCAGGAATCGCATTCAGCTGGATCGGGGTGGGGTGGGTATAATTATTATTGGCGAGCACGCGTGTAATGGGCTCTATAATGCCAAGTTCCTGGAAAGTGCGGGTAGTCACAGATATCCTTTTCTATAGGGCTATTGCCCTTATTTTTAATGGCTATATTCAAAACACCATTATAAAAAAGGGCTTTGAGGGCGCACATTTCCTACTCGGCGGGCAGTTTTGGGTCAAGCACAACCTTTGGGTGATATATAACAGCATGAAATATAAAGGAGAATCTTTGCCATGGACCGTATATATTCTGGAATGTGCCGACCAAACGCTTTACACGGGTATTACAACCGATATGGAGCATCGTCTTGTACAGCACGCTAATGGCACAGGCGCAAAATATACAAGAGGCCGTGCACCGTATAAGGTACTTCATATGGAAGAACATTCCAGCAGAAGTGACGCGTTGAAACGCGAAGCGGAAATTAAGTCTCTAACGAGAGAACAGAAACTGGCGCTTATCGGGGAATAGAGCCATGCAGATCTTTGTGGATAATGATGCCTGTCCGGTGAAGGAAGAAATTCTTCGTGTTGCTGAACGGTATGTGCTGCAGGTAACGCTGGTCAGCAATCAGGGAATGCGTCCGATTCGCCTGCCAAATGTAAAACAGGTCGTGGTAAGCAGTGCATTCGATGCTGCGGATAATTGGATCGTAGAGCAGGTTAAGGCAGGCGATATTGTTATTACCGCTGATATTCCGCTTGCTGCGCGATGTCTGGATAAGCATTGTAAAGTTATCAATCATGCAGGGCATATATTTACGGCACAGAACATAGGTTCTGCATTATCCTTGCGCGAATTAAACGCTCATCTGCGGGAAGCAGGAGAGATCAGTGGATACAATCCCAGCTTTTCCAAGAAAGATCGCTCCCAGTTTCTGCAGTCGCTGGATATGCTGATCCAGAAGAAATAGGTTATGCAAAAACAGTGTGTGCATTATAGGCTAAGCCGAGTCCAACGCTGCCAAACTTATTCTCTTTGGAGACTTCCGCTGCCGGAAAATGCTCCTGCACAAGGCGGTTAATCGCGGGCAGTTCGCTTGAACCGCCTGTGAGAATTACGAGTTCGATCTGGTGTTTTTCAATTCCGGCGAGCTTGATGCATTCTTCGATCGACAGGGAAATTCTTCTGATGCATTCCTCAATAATCTTTTCAAATTCCTGTACGGTTACGGCGACGCTAAAGCCAAGTCCCATGCGGTTGAAGTCGCTATGCACTTCTGCATGATCGGTCAGTTTTATTTTTGCGTGTTCGACTTCCTGCAGGAAAGCATGCCCAAGTTTCTGCTGCTGAACGTTCAACAGGCGCTCCAGTTTTTGCGGTTCCAGCGCTTTGCGCAGTAAGTCCTCAGTGTTTTTGATGGCCTGCCGCGTCTGCGCGAAATTGACCTTCGACCAGTCGGACAGTTCAATGTAAGGGGACAGCGGCACCTGGAGAATCTTCGCGTTTTCAAAGTCGGAACGGTAACTGGAATGAAGGCCGAGATAGGGCATAAATGCCTGCATGGATAAATGCTGATCGAAATTTGTACCTCCCACTCTTATACCGGTAGTGCCAAGAATATCCTGTTCACGATTGGCAGCAGGTGATTTCTGGTTAGACAGGCGGATGATCGTGAAATCGGACGTGCCGCCACCTAAATCGATTACCAGCGAAAGTTTTTCGGTCTTCACATTCTGTTCATGCGCAAATGCGGCGGCAATAGGTTCGTATTGAAAGACCACATGCTTGAATCCCAGCGATTTGGCTATATCTTCCAGGGTTTGCTGAGAGAGGCGGTCCGCTTCCTGGTCGTCATCATGAAAATGGACGGGGCGCCCGAATACCGCATTCTCAATTCTGTCCCCGCAGAATGACTCCGCCTTTTGTTTGAGATGGCCAATATAGGTGGATAAAATATCGATGAAACTTTGGGAACGGTTTTGTACAACGGTTTTTTCCTGCATCAGGGAAGTGCCCAGGATCGATTTCAATCCCCGCATCAATCTGCCTTCTTCACCCTCCATATAGGTCCCAATGGCTTCGCGTCCGAAAAGAATATTGCCGTCGTCGCAAAAAAACAGGGCGCTGGGCAGGGTGAGGTTATGCTTTTCAAGGGGGACAAGTTTCACCTCGTCCTTGCCGGATATGGCGCATGTTGAGTTGGACGTGCCGAAATCGAGCCCGCAGGATAGTTTCTTACGCATTTCTTTGTGATTCTCTTTATGGTTTGCGAGCTTGATACCATAAACAGTCTTGCTTGAAAATAGCGGCTGTATAAGATCTGGCGAAGGGAATTATTTATATAGAACCTGGCACAGTTCACAAAAGAAAGTGCGCCGGTGATAAGTTCCCAGATATTCTTTTTTTAACGGGTTCTTGCATTGCGGGCAGGTTCGTTTGGTATGCACCAGCCAATGCTTCTTAAGGACATAGGCTTTTTTCCATTTCAGAAAGTCAAAGCTGTAATTTCTGACCTCATCGGTCATCTCTTTTAATTTCCCGGCTGGTAAGGCGCCAATCGTGGAGAGAGGATGAATTTTCAGGCGAAACAGCACCTCATTTTTAATAATATTGCCCGACCCGGCAAAAATATCCTGATCCAGCAATGCATCGCATGCCAGCATATTGGGACGTTTTTTAAGCTTTCTTTTGGCTGCCTCAGCATCCCATTCATCCGACATTACATCGGCTGTCCAGTCGT
Organism: Rickettsiales bacterium; assembly: GCA_035765535.1. Taxonomy (NCBI): domain Bacteria; kingdom Pseudomonadati; phylum Pseudomonadota; class Alphaproteobacteria; order Rickettsiales; species Rickettsiales bacterium. Next base: position 628,911 of record DASTXE010000006.1, on the reverse strand, counting down.
ATATCTCGTCCAAGTCGCCTTCCAGTATCTTGACCGAGCAGGCATAAAAGTTCAGCGTGCCGTTCCTGAATTTCAAGCTGAGGCGCGGTGTCATCTCTCTTTCTTCATTGATGCGGTAGGAGCCGAACAGCATAAGGTGTATCTTGATCGTGAAATCCTTGAAGCAGATGAGAAAATGCTTGCCCCAGCTTTTAAATGTAACAACGGTCTGGCCTACAGCCCGGCCTTTATCAATCTTCGCGTTACCGCTCACCGCAATAACTTTTTTGCGAGCGAAAGGGGAGGCGAGTTCTTTTAAAATAACAATAGATGGACCTTCCGGCATAATTATAAACGTTACTGTACGAATTATTAAATTTCTATATGAACTCCCCCTTTCCAGAGTGAAAATTTACTGCGTAACTGCTGTATTAACGTTGGAGAAACTTCACTTGGAGCCGCAGTATGAAAGCCGAGTTTGTGAAACCCAGAAAGATTTATTTTACGCCGGGCTCCGACGTTCCCAACAGTCATTTGCCTGTTCTGCTTTACCGCGGCGTACTTGCTGATTCTGTGAAGGACAAGGCCGCAGCTTTTCACAAGAAATTCAAAGCAAATGGCTGGAGCGGGTTATGGACTGATTCCATTTATGATTATACGCATTTTCACTCCAACGCACATGAAGTGCTTGGTATTGCCGAAGGCAAAGTTACCGTGCGGCTGGGCGGGGAGAGTGGGAGGCTGTTTCGTCTGAAAACAGGTGATATGTTGATTATTCCGGCGGGAGTAGGGCATCAGCGAGTGACCAAAAGTGACAAAGGATTAAAAGTTATCGGTGCCTATCCATGGGGGCAATCGGATTTCGATATAAGATGCACAGGCAAAAAGATGCCCAATGTGTCTTGTCCCGATTCTGATCCGTTTTATGGGGAAGAAGGTCTTTGCTTATGGCGTGGGGCAATTAATTTGCCTTGGTTATGAAGGCTCTATGAGGCTTTTATTCATGGCAAATGCCAATGATATTGTTCTTTTATGCGAATAGGAGTTTGCTTGGTTAAAACACAATCAGGGAGGATTGATTATGTCAAAGGCAACACAACAAAGCAGACATCTTAAAGACACGAAAGTCGTCCTGCAGGAAATGCAGGAAGCGCATGAAGCTGCCCAGAGTATCAAGGCGGAACTGGTGGAGCGCAATAATATCGTTAAATTGCATGTCGAAGAAAATAAATCGGAAGGAGCGCCGGATAGTACGGAAAATCGCAACATCACTGCTCCTACCTATATCCGAGACCCTTCAGATTCTGCTCCCAAGGAAATCCGTTTTGAGGAAGATAGATCGAAGGATGCCTATAAGAATTTCATGCTAACGCAGGGAAGCTATATTGAGGCAGCAACACGATTGCTGGAATTCCCGTTCCGGGTAACTTCTTCCATTTTATCGGAATGGAAATAATCCGGTTCTATCAGGAATTACATTGCATCTCTTGCTTTGCTTTTTTCTTTCTCCAGAAGGGCGATCTGTTTTGCATCGCGCTTGCTGTGTGACTGCGTAGCTTCTGCGATCGACAGCGCATATTCCGTGCAGGACATATGATAGCTGGCCTTGCATTCGGCTTCCAGTTCCGCTTCTTCAGCAGCTTTGCGTTTCTGTATGGCGGCCTGGCTCTGGTATTTGGATTCGTCCCCGGCCAGCCAGCTGAAAAGATGGCCTTTATGCTGGTGATACACAATCCTCATTGCCAGCGTGCCTCCCAGAATGTAAAGTGCCACGGAGACCACAAGCGCGGCTTTACATAAAGCCACCGTCTGATGATAAAAACTATCCATCTTAGCGACAGCGGTTCTCGCATTCCTTCCCCTTGCGTGGGGCGATGCAGATACTCTCTTATTGTTATTGCGCTTCCGGCTCATATTCCATCTCCTTCTTTCACAATGAATGCTGCTTGATTTGATTACTGTACAATAATCATATCCGAAGGCAAGTGAAAAAATGTGGAAGGATTTATATAATAAAAAAGTTAAGAAAATATGATTATGAGAGAAATTATGGTTGCACAAATTCCACGACGGTTTGTGACTGTTCTCCTAAGCCCGGAATAGCGGTGCGGAGTTTGTCGCCGGGTTTTAGGAATTGCCTGGGCTTGCGTCCGCTTCCTACTCCTGCGGGAGTGCCGGTGGCGATGATGTCTCCGGGCAGCAGCGTCATGAAGTGGCTGATATAACTGATGAGCTGCGGGATGTTGAAAATCATGTTGGCGGTATTGCCGTTCTGCATGCGCACATTATTGACGTCACATTCCAGCGCTAAGGCATGCGGATCACTTATTTCATCCGCCGTTACGAAATAAGGCCCGATAGGCGCGAATGTATCCGCGCTTTTGCCTTTGGACCAGTTGCCGCCGCGCTTAAACTGGAAGTCCCGTTCCGAAAGATCGTTGATAATGCAGTAACCGGCAACGTGCTGCATCGCATCATGCGCTGCTACGTAAGACGCGCGCGTTCCGATGATCACGCATAATTCCACTTCCCAATCGGTTTTGGTGGAACCTTTGGGAAGCACGACATTATCGTAAGGGCCTGTGATCGCGCTGGTGGCCTTCATGAACAGGATCGGTTCGGAAGGGACAGGCTGACCGGTTTCGGTCGCATGATCGGTATAATTAAGACCGGCGCAGACGATTTTTCCTACATTGCCGATACAGGGGCCTATACGCACATTCTCTTTCAGCTCAGGCAGGATTTCGGGAGAAAGAGTCCGCAGTTTCATGACTTCGCCGGAAGCGAGGCTTTCTGCGTTAATATCTTTCAGATAGGTAGACAGATCCCTTATCGCGCCTTCTGCATCCAGCAGGGCGGGTTTTTCACGGCCTATGGGGCCTACACGCAATAGTTTCATGAGATCGTTCCTCTGAAGATAAGCAACAGGCGGTAAGGATAAAGAATAACCTTACCGCCTTCAAGCCTTAAGCGGCTTCGCGCAGTGCCTCTTTATTGACGTCGGACATTGCGATTTTGTTCAGCTTTTCATCCGTCGCTTTTTCTTCTTTCAGCGTATCCTGCAATAAAGAAACTGCTTCCTCATAGCCCAGTTCTTTCGCAATGGCGATAAGGCTGCCGTAGGTCGCGATTTCATAATGCTCTACTTTCTGAGCGCCGGCAATCAGCATGACATCGCGAACGGGGCCTGCCTCGATCTCTTCAATGGTTTCCTTGCCTTCTTCGATGAGACCTTCCATTGCCTTGCAGCTGATACGCTGAAGCTTGATATCAAGAGCTTCCACGATCTGATCAATGCGTTCTACCTGACCTTCGGTTTCCTGCAGGTGCTGTTCAAAACCTTCGGCCAGCTTCGGATGGGTCGAAGCTTTTGCCAGTTTGGGCAATGCCTTGGTCAATTGTTTTTCAGCGCTGTAAATATCTGAAAGGCCGTGGATGAATGCTTCTTCAAGTGATGTAATTTTTTTCATATGACTGCTCCTTATTAAGTTAGATGCTTAGCCATACTTTATTTATGATAAAAAAATTATGCCCTCAAAGCGGCAGGATATAAAATCGGAATATAGAGTAATGTTCGTCAGAATAATCCGGCGCCGATATTGACGGTCAGAGCAAGAATGGTGGTATTGAAAAAGAATGCCACCATGCAGTGAATAGTATTGATTCTACGCAATATATGTGAGGTGATATTGATGTCTGCGGTCGCTGACGCCGTGCCGATTACATAGGAGTAATAGATAAAATCCCAATAATCTGGTGCATGGCAATGGCCGGGAAATTCAAGCCCTTCGAGCATTTTTCCATTGCGTTCCGTATAGAATTCATGCGCGTAATGCAGAGCGTACATTGTGTGCATGAAAGTCCATGAGAGAAAGACGGTAATGCCGGCCAGGAGCACATGTTCCGTTTTGGCGATTCCCGTATAGGATTTTGCCGTGGAAAGTTCCGCAACAATCGCTGCAAGGCTTGCCATTGCCGTGAAGGTGGTCATGAACAGAATGACCATGCGTCCTTCGTCCTGCGCAGCCGCACGGCGGCGAATTTTACTCGTGTCGGAGTTCCACATCATCCACATTGCCAATGCGAGGTATAGTCCCACGCCGCTATCCCAGGCCACCAGAATCCGGGTGGCATCGTGAATATTTTCAGGTAGCAGGAACCATAGAATGCACCCTACTGCTGTCGCTGTTAACAGGCGCGGGCGGGCTTTCGCATGACGGATCATAAACAGCTCCTTTAAAGGCTTATGATTCATTCATAGCGTTTGTCCTGCAACGGTGCAAATGTTGTGATGCATTTATTCAAGTGTTATATGCCTGCGGAAGACTCTGATTATTTTTTTATTATCAGGGTGCTATATATACAGATTCCTGACGGGTTGACCCGCAGGCTCGGAGCCAGGGAAATTAGCAATAAATCCGAGAGAGCTTTATTGAAATTACATTCTCTGGCTCCCCGCGACAAGCGCAAGAAATCCCCGATTTAAATTGTAATCTGTATTAGGAAGGAGGCGCGTATGCAAACCCAGGTAAAAGAACTTATGAAGCGTAATTTTGAGACGATTTCATCGGATGCCACATTGAAAGAGGCGGCTGAGAGAATGCGTGAGCTTGAGTGCGGTGCGCTGCCGGTGAGCACGGAAGGGAAGCTGGCGGGCATGATTACGGATCGCGATATTGTGATTCGCGCGATTCCGCAAGTGAACGATGTGGGATCGGCCCGGGTAAGGGATTATATGACCACGAGCATACTTTCCTGCAGTGAGAATGATACGCTGGAGCAGGCAGCCGAAAAGATGCAGAAGACTAGAACCGGACGTTTGCTGGTAAAAGACAGCACAGGAAAAGTGTGCGGTATCATTACGCTCGGCTGCATTTTAAGAAAACACCAGGATTTGAAGGAAGTCAGCAAGGTGGTTGCCTGTGCTACGGGAAAAATGGCTGCCTGATCATTATGCGATTGAGAATGAGCATGACGGGCAGCGGTTCTAATTGCTTCCTTATGCTCATTCCTTCATTATTGAACATGGATTTTCTTCAATAGCAGTTTTCGACAACGCAAAGGAAGAGACATGTACCATAATACTTATATATGGATGGGAACGGCTGATCCCTTCTACTTTCTCCTGATTGGGCTTCTTGGTCTCTTCATTAATTTCCTTCCCAGTTTTATCGCGTTTTCGCGGAATCACCCTAATCAGGTTGCCATTCTTATTCTGAATATCCTGTTTGGATGGACGGGGCTGGGCTGGATTATTTTATTAATATGGGCGTTGAGTAACCGCCGCTAATTTTCATGATATAAAATTTAGCAGTTCCCCCTCTCCCAGGAGAAGGGGAACTAATGCTGTTAGCGATAAGAGCCGCTGCCACTTGTGCCGGAGCTTGAACCGGAACCTGAGCTGGTGCTGCTGCCGGAGGAGCTGTCCGTGCCGGAGCCATAAGAGCCCGATGCACTGTCGCCTGAAGCATTATCGTTGCTTGTTGCATATGCAGCCCCTGAAAGCAGGGTGACCATCAATGCAGCCAGTGAAATTGCTTGTGCTTTCTTCATAACATTTCTCCTTTGCTAGAACTCAAAAAAATAAATGGCAGAAACAATGTTGTTTCTGCCATCCTCGGCATTAAACAGTAGAGGAACTAAAAATACTATTTTGACTAAGGCCCAAGGATATAAAAAAAGGAATAATGCGATTTGATAATATTGCGCAATTGCATGAAGGTACTTAAAAGAGCTTGTCAGTGCGCTGGATAATCAGCGTCGTAATTTCTTATGCAGGTTGAGAATCAGGAGATGTTTCAGGTTACCGTGGCTTTGACGGTTATCCCACAGCCTATCAGGCGGCGGAATTTCCCAAGTATGGTGACGAAATCCGGATCACCGGTAACAATCAGGCGTTCTTTTTTGTAAAAGGAAAGAAGAATGCGGATAATCAGGTCGTGGATATTGAAGCAAATACTGCGGCGCTTAAGGCGCTTGTGCTTAACATAGTCGAACGAGGTGTCACGGCTGCAAAACGTCCCTCCGTGCGTTTGCAAATTGATGCAGATGTGTTTGAGAATCCGGAGCGTTTTGTCACTAAATATCAGGCGCTGCGTTCTGAGCCGGATGAAGAAACACGTCGTTATTTGCTGGGCAAGGAAGCAGAAACTATCAGAAATTTTGTGGAAAGCGGCGAGATGAGAAAAGTGATTAGTGATGTTATCGGAACAGAAGCGGAAGAGCGTAATGGATATACTTTGCCGCCTCTTGCTTTGAGCAAACGTGTGGATGAGTTTCTCGAAAAGAATTTCCGATTGGAAGGTGTGCGCACGGAACAGGCGCTGCCGTTTGCCACGTGGGAAATCAAGTCCGAAGAGGGCACATTCTTAGCGCGCCAGGAATATTCTCATAGCACCTATATGACCGACCGCCCATGGCAGCTTGGCATTGAACAGGAACTTTCTGTGCTTGCAGGGAAAGGGCATAGTGGCGCAAGTCAGGTGTTGGAAGCGGCAGAACATACCCGCAACCTTGAAACGGTTAATCTGACTCATGGCCAACAACGCGGAGGTGGACAAGGGAAGGGAGCTCAACGTTAATTACAACGTATTTAGCGGATGCAATAGTCGGTAAGAAACTTTTCGAGCGAAATATTCAGCGACTGCGTGCCTGAACTTAACAGGCGGGAGACATTCTGAACCTGTCCTGAACATTCCTTCAGATGTCCCGAAGCATCCTGAATATTCTTCAGTATGCGCTTTACATTATTTGCGGCTTCCAGCGATCGTGCCGTGCTTTCCGCAATTTCCTTCGTGGTGATATTTTGTTGTTCCACTGCCTGTTCGACACTGCCGGAATGCTGGCTGATCTTTTGAATAGAATTTTTGATAGTCTCGAAGAAACGGATGACATTGTTGCTGGTGTGGCTGACTGTTTCTATCTGGGTAGAAATATCTTTCGTGGCTTTCGCCGTTTGTGAAGCAAGGCTTTTGACTTCTCCGGCCACGACAGCGAAACCTCTTCCGGCGTCACCTGCGCGTGCCGCTTCGATGGTGGCATTGAGCGCGAGCAGGTTGATCTGCGATGCGATCGCCTCAATGAGATTGGTAATAGTCAGTATGCCTTGTATGGAGGCAATCAGTTCGGAGGAAATAGTGGCAGCTTCATCCGATATACGTACGGCTTCTTTCACGACGCCGTCTGTTGCAACTACCTCGCCAGCAGCATTTTTAAGGGAGCCTTCCATTTCCTGACAGGCCATGGAGACATCCTGTGACATGGCGAAGCTTTGATCGGAAGCTTTCGCTGCGTCTGTTACCTGGCCATAGGAAGCATCTACGGCACTTGTCATTGCTTCTGCCACGCGCGATAATTCCATGCCGTGCTCGTTGAGCCCCTCAGTGATCTTATTCAGGTGATCGCGCAGTTCACAGGCCTGTCTGTTCATGACTTGCTGTTCTTCCTCGCGCTTTTTCATTTCTGCCATGCTATGGCGCATGTTCTCGATATTCTCCGCCAGTTTTTCCTGCATGTTGCTGAAGCCCAGCATTAACTGACGAAATTCCCTGCTACCACGGACTTCTACAATGTTGTCCAGTTTGCCGGAAGCAATATTGCTTGAAAGGCCGATACATGCCTTGATCGGACGCATGATATTGAGAAACAGGTAAACGCCGCTTGCAAGGGCCAGCAGGATGGACACAGCGCCCAGCAGCAGGAAGATCGTATTCGACCGTGCGGTTTTCTCATTGGATTGTTTGATTTTATCCTGAGCTGAGATGACAAAATCGTGGGCGGCGGAAAACTCGCTTTCGATTATCAGGTCGATTGTCTGTTCGATCTCCTTGACCAGTGCATCGCTTTCGTTGTTAAACGGTGCGGGAGCCGGAGCGGCTATCACGACCGGAGCGGTGGAAACAGCGCCAGGAGTTGCGGGTGGCGGTGCAGCGGGAACGACAGTGAGGGCAGGGGCGGCTGCTTTCTGTGCGGCCCGTTCCACAACGCGGTCATGCCATTGTTTCAGCAATGCTCGCGCTTTATCCAGATGATTCTTGGATTTTGGCTCTACCAGACGGTCTTCCACGACGTCCAGATCATCACCGATATTGGAATATAATTTCTCGAACTCGTCTTTCTGATAACCGTGCTTGTCCAGAAAATCGCGGGTTTTAAAGAAATAGACCAGCGCGTCACGAGCATAGTTGCTGGACATGAGCGGTTTGTCGAACGTAGTCTGTAGCAGGTCGCCGGAGGAGACGATGTAATTCCCGGCATAGGTGATGCTTTGCCGCGCGTAGCCAATAATAATAGCCACCAGCAGCAACAGGGAGACGAATACCGTAACAATCTTCAGTTTTAAAGACATGGCATTCCCCTGCTGGTCGGGCCTTCTTTCTTTACTGGACGTTAATTACAAGCTTCATTTTAGGGTGGATGGCGCAGTGCACTGTCATTTTACCGGCGCTTTTCAGCGTCAGTTTTTCTTTCTGACCGGGGTCCTGCTTAGGGAACTCAAATTCATTGCCGGCATCTTTGGAATAAAGATTGTGGGTGATGACGTCCTGATTGTCGAACGTGATCGTGTCGCCTGCCTTGGCCGTAATTTCCGCAGGCTGGAAGCTTTTATCCTTCTGAATTACGGTCTGGTCGGCTGCAATGGCGGCACTACCTGAGAGAGCAAGCACTGCAATGGTAAGAACTGTACGTTTAACGATTGAATATGTCATGATTGTCTCCTTATTTGGGTAGTGCTGGTAGGGTGACAGGTTTGTCTTTGCTGGTCAATGTATCCAGGAATGCAACCAGATCCTGCTTTTCCTGAGCGTTCAGATGCAGTGGCTTGATTTGCGCATCAAGACTGTCCCTTTTAACGCTGCCGCCCTTGTTATAATGTTCGATCACTTCCTCAAGAGTGGCCAGTGAGCCGTCATGCATGTACGGTCCGCGCTGTGCGATATTACGTAGTCCCATCGTCTTGAATGCATGCTGCATGGAGGCCATCTGCAATATCTTGCCGCGGCCGACATCCTTGTCATCTATGCCTATATCATGGAAACTGCCATCGCTGAAGCGCCAGCCGGAATGGCATGCAGCGCAATTGCCTTTTTTATTAAAGATAACAAAGCCTCGCTTGGCAGAATCGGAGATAGCTTTTTCATCCCCTTTTACCCATTTGTCAAACGGTGCTTCGCCTGATACGACCGTGCGCTCAAATGTTGCGATTGCCTTGGAAATGGTATCGCGGTTGATGGCGCCTTTTTCTTCGGGGAAGGCCTTCTTGAATAAAGGAGCATAACCTTTAATAAGGCGTATGCCGGATTCAGCCTTCTCCAGCGGCATATTCATTTCAGAGACAGATGCCATGGGCCCAAGAGCCTGCGCTTCGAGACTGTCTGCTCTTCCGTCCCAGAAAAACAACTCGTCTTCCGAAAGGTTCAGGATGGTAGGCGTATGGCGTCCAAGCTTATTGTGGCCGTGGCCTGTGCCCAGCGCCATGCCGTCCTGCCAGCCGAGCGCCGGATTGTGGCATGTGGCGCAGGATTGCGTGCCGGAGGCGGAAAGCCTTGGGTCGAAGAACAGGTCTTTACCCAAAGCGGCTTTGCTGTCGCTGTAGGGATTTTCCTTGGGATATACGGGTTCTTTCGGCCGGGCATATTTGCTGCGCATTTCATTCAGTTCTTTAGCGCTAACGCCCAGATCAGCAGCGGAGGCTGAAAAACTGGTGGCTGCAAGGCTTATAGAGAGGAGCAAAGAAGCTGTGAGTCTGGTTTTCTTCGTCATAAGCATTCCTTCGGTGTGGTGAGCGCTAAGCCGGAAAACCATGCGTTGTATAAACATGCGTTGCCCGGAAACCATAATTGTCTGTAATATTTATAATATAAGTGATTGGATTGTTGCAGTCATTTTTGCGCGGCGGTATCATTTACCGCCGATACTGTTGCCGGTATGACATAGGCATATAAAAATGCTGCCGGAGTGCTCATAAGCTTTTTTAAGGGAATTTTATGAAAACATTTCTCCTTTCTGCATGCCTCTGCATTGGTGCGGTCGCTGTTTCGAGTGCTGCGTCTGCCAAAGAATATACAGTGCATACGGTCAGCGATTACAAAAACATGCGCATGTATTTCAATCCCGAAGAGCTGCATATTAAGGTGGGAGATACGGTGACCTGGGTAAATGATGCCCCGGAAACCCATAGCGTCATTACCTATCCGGACGGTTTCCCTGAGAAGGCGGAAGGGTTTGCAAGCCCGGCGCTTGAGAAGCAGGGGCAGAAATGGTCCCATAAATTTACCCATGCAGGCACTTATGAGTATCACTGCATTCCGCATATCATGATGGGAATGCGTGGTTTTATCGTGGTGGGAAAGCCTTCCACCCATGCGCAGGCGCATAAACCAAGCCCGGAAGAAGTCAAGAAATACCGTGACAGCCTGCTCGAATATTTTGATGAGGATACGATTTCCAAGATGCCCTCGTATATCACAGAAAAACTGCAACCTAAAAAGCCCTGATATGCGCCATACATTATGCCTGTTCACCGTCTTGGTATCTTCCGTTTTCCTGCCGTTCTCCGGTGTGTGGGCCCAGGAAGGGAAAATGCAAAGTTTTGGCAATAAAAGTATTGCGGCGTCTGTGCAGTTGCAGGAGCATCTGACGCTTAAGTCGGTGGAGGATCTGCGGACGCATGTATCCGTGCAGCCCCAGGACGCATTCATTCTCGTGTTTCGGGACGGACAAAAGTTGCGGTCCTCAGCCATGCAGCTGGTGGGAAAGCCGGTGCTTACGGATATAAAACCGGATGAAAACGCTTCAAAGCAGGCGGCTCATCTTCCGGGTAAGAAATTATGTGCAGAACTGGCGGATGAACATGGCGCGGCGCGGGTGCATTGGTGTATTATCGCCAGAGGAGATGAGCCCTATCTTAGGCAAGAAGTGACTATCCAGGCGGGTAAGCAATCGCTTCCCCTATCGGATGTGCAACTGCTGCATTTGCAGGACGGTAAGGCGAGGGTAGATGGGCATGTTGCCGGTTCACCTATCGTGAGCGGGAATTTCTATTACGGTGTTGAACATCCGCTTTCCTATAGCAGTGTTGAAAATGGCACGGTAACTGCCGGGATAAAGCGTACGTTACCGCTTCCGGCGGGCCAGTCCATTACCTACTCCTCCGTCATCGGCACAGTGAGACCCGGACAGTTGCGGCGTGATTTCCTTGCATATCTTGCGCTGGAGCGCGCGCATCCTTACCGCCCGTTCCTGCATTACAATAGCTGGTACGATCTCGGATTCGGCAACCGTTTCGGCGCGGAAGGCGTGCTCGAGAGGATGCAGGCATTTGGTGATGAACTCGTCAAGAAGCGCGGCGTTACGATGGATTCTTTCCTGATGGATGACGGGTGGGATAACGCCGACTCGCTGTGGGGTTTTAACAGCGATTTCCCGGATGGATTTGCCACACTTAAAGAAACGGCGAAGCGTTATGGATTCGGCATTGGCGTATGGCTTTCGCCGTGGGGGGGATACAATAAGGAAAAGTTCGAGCGCATCGCGTATGGTGAAAGCAAAGGCTATGAAATCGTCAATGGTGGGTATGCGCTTTCGGGACCGAAATATTACGCGAAGTTCGAGGAAGTATGCCTTAATTTCATCCGAAAATACGGCGTCAATCAGTTCAAGTTCGACGGTACGGGCAATGCCGGTCAAGTCTTCCCCGGCAGTCTTTTCGACAGCGATTTCTCCGCCGCCATCCATCTGATCGAACGGCTGCGAAAGGAAGACAGCCAGCTTTTCATTAACCTGACGACGGGGACTTATCCTTCACCGTTCTGGTTGCGCTATGCGGATTCTATCTGGCGAGGGAGCAACGATCACGGCTTTACAGGTGAAGGAACTTCGCGGCAGCAATGGATGACATACCGCGATGCGGAGACCTACCGTAATATCGTGAAGAAGGGGCCGTTATTTCCGCTTAATTCGCTGATGCTGCATGGGATTATTTATGCGCAGCAGGCGGAACGGCTGAATGAAGATCCCGGGCATGATTTTGCGGCGGAAGTGCATTCCTATTTTGGCAGCGGAACGCAGTTACAGGAGATGTATATCACGCCTTCGCTATTGACGCAGGCAGATTGGGACGTGCTGGCGGAAAGCGCAAAATGGGCGCGCAGTAATGCCGCTATTCTACAGGATTCCCACTGGATCGGCGGCGATCCCGGCAAAGGTGAAGCATATGGCTGGGCTTCCTGGGCAGATAATAAAGGTATTCTGGTGCTGCGTAATCCTGCTGCGTCCATGCGGGCGATCATTATCGATGTGAAACATGCATTCGAGTTGCCGCAAGATGCTGCCGAGCATTATGTGATGCGCAGCCCGTGGGTTTCCGATGCAAGCAAGCCGGCGATTGCCATAGATGCAGGTCATCCGCAAATGATTGAATTGAAACCGTTTGAAGTACTGACACTGGAAAGTGAATAATTGCTCACGCGCTTTTGCGCAGTCCGGTAATGGTCAGCAGTTTGCTTTGCAGGATTTCAATGTTGAATGGCTTCGGAAGGTAGTCGTTCATCCCCGCCGCCAGACATTTTTCCCGGTCTCCCACTAATGTATGGGCGGTCATGGCGATGATATAGACCGGGTTACGTTTTTCTCTTGCCTCTTTTCTGCGAATGATTTTTGTGGTTTCCAGACCATCAAGCTCCTGCATCTGAACGTCCATCAATACCAGATCGAAATGCTCTTTTTCCAGCCTCTGCAGCGCTTCGTATCCGCTATTGGCAATTTCGCATTTATGACCGAGATTGTTCAGTATCGTTTCCGCCACAAGTATATTGGCTTCATTGTCTTCCACCAAAAGGATGTGCAGAGGTGCGGTTGAAACGGGCCCAGCAGGGGATAGGGTATCGGGCGTATTAAGTTTGCAGAAATGGAGTGCAGGCAGCGGCAGGCTCAGGGTGAATTCGGTCCCTTTTCCGAGTTCACTTTTGACGGTGAGATGGCCGCCCATCAGTTCCGCCAGTTGCCGGCTGATGGTAAGGCCAAGGCCGGTGCCGCCGTATTTGCGGGTGGTAGAGGAATCAGCCTGCGTGAATTTATCAAATATCTTAGCTATGGTATCCTGTGTCATGCCGATGCCGCTGTCGGATACGATGAACATCAGTTTTCCGTTTCCTGAGGAGTCGTAAGCCGGATAACATTCCGTGCGAATGGTCACGAAGCCTTTGGGAGTGAATTTCACGGCGTTGGAAAGCAGGTTCATCATGATCTGCCGGATGCGCAGCGGATCGCCGCGATATTCAATATCGCCCTGCTGTTCCAGTGTAATGCTTAATCCTTTCTTTTCAGCCTCTACGGAAATAATCTTTAGGCAGTCTTTTGCCAGTTGCGCGGGCCTGAATGCAATTTCTTCCAGTTCGACGGCATTGGACTCGATTTTCGACAGATCCAGCATGTCGTTAATCAGTTTCATCAACTGCTCGGCGCTGGCCTGAAGCGTTGCGATGCATTCGCGCGTCCGCGCCGGAGGCATGCGGTTGGAAGAAAGGATGTGGGACAATCCTACGATAGCATTCATGGGAGTGCGGATTTCATGGCTCATATTGGCCAGAAATTCCGTTTTCGCCCGGCTGGCTTCGTTCGCCTTGTTGCGTGCTTCGATCAGGACTTCCTCCACCCTGCAGCGTTCGACGAAATCCGCTGTCTGGCGCGCGTAGAGATCCAGCCTGCGTAAATCCTGTTCGTTCAGCTTTCGCACCGAACGGAAATGCGTTGAGAGTATGCCGAGCGGTATTCCATCCCAACCTATCAGAGGCGTTGCCTGCATTGTATGGAAACCTGACATCCTCGCCATTTCAGTAAACGGTGCGAAGTTTGTGCTGCTCTCACTATCTTCAATGATGATGCGTGTTCGCAAACGCAGCGCCGTTGCGCAAGCCGATTCCGCTTCTATGTGAACTTCGTGAAAGCGATCCAGGAAATCCTTCCGGAATCCATGGTGAGCAGCAATAATAAGCACCTGCCTTTGGGCGTCCAGCAGCTGTATACTGCCGAAATCAGCATCCAGCAGCTCGATCGTGCTGCCCAGCAGCGCATCCAGCCCTTCGTTGATATTGCGTTTGTTCCACAGGCGTGAGCTCAGTATGTTCAGTTTCTTAAGCATATCCGTTTCTGCAAGCAACCGCGATTCGCTCTTGCGCAATCTTACATTTGTTTCGTTGCGGGCATAAGCCAGCTTGAGCGCATTATGTACCCGTGCCTGCAATTCACGGGCGCTGAAAGGCTTGGTCAGGTAATCATCGGCGCCGGATTGCATGCCCTCAATCTTTGCTTCGTCACCTGCGCGTGCGGATAGCAGGATTACCGGCAGGTTCTTTGTAGATTCCTTGCCGCGCAGAATGGAAAGCAGTTCCACCCCGTTCAGCTGCGGCATCATGATATCGGTAAGCACAAGGTCCGGCATTTCCCTTTCAATCGCTTCCAGGGCTGCCTTGCCGTCCCCTACCGCTTCCACGCGGTAATAAGGTGTCAGGAGACGTTTCACATAATCCCGCATATCGGCATTATCATCCGCCAATACGATACGTGCCCCTATAATTGTATTGTCAGTAAGATCATGCAATTCCATGCCGGGTGGTATGTAAGGTATGGTTTCCGGAAGCCAGCGAAGTGCCTCTGACAGGAAGGCGTTTGCTCTTGTTGCTTGAGCAATATTGGAAGCCTTCTCTTTTATAGCCTCAGCAGGCAGGTGTGCTTTGCCCAGCGGAATACACACAGTAAATTCGCTGCCTTTGCCAAATTCGCTCTGTACCGATATGTCCCCCCCGTGCAGTTTTACCAGTTCCTTCACCAGCGACAAACCGATGCCGCTGCCTTCATAAGTTCGCCCCTCTGTGCCTTCGACACGATAAAAGCGCTCGAATATATGCGGTAGCTCGCTTTCAGGGATGCCGCTGCCCGTATCACGCACGGTGAGTACGGCTTGATTGTCATTTTTGCTTAGCGAGACGGCTACTTCACCGCTAAAGGTAAATTTGAAGGCATTGGAGAGCAGATTGAGAACAATCTTTTCCCACATGTCATGGTCGATATAGACTGCTTCCGGCAGGGCGGGGCAATTCACTGTAAAATGCAGTCCGGACTTCTCCATGATGGAGCGGAAATTGCTGGCAAGTTCTGCAGTATAAGTGGTAAGATCGGTGGGAATATAGGATGCCTGCATACGCCCGGCTTCGATACGCGAGAAATCCAGAAGCGTGTTTACCAGTTTCAGCATGCGCAGTGCATTACGATGTGCGATTTCCAGACGTTCCCGGTTAATGGAAATAGTGCCAGGATCATTAAGCGCATCTTCAATAGGTCCCAAAAGAAGCGTGAGCGGTGTGCGGAATTCATGGCTGATGTTGCTGAAGAAGACGGTCTTTGCCCGATTCAGCTCCGCCAGCGTTTCAGCCCTTTTACACTCTTCTTCATGGGCTTGTGCCTCTACGAGAGCAGTCCCAGCATGCGTTGCCACCAGTTCAAGGAAAGTGCGGTATGTTGCGTCGAGAGGACGGCAGGGACTGATGCCGACTACGAGCAGTCCTATCGGCTGGCTATGCGATGCAGTGCGAATCGGTAATATAGCACATCTGTTCACAGGATCGGGCCAAGGAGGGGATACAAGGCGTATTTCAAGCTTTTGCAGATCTATATTGTCCGCTGGATAATTACGCCGCAATGCTGAAGCAAGCGGTAAAGTTGCTGAGTCCTCTTCCACAAGGGAAACACAGAGGGGAAGTTGCCAGCCACCGGGCGCAATACCTGAAGAGCTACTTAACTCTACTTTCTGTGTTGCTTCATCCATAAGGTATACTGCCGAAAATGGAATATCGAATGGGTTCTCCCCAAGCACATCCGCCACTGACCGGGAAGCTTCCGTTACAGTGCGCGATGCTGCGGCTTTGACGCCGAGCTTTCGTAACGTTTCCAGCTGGCGCGCCCCAATCACTTCCGCCGTAATTTCCGTGCACGGGCAGAAAATGCCTTCAACCGTGCTGCCGTCCGGGGAGAGAATGGGACCATACGTAAAACGGACATGCACTTCTTCCCGCGGAATCCGGCGTGCGAAGAGAAACAGGAAATCGTCCGCCCATGTCGCCTCGCCGGTAGTGCGCACGCTCTCTAACATCGGCCCGATGAAGTCCCATATTTCGCCCCAGACTTCTTTTCCCCGTTTGCCGATGGCATGGGGATGCCTGGTTTTATTCATAAAGGGAATATAGGCGTCGTTGTATAGCATGGCGAGTTCAGGTCCCCACCACATGACAATGGGAAAGCGCGATGTCAGGCAAAGGCTCACGGCGATGCGCAGATTTTCTGGCCAGTTCAGGGGAGAGCCAAGAACGCTGGTTGACCAGTCAAATGCTCGCATCCGCTGGGCCATTTCGCTATCACCCGGAAAAATCTGTTTTAGCCGATCAGCGGGACCGGGTTTTGCGGTTTTACGCTTTAGTATAACAGTCATATGAGTAAATCCTTCACTCTTTCCAAAGCATGTGGTTGTCGATAACTTGCTTTAGAAACAGACAGTTCACCATATTTATGAGTGTATTATAAAATATCAATTATAATTGCTCCGGAGCATTCGTTTCAAGTTGCGATATTCAATGCTTTCAGGTGCTTCTGCGCGATGTTCTGGCGCACGGAAAAGAAAGTTTCCCAAGGATCGCTTTTTAATTTCTCCAGACGTTTTGGAATAGTCCGAAGCGTGAAGGATTTCGGATCCAGTGAAGGGGTTAATTCTTCCCATGCCAGTGGCGTGGATACGGTTGCGTTTTCGCGTGCGCGTACTGAGAACGGAGCAACGGCGGTGGCGGTGACGTCATTACGAAGGTAATCGATAAAGATACGACCTTTGCGTTTTTCTTTGCTGGAAGTGGCGATATAAAGCTTGCGATTGTCGTGCGTCATGGATTCTGCCACAGCGCGCGCGAAGGCTTTAACGATATCCCATGTGTATTTGCGGGTGAGTGGCACGACGACATGCAGCCCTTTTCCTCCCGTAGTTTTCAGGAAACTCTGAAGCCCGAACTCTTCCATTCGCGTGCGTATTTCCTTTGCTGCCGTAACCATATTCTTCCACGGCACTTCCGGATCGGGATCGAGATCGAAAATCATCCGGTCGGGAAGTAACGGATCGGATGCAAGCGAGCCCCAGGGATGCAGTTCTATCGTCCCCCATTGCACAAGCGAAATAAGACCTTTTAAATCCTTGATGGCGAGATAGGTTACTTTCTTGCCTTTGATCGTAGTTTGCACTTTATGGAAGTAAGGCGAGTCTCCCTGTGTAATATGGCGCTGGAAGAAGCATTCGCTGCCATATCCTTCCGGGCAGCGCAGAATGCTTAAAGGACGATCTTTGACATGCGGCAGCAGGCGGTCGGCCACATAGGCGTAGTATTCCGCCAGTTCTTTTTTGGTTATCTGTGAGTCTTCATAAATGATTCGGTCAGGATGGGATATTTTGATTCCTGCCACCTGTTCACCTGAAGTTTTTGCTTTGCGAGGGGAGGGGGCTGGTGGGGCTGGGTCGGGAGCCGGAGCGGGCGCCGCAACTGTTTCTTCCTGTCTCACTTCTTTTGCCGGTTTGTCTTCACGTAATCCTTGAAAGGAGGGATGGCGCAACGAACCGTCCTTCGTCCATTCGGTAAATTCCACTTCGCATACGAGTTCCGGTTCCACCCATAAGGCGCCTCTGCGCTTTTCGGCGGGGACGGAAACAAAGGCGGAAGATTTCTGTTTTTTCTTTTCCAGTTTCTTGCGCAAATCCTGGGAGAGATCTGCGGAGAATCCGGTGCCTACCTTGCTTGCAAACTGCAGCTTACCATCCTTGAAATATCCGATCAGTAAAGCCCCTACGCCGTTGGAGCCATTGGACGGTTTGGTAAATCCTCCGATCACGAATTCCTGCCGGTGATGGCATTTTGTTTTAACCCAGTCTCCATTCCTGCCCGAACGATAAGCTGCATCGCGGCGTTTTGAAATTACGCCCTCGAGTTTCAGGCGGCATACATGCTGAAAGAACTCCTTATCCTGTTCAGAAAAATGATCGCTCAGAAGAATGTTGGCCGGAGTATCTTTCTGAGCCAGCACCGCCTTCAATTGATCCTTGCGTTCATGCAGGGGAAGGTGAGCAAGGGTTTTGCCGTTCAGGTACAACAAGTCGAACAGGTAATATTGAAGCCCGGAAGTTTCCTCCTCGCTCAGGCTTTGCTGCAGCAAGCCGAAGCTACTGATTCCCTTATCGTCCACGGCAACGGCTTCGCCATCCATAATCGCGTTTTTGACCTGCAGGCGCTCTAACGAGCGAGCCAGCTCAGGGAATTTGCTTGTCCAGTCTTTGCCTGCGCGCGTGAGCAATTTGGCTTTGCCGTTGTTCAAATGCGCCTGAAGACGATAACCGTCGAATTTGATCTCGTGTATCCATGCATTGCCTGCGGGCATGCGATCTGTAAGCTGGGCGAGTTCCGGGGGAATGAAGTCCGGCATGGCGCTTTTCTTGCCGTTTGCGGTGGTGATTTTTACCTCTGTCGGTTTTGGAGTGCTTTTTTTATCCGGGTTTTTATTTGAATTCCATACCCTGTCTTTCTGGGTGGCAATCTGTTCCATCGTGCGCCCGGTCGTGATGCTTTCCTGGGCTTCGCGCAGGAGAATGTCTCCTTCTTCCTGTGCTTCCTCGTCATGGCTTTTAATTAACAGCCAGTTGGAATGCTTATCCTTCGGTCTGCGCTGCATGCGCACCAGCGACCATGCTCCTTTGAGGCGCTTCCCGTGAAGTTTAAACGTGAGTTTACCCTTTGCAAGCTGCTTATGCGGATCGCCTATGGGTTCCCAGCTTCCCTGATCCCAGAGCATTACGGTGCCACCGCCATATTGACCTTTTGGGATTGTGCCTTCGAACGAGCCGTAAGCGACCGGGTGGTCTTCCACTTCCACTGCGAGGCGTTTGTCGTGGGGATTCAGGCTTGGTCCGCGCGTGACAGCCCAGCTTTTTAATACGCCATCCAGTTCCAGCCTGAAATCGTAATGCAGTCTTGTGGCATCGTGTTTCTGGATCAGATAGTGAAAGCCTTTCGCTTTTTCCTTGCGGCCTTCTGGTTCCGAGGTGATCTTGAAGTTCCGCTTGTGGCGGTATTGTTTCAGACTATCCGAACGCTTTGCCATAATTAACTCGCACGTTTGCGTTTCACAGGATGGGCCGCTGCTTTTTTCTTACCGGTCGTTTTTGTAGCGGTACGTTTAGTAGAACGGCTGCTTCCTTTTTCCTGCAAGCTTTTTCTTAAAGCATCCATGAGATTAACCACTTTAGCCGGTGCTTTTTCTTCTTCCGTATAGCGAATTTCGCGATGTTCGCGCTTGGCGTCGATCAGCTCCTGCAATGCTTCGCGGTAATGGTCATGAAATTTTTCCGGTTTGAAGGATGCGGTTTTCCGTTTGATCAGTTCCTTAGCAAGGGAAAGCGCTTCCTCGTCGATCTTTCCCTCCTGAATATCCTCAAAATAGGGATCGGCATCGCGTACTTCATCTTTATAACGCAGCGTTTCCAGCATGAGCCCGCTGCCGCAGGGTTTGATGGAACATAGCCGCTCGCGTCCGCCAATCGCGAGCTGTCCGAGCCCTACTTTGCTGCTGTCGCGCAGTGCTTCGCGTATAATCACAAATGCATCCTCATCGGCGTCTTTATCGGGCACAATGAAATACGGGGTTTCGTGATAAACGGCATCAATACTGCCGGCGGGAATAAATTCTTTTATCTCAAGCGTTCTTTTGGAAGGAATTTTAAGCTCAGCGATTTCTTCAGGCTCCAGAATAACGTATTCACCTTTTTCCACTTCATAGCCTTTGACTATATCTTCGTCCTCCACCGGTTGCCCGTCCACCACATTCTGGTGGTGGATTCGCTGGCCTGTGGGGCGGTAAATCATATGCAGCGGAATATGCCGCGAGCGGTTAAGGGCCGGGAATATGCTCACCGGGATGGAGATAAGGGATAACCTTATCTGTCCGCTCCAATAGGGCCGTAATGCCATAAAGCCTCACTAAACTGTTGATTATCCCCCTGTGCTTATTTTCAGGCGAAAAGAATAAAATTACAGTAAGGCTTTGACAGATAGTTAATAAATCTTTGCTTTACCGCGATAAGGTAATGGGAGGAGCATTTTTTGCCGGAAACCAGAAGCTTGATGCCCAGTTGTTCCAGAAAGGGGCTACGGCGAAGGTATAAATGCCGGGAACTGTATTGGCTGAAAATGTATAAAATACGCTGCTATGGTATGTGGTGTTGGCAAGGAAAGATGAAGGGCCGGTATAATTCACGGCATTGAGCAGCTGGCTGCCGTCGTAATTATAGATGAGGAACTGCACGGCAGTGGGGCCGGGAAGCGTGGTATTGCCGATGACGACATCCGCACTGAGCGTCACGGTCTGACCGGGAGTAATGACCGTGCTGGAAGCAGTAATATTTTTTACTGTGATGGGGAGCGGTGGCGCAGGCGGCAGGTCATTGAATTTATAGGCCGTGATATAGCGTATATCCATATTGGCGGGGAGCAGCGTTGAACTGCTTAGCGTACCCGACCATGAATTTGCGGGACCTATGGCCAGATTAGCCAGTATATACATCGGCTGGCTCGGTACGCGTGTGCCTGTTGTGGCGTCGTCGATCACGCAATTCTGCACGATGCCGTCGATGATATACACCAGCGATCCCGGGCGCCAGTCGATCGTATAGGTATGATAGGTTGAACCGAAATCACCATATTTGGTGAAGCCTATGGAACGGTTGCCGGTGCTGTCTTTCCAATGCAACGCCTGGAATGCGCCGGAGGTGGTGTTGGGGTAATTCGGCATAAAGCCGTTGGGTGCGTAGATATATTCCAGAACATCGATCTCGGGCGGCCACTGACCGCTGTCCGGCAGGAGCCAGAAAGCGGGCCAGAGCCCGTTACCGTTAGGCATTTTTGCGCTCATCTCAAAGCGTCCGTAAGTCTGGGTAAAATGGCCCCGGCTTACGATTTCACCGGAGGTATAATTTTGTGTCCAGAAGGATTGCTGGTTAGCTTGCAGGCGCAAACCTCCCGTGGACAGCACCTGAACGCCGGAAGGAATATAAGCCTGAAGCTCATTGTTGATTGCATTGGCACCGCCTGCAGCTACGGTCGTCCATTTTGAAGTATCCAGGACACCATTTTTAAAAGTGTCAAAGAAGGTGAGCGTCATGTTGGAATAGGGTTGGGGGGAGGGGCAGCCCGTTTGCGCTATGGCCAGTCCTATGTTTGCCAGATATGCCGTTAGAGCAACCAATATAGCACGGAATTTCATAAGAACCTCCGTCAGTATCAGGGACTATTTAAGAAAATATGCCGGCATAGCAGCCGGTAAACGCAACACAAAAGCGCAGTCAAATAATACAAATGATTTTAGTACAAACGAGGCACGCAGACCAGATAATAATAGAAAAAATATACGTTCGTGGCATAGAATACGTATCATGAGTATTGCGGTATTTTCACATTCGGATTGCCTGCGGCACGACACAGGTTCCGGTCACCCGGAATCGGTCGAACGTTTGCCGGTGATTCTGGCTGCGCTTAAATCCAGCGATTTCTCGCGTCATTTAGAGTTTCTCGAAGCTCCAGCGGCTACTAAGGTTCAGGTTCTGCTTGTGCATACACCTGCGCATTATGAACGTGTACAGCATGCAGTTTCGCTGGCGGGAACTCATCACGCGCTTGATCCTGATACTATTATTTCAGAAGGTAGTCTGCAGGCGGCGCTGCATGCAGTAGGGGCCGGATGCGAAGCAGTGGATAAGGTACTGGGAGGCACTTATAGCAGCGCTTTCTGCGCCGTGCGTCCGCCCGGTCACCATGCGATACCCAGCAGGGCTATGGGGTTCTGTCTGTTCAACAATATTGCCATTGCTGCGGCTCATGCAATGAGTACGCATGGATTAAAACGCGTGGCAATCGTGGATTTTGACGTGCATCATGGCAACGGCACGCAGGATGCTTTTGAGCAGGATAAAAGGGTGCTGTATATTTCTACGCACCAGCGTTCGCATTATCCCGGAACCGGGAATGAAAATGAACAGGGAGCAGGCAATATTCTTAATCTGCCGTTGCCTGCGGGAACAGATGGTGGACATTACCGTGAAGTTTTTTCTTCACGCGTTATACCGGCTATTGAGGCGTTCGAGCCGCAGCTTATTCTTGTGTCGGCTGGATTCGACGCACATCGTAATGACCCGTTGGCGGGTTTCATGCTGATGGAGGAAGATTATCAATGGATAGGCGAGCAATTGCGCAATGTCGCGGAAAAATGCTGCGAGGGGAAAGTGGTCTCTTTTCTGGAAGGTGGTTACTGGCTGCCTTCTCTGGCTGCAAGCACAGCAAGTTACCTTTCGGCATTTGCTGCTTGATTCATGTACCGCAGAAAGTTTTGGTTATGCGCTCGGAAGGTAGCGGCGGTAACGCGTATTGGGCGTACTCTTCCTTTTCCTGATAAGGCTGTGCTAACACCTGTTGCAGGCGTTGCATCCATGAGAAATCATCCAATTGCACGGCAGCCTGTATGGCCTGTTCGATCCGGTGGTTACGCGGAATGTAAACAGGGTTCGCCTGCCGCATTTTTTCCGCGCGTTCCATTGTAGATTGCGGCTGTCGCATAAGTCGCGTGCGCCAGCGTTGCAGCCACTGTGTTATGCCTTGCGCTTCTTCGAATAACTGGAGCAGTGGTTTATCATCTGATTCAGCTGCCGCATTGGATAGCAGGCGGAAGGTTACAGTATAATCCGCCTCAGCTTTATGCATCAGTTGCAACAGATCCTCGATGAGAGCGATATCTTCTTCTTCCTGTGTGAACAGGCCAAGCTTATCACGCATTTCTTTCAGCCAGTATTGACGGAAGATGATCGGAAAGGCAGCCAGCCGTTCTTCGGCTATTTTTACAGCCTTGGGGATTTCCGCATTGAACAATGGCAGCAATGATTCGGCCAGCCGTGCAAGATTCCATTGCGCGATTAGCGGCTGGTTGCTGAATGCATAACGTCCGCCTCTGTCGATAGAACTGAAAACCATCATGGGATCATAATAGTCCATGAAAGCACAAGGGCCGTAATCGATCGTTTCACCGGAGACTGCCATATTATCCGTGTTCATCACCCCGTGGATGAAGCCCACGCGCATCCAGCTTGCGACAAGTGCAGCCTGCGCCTGTGCAACGCTTTCAAAAAATGTAATATAAGGATTAGCCGTGTGGGCGGCTTCCGGATAATGCCGCGCAATCGTATAATCGGCGAGCAGTTTCACCGATGAGTGATCGCCGCGTGCTGCAAAATATTCAAACGTGCCGATGCGGATATGGCTTGCGGCAATGCGTGTTACGATTGCGCCGGGCAGGGCAGTTTCGCGGAAGACAGGCTCGCCGGTCGTAACGGCAGCCAGTGAGCGCGTTGTGCGGATGCCCAGCGCATGCATGGCTTCGCTGACAATATATTCACGTATCACGGGGCCCAGCGCTGCCCTGCCGTCCCCATTGCGTGAGAAAGGTGTGGGGCCTGAGCCTTTCAACTGGATGTCACGCCGGATGCCGTGCGGATCTTTCACCTCGCCCAGCAGAATGGCTCTGCCATCCCCCAGCTGCGGCACGAAGTGGCCAAATTGATGCCCGGCATAGGCAAGCGCGAGCGGCTCTGCGCCTTCCGGTATAACATTGCCTGAAAAGATAGCGGCAAGGGGTGCTGTCTCCAGACTCGCGTTGCTTGCTCCCAGCTCTTGTGCAAGAACATAATTGAAAGCAATAAGACGAGGGGAGCTGACCGGTACCGGAGGCAATTTGCGATAGAATTGTTCCGGCAGCCGCGCATAGCTGTTATCGAAGTCGAATGGTTTTGATGAAGCGATCATTTGTTATATTATATTTACTAATTACACTGGAGTTCAGTAAATGCGGAATGGGTTCTACAGGCTTTACCTTATGAGGTACAATCAAAATCCGGATTCGGATAATTTTACTTGCAAAGGCAGGAAACACTGTTTAGGTAAAAAGGTTGTCTCGGGATAACTGGTCTTTTGGCGATTCTTGGTTTATACGGAGAATTACATATATTCATCCTGGTCAGCGCCTGGAGTCTACCCTTAATTATACGATATGATGTATTGCTGTAAATATTACGGTGTCGGTTTTTTTGTCTTTGCCAAGCAGTATCCTGCAGCGCATTGGGAGCCTGTGGTCGAGGTCGACGACGAACAGCAGGGGCGGGAGATGATACGGTGGTTGTCCCATAATTATTTTGTTGTATTACAGATACTTGGTGCTGCAAATGATAATGGTGGCATGCTTCGGATGGCCTAAAAAACCGTCTTGATATAACACAACTTACACGCTGCTTTTACATTTTTACTTGCTATTTATATCCATGGAATACTAATATACGCTGCGTATATTTTTATGGGTTTTGCAGCCTGTAGAGCTTTGCCTAAAAAGGTTCCTGTTGTGGTGGATTTTGTCCAATACGTCGCCGACATTAACAGTGCGTGCTCGGTTGAGGACGCATTCAGCGTCTTAGAGAAGGCATTGCTGGAGCTCGGATTTGACCGGGTAGTCTATTCTCTTATTACGGATCACCCTCAGTTGCAGCAGTCCCGCGGGCATGGCATTCTCAGAAATTACCCCGAAGACTGGATGAAATATTATTTCGCCAAAGGGTATGTGGACGTCGATCCCGTTATTAAGGTTATCAAGCAGCGTCCCGGTTATTTTCTATGGAACGACCTGCCGGAAATCAAAAAGGGTCTTGCGCAGGACGAACATGTTCTGATGGAAGAAGCTCGCGAAGCCAAATTGCTTGAGGGAATCGGCCTTTCCCTGCATGGCAGTTGCGGCCAGATTGTAGGCATGGGGATTGCCAGCAGCATGGGCGGCACCAGCATGGATAAGAATTCTGTGAGCCTTGTCTATGCGTTATGCTCTCAATTCCATGTTTTCTATCAGGAAAAGGAAACGAAAGTCTGTATGCCGATCATTCAGCTGTCTGCGCGTGAAAAGGAAGTATTAACCTGGACGGCAGAAGGCAAGAGCAGAACGGCAATCGGTGATATTCTCCAGATCAGCGATGATACCGTAAAAACCTATATGAACCGGATTTATCAGAAGCTGGGTGTCAATTCCATCCAGCTGGCAGTGATCAAAGCCGTTATGCTGGGGCTGATTCATCCCAATATTCCACATAAATACACCCCAAACTGCTAGTGCGTTGTAGTTAGCGTTTATTCTTTCCTGTCTGATGGTTATCCGTCTTTAAGCTGTTCTTAGATTAAGCAATCCTTCTGCGTGGCATTTTCAGGTGTCCCATTATGTGTCCCCTAATTAGGGGGCAATACATTTATTCGAATTATTGCCATAGCTGTGGGATGCAACTGCATGAAGGAGGGGCTATGGGAGTGCATATTGTATCGATCGAGAATGCGCACAAATATGGTGACATCATTCCCCAGATGCTGAGGCTCCGCTATAAGGAATTCAAGGAACGCCAGAGCTACGACATTCCCATCTTCAAGGATATGGAATACGACACCTATGATACACCGGCGACGGTCTATGTTATCTGGCGCGGAGAGGATGGCGTGGTGCGCGGCTGTTCACGCATGGCGCCGACGGACCGGGCCTATATGATTAAAAATCTGTGGCCGGACATGGTCACCACCATGGAATTGCCGGAAGGTAACGATATATGGGAATCCTCACGCTTCTGTGTGGACCGGAATCTGCCTGCAGCCATGCGCAAGCTGGTGAAGCTGGAAATATTGCAGGCGAAAATCGAGTATGCGCTGGCGGTTGGCATCAAGGGCATGGTCGGCGTTATGCCGCCGCTGATATGGCGCGCCGTATTTGTCAATTCCGGCTGGCCTATCGAACATATCGGCCCGGTGACTGAGTTGGCCTCCGGCGAAAAGGTAGTTGCAGCATGGATACATGTAAACTCTGAGATACTGGTTAATCTCAGGAAGAAAACGGATATCCATCATTCATTACTTCTATCCAATGAAGGGCTTGAGCATATTTTGGTGCGTGAAGCACGCAAGAGCAAGGGTGTTGTTGAAAGAGATAGAATCAAAGAGTTAGCTTAAGAAAGGATCAAGCCATGAAGATTGCAGAAAAGAATAATATACCGTCCATGTATAGCGAGAATCACGATGATGTCGTGGTGTGCTTGGAATTCCTGGCAAACGACGCTGTTGAAAAGAATGAACTGGCTGTGCACCGCATTCTCAGGAAGGCAATCGACGAAGTAAACCATCTTTATGGAACCAAGCAGCCGAGCGACCTGCCGTTTGCGCCGGCTGATATCCTGATTGCGTTCAAGTTGTTCAGGCAGTTTTGCCTGACCAACGATGCTTCAGTCAAAGCAGAGATTGTGAAAATGGTAGAAGAAGACAATAAAGAGCTTTTCAACCACTTTACACATTGATCTAAAGCCCTTGTAAAAGAGGCGGTGAATGCTGCGGGAAAATCCCGCCACATTTACTGCCTCTTACGGGAGAAGTTTCAAAAAAAAGATACCGTTGTAATTGACTGTTTTATCTTGGGATAGAGACGGTCAGGCATTTTACAGCGGTGAATGCTATTATATTGATCTTGACGTGAATAATCATTCGCGTTACTCAACTGTAGTGAGTAATGTGGGTGTCAGTATGAAGCGTGTTATCGATATACATGTAGGCAATCAGCTGCGTAAGCGCCGCGCTGCGCTGGGTTTGAGCCAGGCCGAAGTGGCAAAAGGCGTCGGCATGGCGTCGCAGCAGGTGCAGAAATACGAAAAAGGTATCAATGCCATGAATGCCGGAAGGCTGTGTGAATTTGCACAGTTTCTGCAAGTACCTGCTTCTTATTTCTTTGAAGGTTTGGACCAGAATGGCTCCAGGAAAAAAGCTGTGCCTGCGCGCCCGGTGAATGACAATACCGAAGATAGTGCAGCCTGCGCTTCAAACCGTGAAGTGATCGAAGCGATGAAATCCTTCAAAAGGATTCAGGATCCGGGCCTGCGCAAGCGTATGGCGGACCTGTTGCGCACGATGTATTCCAACGGTCTGTAATATTTTCTCGCGGCGGGAAATCATATGCGTCCCCTGATCGTGATGGCGCTCTCCCAGGAAAGTAACGGTCTCATTGAGCAGCACGGTATGGACGTCATCTATACCGGTGTTGGCAAGGTCAATGCTGTTTTTGCGCTGACGCAATATCTCGCGAATCATCCTGCCACACCGTTTGTAGTGAATGTAGGCACGGCAGGCAGCCGGACTTTCCGCACGGGAGAAGTCGTTGCGGCACGCGGTTTTGTGCAGCGGGATATGGATGTGACGGGGCTGGGGTTCGAGCATGGCGTGACGCCGTTCGACCCGCATCCGGCGATGCTGGAATTTCCGACGGTATTTCATGAACTCGAACATGGTATATGCGGATCAGGTGATTCGTTCCTGCAAACACCGCCCCCCATTCCCTGCGATATTATCGACATGGAAGCTTATGGGCTGGCAAAAGTCTGCCATCTGAAATCCATTCCGTTTGCCTGCGTGAAATATATTACCGACGGGGCGGACGGCAGTTCCCATATCGACTGGCAACAGAATCTCGATGCGGCCTCGCGCACCCTTGCCGGTATTGTCAGCCGTTTTGCAGTTTAATATTATGAGCGCTTACCCGTCCAGGGTTAGCCGGACGGGATTATGCATTTTAATTGGTGCTGGAAGAATCGTCGCTGCCGGAGCTTTTGTTATCTTTACGTTCCTGCATACGGTCTTCGAGTTTACCCATGGCAGTTGCGCATTGGCTGGAAAGATCCTTTTCATGCTCTTTCAGGCATTTAACGATACGTCCGCCGCCGCGCTGCACGTCGCTGCAGTACGTTTGAACGTCCTGTTTGCAGGCGTTGCGTCCGCCGCCCGCTGCATAAGCCGTAGTGGAAAGCAAGGCGAGCGAAGATACGAGCACAAAAGTGCCAATGATAGTTTTCATGGATGTCTCCTAAAGTAAGTTAAGTTGCACTGGATTATACGGTTCCGAGATGAGGAGTCTTCGTTTGTCCAGGAATTGCAGTATTCCTTGCGCTGCCGCCACGGCCGTGCTGAAGCAGGCCTGTAGCAGGTAACCGCCTGTTGGTGCTTCCCAATCCAGCATTTCGCCTGCTGCGAAAATACCAGGTTTTTCATGTAGCATAAAATGCTCATCCAATGCTTCTTTGCTGATACCGCCTGCGGTGGAAATGGCGCGAGCGATTCCTGTCGTTCCGGTAAGTGTGACTGGCAGTGCTTTCATGTGCGCAGCAAGTGCAGTGGGTGTAAGCCCTGCCAGCTCCTGTGCTGAGGTTTCGCGCAATAGCGCAATAGCGAGCGGCGACAAACCGCATTTACGCAAATAGGTGCTGAAAGATTTATTGCCGCGCGGAGTGTTTTCCAGTTTATGAGCCAGTGCTTCTGTTGGCTGTCCGGGACGCAGGTCGAGCTTTAGAGTCGCTTTGCCTGTGGTGGCAATACTTTCACGAAGTGCAGTAGACAGAGCGTATATCACGCCGCCTTCTATCCCTTGTGCCGTAATCATCGCTTCGCCTTGGCGTGTCACACCGTTATGCGTCATCGCGACTGGTTTAAGCGGTTGCCCGGCGAAGCGTTCCTTGAAATAATCCGACCAGTTTACTGTGAAGCCGCAATTGGCGGGGCGCAGCGGTGCCAGTGGAATTCTGGCATTTTCCAGAATGTTTGTCCAGCTTCCGTCTGAGCCAAGGCGCGGCCAGGAAGCACCGCCGAGGGCAAGCAGTGTGGCATCCGGTGTCACCAGAACCGGTTTGCCTTCTGCATCCGTAAAGCGCAGTGCGTTTCCTTCCCAACCCTGCCAATAGTGGCGTGCTGCGAAGCGCAC
>DASTXE010000005.1 GCA_035765535.1 Rickettsiales bacterium | reverse complement strand
TCAGGAGTAGAAAGGAGGTGCGCGGGAGGAATAAACAGCGAGATGAGCTTCGTATAAATGAGAGAAGCTGGTATGAATGCTCTGTTGGACCGGCTCAGGCGGTAGCGGAAGATGAATAGGCTCTGGTAGCGTAAATGTTCCTGAATGCGCTACCGTATCACAAACATTACAGCCATCGTTATGACCGCTGATACTATGCTCGACCAAATGGAAAATACCCAGAACCTGTGCAGCTAAAAACAGCAGCACAACAGCCAGTGTTTTAAGGCTGGTATGGCTTTGAGTCTGTTTTAGGAATGTATTCTGCATAGGAAGTCGTAATTTCCAGCACTATGGCACAACTGTCAAGCGGGTCTTGCAAGTAACCGTTAAGCCGAGAAAGCACAGCCCGGCCTATGAACCACATTCCTTAGTAATGGACGATGACATCCATCGCTCCCAGTATAGTATAATTCCTGTCAGGCACAACACCCCTTGTCGGGTTGCCGTTGAAGGCATCCCGATCCAAAGACATGTCATAGTCGATTTCAGGGCGGAATTCGATCTGTGGCGAAAGCCAGTGCTGCCAGCCTAGCCCGAAGTTTAGGTAACGCGTTTTTACGCCTGTACGCTGTCCTTCCATATCATCATAAAATTCCGGACGGAAGGAAATATTATCCAGCGGTGAGAATTGATAATTGAGATAGGCTACGGTTGCTACCACATTGGCTGTGCAGGTCAGGTCTGTGGAGCTGCTGCATTGTGCGGCATTAGGGGCGTTGAAAGGTATATATTGCGGTGAGAACGGCGTGCCGCCATTGGCGATATATCCTTGCACAGCCGGATTACTTATATTAGGCACGTTGCGCTGATAGAGATCGTACAGTTCATAGGATAAATGCCATTTGTCATTGAAATTATGATAGTAAGTAAAGCCGTACCATTGCAGGTTATTATATCCCCACTCGCCATTATTGATGCCATCGATGCAAGGATAAATATTATCATCGCCGTTATTCCAGGTGTAACGTGCGCAGGCAACCAGTGTCGGCTGAACACCGGGATCTTTTTTGAAAGTCGAACCCGGATAGAGTGGATTGGGATCAAGGTTCGGCAAAGTCTTACCGCTGTTCCATATGGCAGAATCCGTTCCGGCTACGATGCCGAGTTGCAGCAGCAGATTTTTCTTCACTGCAAGTGTCCCGACTATACCTTCATTTGTGTAATTGTCGAAACTGTAGGACATCGAGTGGGTATACATATAATTGTTGGGTGCAAGCTGTGCCTCGATATCAGGTATCGAGATGTAGCGCCCGGCCCGCAACAGTAATCCTTCTGCCACGTTTGGGATATACAACTCGCCATATATCATCGGGAAGTCATAGCCATTGATACGGTTCTTTTGCAGGAGCTGATAGCTCGCAATGCCGTAAGAAGTAGTGTAGCGGTAATTCTCGCCATATATGCCGGACAGACGGAAACCCCAGTCTATATGATCAGTCTGTACCGTATCGGGAACGCGTTCGATATAGAGCACGGCCTGATCCAGTTGCGCCGTATTGGGTGTATAGGCATAAGCCATCGGCGCATTGCCGCCGCGTTTCTCGGAGTTGGAGCTGAAATTAACTCCACCATTCAGCCAGCCATACATCTCGATATGATTATTCTGCATCCAATTTCCGGTGGAGGTGTTCGCAATGGCGGCCATGAATGGACTGTCTGCGGAGTTTGGCCGTGAAACACCGAGTGAAGTGGCGGCGCCGTAAGGCCATTCTGTAAAGGGCATCGGCGGTGTGGACTCAGGCGTTGCGGGCCAGCCTTCCCGGTGAGAGGGAGGTGCGTTAGGATCGGCTGGTGCGCTGGCATGTCCTGCTTCAAGATTATAATAATTAAAGAAGCGGCTGGCTACATTATCACCTAAATAGGAGTTCAGGCATGCGTAATTGTTATAAGGATCGCATCTTTTGCCTGTGGTGGTTTCGCTATCCGCGAGTGCTGTTTGTGAAAGAAGGGCGGTGGCTAAGAAACCCCCGATTGTTAATTGTTTTATATCCATTTTTTCTATCCCGGTCAGTCCTGAACAGCACATGACATATCAGCCGGGATGTAACGATAGTGTAAAAATACACTTAAGGAGTGTAAAAATATATTTTATCCGGAAGCTTCTTTATTATAAACTGAATTCCGTATTAAAAGCAGCCGCCTAAACGTGACTCCGCCCTCTCGCGCTCTTACTTGACAGTTCCTTTACTAATTCGCCCATAAATCAATCCTCATTTTCTAATCTTGATAAATGCCAAGAACACATCATGAAGAATATAACGTATGAAGTATATCTGATCACCTCTCCTGAAAATATAATCAATGTCATGTTTGTCACAAGCATCTACCAATATCTCTATGCAACAAAGAGGGCGTATTAGAAAAGCAACCATATTAATAATTAAATCACATATAAAATAAGTTTATATATTGTAACTACAGATAGATAGGCCAATAAAAATATGTGCAACACCAAGCGAAACCGGACTTTTTGGAAAATAAATGGGTTAAAAAAGTTCAGAACCTTGAATTTTTTATGACATGCTGTCGCTAACAGGCAGAATATAATACAAATAACGGCATATTATGCCATTAACCCAAAGTACATCAGGTCAGGCTCCCGCGACTTTGAATGCGGACGACGATTCGACGTCTCGTACGGCCACGCGCGCATCGCAATCTGGCGGCAAAATATGGAACTACGCAAAGTCGCGTTTCGATAAGGAAAACTGGTTTGGCAGTGCCATTCTTATTGAGAGCTGGATTGCCGGTTACAATAAGCTTCGAGGATCGCTTGTCCGTCAGGTGCATGGTCAGGATCAGCCCGATCGTATTCGGGCACTGGGTTACGGAATCCCACTACTTGGTTACACCTGGTCATTCTTCTCAAAGCGTGGAGCAAAATTTCCCGATGGCGACACAGTTCCTGAGCGGATGACAGATGCACTTCATCATCCGCAGGAGTCCTCAAACCAGTTTGAATTTCTTATTTTTCTTCCTGGTAACATAGTGTCTATCATAAATAATGTGCAGAAAGGTCTTAAGGCGTATGGTGTTGGATTAAAAGAAGGAGAAAAAGCTTATGCGCCTGAAAAAGCGAGATTATACATGGGCGTACTGGCGAGCGCCTGGCAAGCTTGCGTGGGATATGGCCATTTTCGCAAGCACAGTGAAGCGCCGCAGGAGGATAATAAGCCCGTAAGGCATGGATTTATAGGTACAATTCAAAAGGTCTGGTGTCATGACCGTGTGTTATTTATCGGCAGCGTAATTAATATGACCTTCCCTTTATATCGCTCGTGGAAGGCAAAGATAAAATCCGTACCAGCCGCAAAGAGGCGGGCTGCATATTAAGAGCTGCATTAATAGGTCTGGCCGGAACCGCAGCCTACAACTATTATATATTTCAGCGCATAGCACGAAGCAATTTCGGGGCTAAAGAAACGAGTGAGGAAATCGGTCCCACCGAGGAAAGTGCTGGAAATATAAATATACCCCCTGCCCACCCGGATGAACGCAATGATTTTAAATTTTCACATAAGATCTTAGAGCAAAAGCAGCAACCGCAGACGAGAACCGTCGCCTGAAGCGGGGCATTGTTAATCCTTGGGAGAGGATACAATCGCCTTGAAAAGCTCTTCTGACGCAGTCTTAAAGACTGGCAGCTTTGTGGGTTTTACATTTACTTCCTGTAGCCTCAGCAATGCCTCATATTCATGAGCAGAAATGAAATACCCCATTACATGACCATGGCTTGTAACGGCCACAGGAGCTCGTTGAGCTTCTTGGCTGATACGCCCGAAATTCTTGACAAATGCTGTAGCGGAAACAGAAAACATAGCCCCCTCATATACGTAAATTACGTAATTTACCCATAATGAGTATTATAAGTAAAATGCGCATTAAGTCAAGATACTGAAATAACTGAGTATAAAAATAAAGGGAATAAAACCAGACTATCTAGAGAAAATGCTTAATCAGAGGTAGAAGTCAGTCGCAACAGATCCGCAAATATTACCTTGAGATGAAAACAAATGACTAATGGCTATTCCTTATTGCAGTCCATATAGACGCCGGTTGCGCAATTATTAATCTTCCCGTTGCTGCTATCGCTGGTTTGGGTACTCCCGGAAGACTCTGTATTACCCAAGCCGGATGGTTGAGGCTGCACCGGTATGGTTTGCGAACTGAAGGATGATGGGATCGATAGTGGTAAAGAAAGCTGAGGTATTTGCGTATTGCTAATGGTCGGTTGCTGAGGCTGGGGCTGCTGCTGGGCCTGGTCCGTAATCACCCCCACAGCGCCCGATATGGTGTTGGACGCCAGTATATAATTGCCTGCGGCAGCACCGGAGATAGAAAGCCCTGCAACGCTGACAACCTTACCCGTGCCGACATCAGGCGTATCGTATGCACCATTGGCCGGGTTATTCAGGCTTACCGTATCGCCACCCACTACACCGCTTAAAGAGTAGTTTCCTGAAGCCAGGGTAGCTGTGGTGGTACCGTCATAGGTCTTGGTCACATTGCCTGTTAAGTAGGCAGTCAGGCTTTTAGCGGTAATTTGGCCTATTGTTCCGCTGATACTGCTTGAAGCCAGCGTATAATTACCTGCGGCGGCGCCCGAAAGGCTTAAGCCGGTAACACTGACGGTTTTACCGGTACCGACATCTTTGGTATCATACGTGCCGGAAGCCGGGTTATTAAGATTCACCGTATCACCGCCAATAATGCCCGTCAGTGAATAATTTCCACTTCCCAATGTTGCTGCGGTGGTACCGTCGTAAGTTTTAGTAACGCTGCCGGTTAAGCTTGCGCTCAGGCTCTTTGCATTGATCTGGCCGACTGCACCGCTGGTGCTGGTGGAAGAAAGCGTATAATTCCCAGCATCCGTACCGGAAATTGAAAGCCCCGTAACACTGACGGTTTTACCGGTTCCGGCGTTCTTTGTATCGTACGTTCCGCTGGTTGGATTATTTAGGTTTACCGTATCGCCCCCCACTACACCACTTAAAGAATAGTTTCCTGAAGCCAGGGTAGCCGCCGTGGTGCTATCGTAAGTCTTCGTAACACTGCCCGTTAAGCTGGCGGTTAAGCTCTTTGCGTTGATTTGTCCTACTGCGCCACTGGTGCTGGTAGAGGAAAGTGTATAATTACCTGCATCCGTGCCGGAAATAGAGAGACCCGTAACCGTAACCGTTTTCCCCGTACCCACATTCTTGGTATCGTAGGTTCCACTAGCCGGATTGTTCAGGTTCACCGTATCTCCGCCTATAATTCCGGCTAAGGAGTAATTCCCCGATGCCAGTGTTGCTGCTGTGGTACCGTCGTAAGTCTTGCTAACACTGCCGGTTAAGCTGGCAGTCAGGCTTTTGGCGTTGATCTGACCGACCGTACCGCTGGTACTGGTGGAAGAGAGCGTATAGTTACCTACGTCTGCACCGGAAATACTCAAGCCCGTAACACTGACAGTCTTGCCCGTCCCTGCATTCTTTGTATCGTAGGTCCCGCTGGCCGGGTTGTTCAGGTTCACGGTGTCGCCACCAACAATCCCAGTCAGGGAATAATTCCCCGATGCTAGTGTTGCTGCGGTGGTGCCATCATAAGTCTTCGTAACACTGCCGGTTAAGCTGGCGGTAAGACTTTTAGCATCGATCTGTCCCACTGCGCCACTGGTGCTGGTAGAAGAGAGTGTATAGTTGCCAGCATCCGTACCGGAAATTGAAAGCCCCGTAACACTGACAGTCTTACCGGTACCGACATTCTTGGTATCATAGGTTCCGGAAGCCGGGTTATTAAGATTGACCGTATCACCGCCTACTACACCGGCTAAAGAGTAGTTTCCTGATGCCAGCGTTGCTGTCGTAGTACCGTCGTAAGTTTTGGTAACGCTGCCTGTCAGGCTTGTGGTCAGGCTCTTTGCATTGATCTGGCCGACCGTACCACTGGTGCTGGTGGAAGAAAGCGTATAGTTGCCAGCATCCGTGCCGGAAATAGAAAGACCCGTAACTGTAATCGTTTTTCCCGTACCCACATTCTTGGTATCGTAGCTTCCAGAAGCCGGATTATTAAGATTTACTGTATCGCCGCCAATAATCCCGGCCAGCGAATAATTCCCTGATGCCAGTGTTGCTGCCGTGGTGCCGTCGTAAGTTTTGACAACGCTGCCGATCAGGCTTGCGGTTAGGCTTTTGGCATCGATTTGCCCCACTGCCCCACTGGCGCTGGTGGAGGAAAGCGTATAGTTGCCTGCATCCGTGCCGGAAATGCTCAACCCCGTAACGCTGACGGTCTTGCCGGTGCCAACGTCCTTTGTATCGTAGGTTCCGCTGGCGGGATTATTCAGGTTCACTGTATCGCCGCCTACAACCCCGGCCAGTGCATAATTTCCCGAAGCTAATGTTGCTGCGGTGGTGCGGTCATAGGTTTTGGTAACGCTGCCGGTTAGGCTCGCGGTCAGGCTTTTGGCGGTAATCTGCCCCACCGATCCGCTGACACTGGTGGAAGCTAGCGTATAGTTGCTTGCGGCAGCGCCCGAAAGGCTTAAGCCGGTAACACTGACGGTTTTACCGGTACCGACATCTTTTGTATCATACGTGCCGGAGGCGGGATTGTTGAGATTCACCACATCAGAACCGTAGATTCCTGTAAGCGAGTAATTACCGGAAGATAAGGTTGCAGTCGTATTGCCATTATACGTTTTGCTCACGCTACCCGTAAGCGAAGCGGTCAGCGTCTTGGCGAGCACGGAGAGTGCTGTGCTGCTATTGGCGTAGCTGAACGCATAACCAAGTGCAGAGGCTAAAGTGCCGCTGCTATAGTTGATATTGTAGGAGCCTACGTTATTGCCTGCCACATAACTGGTCGTGCCGGTCAGTGTTCCTGTGACGTTATCGCTGCTTGCATCCGACCCAAGGTAACCGCTGAGCGTATAACCATAACCGCTTAGGTTGGCGCCGCTGCCATAAGTGACGTTTAAAGTGCCGGGCGTAACGGTAAGCGTCGGCGTAATCGTATAAAGGAAGCCGTTACCGGTGGAGGCGAAACTTGGGCATGTGCCGCCGTAAGTACAGCTGAACCGGCGAAAATCGGAAGCAAGCGAGTTAAGCGTATCGTTAGCGGGATTCGTGCTGTAAACCAGCCAGCGGCCGTTTGTATCGCTGAGCGCGGAAGCATTTGAATTGTTGATAAAATTCCCGGAGGCGATCAGGGTAAGTCCTGTCCCGGTCGAGGTCGAAGTAAGGGCTGCACCGCTATTGAGCGTAATATCGCCGCTCAGCGCATCCAGCAGCAGATTATGGCTGCCGCCCGTAATACTTCCCGTAGTAATGCTGCCACCATAAACGGAAATTGGGAAGTTATAACTTGAGATATTCCAGCCGCTTCCGATATTCACAGCGCCGGAACCGCTGCTGCTGTTGCCGATGATAACATTGCTGGGCGAAACCGTGCTGGTGTCGATAAAGCTGAGGAAACCGCTATCCACATCACCCAGTGCGCCGCTGCCGCCATTGATACCAATGCTGGTGGAAGCCGTATAGGGCTTCAGAAGAATATGGCCAGCTGTGATTATGCTCAGATTATGGAAATTGATGCTGTCGCCAATAAGGGTAAGATCTCCGGTCATGGCGTTACCGCCCAATATATTACTACCATTGCTTGACCACAGGGCATAATTATTGGTTCCTCCGCCAGCAATAGCAGTCAGGCTAATATTTCCTGTATTGAGGATGCTGCTTGATCCGTATAGTAAGAGACCGTAATCGCTGTCCGTACCGGCTCCGCCTTGTCCTGTGACGATAACATCACCCCCGGCGCCTACAATACTGCCGGATTCCAGAATAGTGCCGTAATTATGCCCTCCTGCACCAACACCGCCGCCTATACCATTCACAGTAATACTGCCGGTGCCGGATGTGGCAATATTAGAGGTATCGCCACCTGTTCCGATAACGACACCGTCGTTATATTGGCCCCAGCTGCTAACGGCGCCCTGCCCCGTTACCGATATATCCCCATTTACCGCATGAATAAACGCATTAGAACTCAGAATGACGCCGTATCCGTTATCATTACCGCCCCCTGTACCGGAAACAGTGACGGAAGCGTTGCCGGTCGCATCGATCCCACTGTAATTAAAGAGCTTAATACCCATAGAAAAATTGGCGGTGCCACCGCCGGTGCCCGTAAGGCTGATATGCCCGCCGGACGATGCAATTGAACTGCTATCTTCAAGATCAATCCCTATATTGTCACCGGTGCCCGCGCCACCAGTACCAATTAAGCTAATATTACCTGAGCTTGTGGAAAGTGACGAACCGGTTAGTAATCGGATACCTTTCAATCCGCTGTAACTGGATGAGCCGGCACTGCTCCATCCCGTACCTCTTAAGAGGATATTACCCGCTCCCGCATTGATGCTGGTGGCTTCCAGGGCAATGCCATAGTTATAGGTAAAATTACCGTAACTTGCAGTGGTAAAGGGGTTCGACCCGCCGCCAAGCGTTACATTGCCGCCGTTGGAATTAATCGTTGTATAACCTAGATAAGTGATTCCGCCGGAGGCGCTTAGAAGTGAATCCGCATCAAAAATAACATTGAGCTTACCGCTAGTGCTGGTGATGCTGTCCTGGTTACCGGATATGCCGTTGAAAAAGATGGAGCCGGCACTTGCCAGTGTCAGCGTAATATCGCCACCGGTGGACTTGGAAATTACGGCGCCTGCCGCTTCGGATATGTCACTGACCAATGCATCCAGCAGCAAATCGTGGCCTCCAAGGGTAATGCCCTGTGAAGCAATCGAACCGCCATAGACGGAAATCGGGAAGGTATAACCTGAAATATTCCAGTTATTACCGATAGTAACCGCGCCGCTGCCTGCCGAAGAGTTGCCGATTACCACACTACTCGGGGAAACCGTGCTGGTATCGATAAGCGCAAGGAAGTTGCTATCCAGATCCGAAAGGGTGCCGCTGCCGCCATGAATGCCGATCGAGGTGGAGGCGGTGTAAGGCTTCATCGTGATGATGCCGCCTGAACGGATGGCTAAAGTGCTGAAATCCATGCTGTCGGTGGAAATCGTCAGATTCCCGGTCATGCTGTTGCCGCCCAGGGTATTGTAGCCTGTATTGTCCGTAATCCCGACGCCGCCACTGCCTGACCCATTAATGCCTTCGAGCAGGATATTTGCGCTTCCGGTGCTGGTAATGAGCGAATTGTTTTCAATGCCGATACCATAATCCGCAAAACTGGCAGTGCCACCCTGCCCTAAAATATGAATATTTCCGGTTTGACTGCTGACGCTGCTTCCATAAACTTCAACACCATAACCGTAATATCCACCGGTGCCGCCCGTGCCATTGAAATCGATGGTAGCATTGCCGGTGCTGTTAATGGTCGCTGACGAGAGGACCACGCCGCGGTTATAATCACCGCTTCCGCTTCCGCCCTGCCCGATAAGGCTCATATTGCCGTTAAGGCTGCTTACCGTACTGCCGTTAATATAAACACCATCATTTTCCGAGGCACCGTTACCGCCTGTTCCAGAGAGCGTAATGGTGGCCGTGCCTGTGCTGCTGATGGTGGAACCATTTTCAATGTCCACGCCCTTATTCTGGTCACCGGAACCATTTCCGCCCTGCCCGGTTAAAGTAATATTGCCGGTTGCACTGGTAATGTGGCCGTCATCCAGGCGCACACCGTAATTCTGGGATGTGCCGTCACCGCCGGTACCATTGAGGCTGATGGTTGCGGTGCCCGTGCTTTTGATAAGTGTGCCTGCATCAAGAAGGACGCCGTTATTATAGGTGCCTGTGCCGGCAGCGCCCGTTCCTGAAATGGAAATATTTCCGTTCTGACTGGTGATAGCAGTATCACTTATCCAGTCTCCTATAATACTACCGCCACTGCTGCCTGCACCTGCGGTACCTGAAATCGTAATACCGCCGGAAGTATTGGTAATGGCAGCACCGCTATAAGTGAGGAAACCGATGCTGCTGCCGGAAGTAACCGTGCCGCCCGTACCTGTCAGGGAGATAAGACCGGAATTGCTGGTAATGGATGTACCGGAGTCATGCATGACAATACCCCAGCTGGAGTCGCTGGAAGTCCCTGCGGTGCCGTTAAGTGTGATATTACCGCTTGTGGTATTAAGCGTAGTGCCGCTGGCTAAAAGTATGCCGAAATGGGAGCCAGTGCTCGCATCGTCATAACCATGTCCGTTCAATAGGATATTGCCGCTTCCGGCACTCAGACTGTCGCCGATCATGGAAATCCCGTCAGTATATCCGCTCATGCCAGGGGCAGGAGAAGTAAAGGGATTCGCACCGCCACCAAACGTGATATTACCGTTATTAGTATTGATATTAGTATAATTCATCCAGATTATACCGTTGCCGGTCTGATCGGTATCCGTATGCAGCACAAGATTCAGTTTACCGCTTGTGCTGCCTATGGAAATCGGGCTGCCGCTATTGCCGTCAAAGAAAATACCCTGATGGGAGGCCAGGGTTAATGTGGCATCACCGCCAGATGTTTTGCTAATCGTTGAGCCGGAATTGACAAGGATATAACCATCTTCGCTATTGGAGCCGTTCGTGCCAGTCTGAATGGTGATATCCGTGCCGCTGTTCAGGGCTGCATTGATGGTGCTTGTCGTAACGAACGCGTTATTGTCCGTGGTCGTACAGGTTCCACTGATACAGGAAATATTGTTATCGGATCCACTGTTAGCTATGGTGATGTTGTTCGGGTCCAGAAGCCAGTGACCGGCGCTGCCAAAAGACGCTCCGGCATCCACAAGCCCCGTTGCCTGCAGGATATTTTTACCCGAAGTTTCTACAAAACCGCCATTGCCCGAAAGCGCTCCGCCGCGTGCACTGATAAATCCGGCAAAATTCGTCCAGCCATCGGACCATACGGCAACATTACCGCCATTGCCGCTCGTGACGGCGTCCGCTTTGATAGTTGCATCGGAGGCCATCGTTGTTTGAAGTGCCGTGGGAGTGATTCCCTGCCCATGGAAATCGCCGCCGATGCGAACAGTACCGCCGCCAGTATCGCCGGAAACGTCAATATGCGAGCCGGAAAGGAGGCTGACATGGTCTCCGAGGATCTGAATGGTACCGCCGGTCTGCCCGCTGCCATAACCGGAAGCGTCAACTATACCGGAGTTTTCTACCGTGCTTGAGCCGGAAACCAGCCCCTTTTGGGTCGTATCATTACCCGCGACGGCATTGCTACCCTCCGCATAGAGCGTAATGACACCGTTTTTTTCTCCGACGCTGCGTGCTTCTAAGATACCGGTATTGCTGATTAAACTGTCGATACCACTGCGCGCTGCCGCTGCTGTGATCTGGATAAGGCCGCCATCGGCCTGAATAATCCCGGAATTTCCGGCAAATTGCTGTATCGGTGCAGAAAGAGCAATCTGCGTCAGGCCATCACCTGCGAGATCGAGCGTAAACTCGTCACCGGAAGCCAGGGTCACCCTGCCCAGCCTTGCATTAATGACACCGCTATTTTCCACATGCGGGGCAACAAGCCCCACTAACCCTGCATCATAGACCGTGATGCTACCCTGGTTGACAATCTGTGCTGCGGAAGAGCCGGGTTTATTGAACACCAGCTTGGAGTTCTGCATAAAACTGCCGTTGTCGATATCGGAGCTGGTCGCAATGAGGCTATTGGCATTTACTTGCGAATTCCTGCCGAAAATCACACCGTTAGGGTTGATAATCACAAGATTGCCATTGGCGGTCAGGGTGCCGTTAATCTGGCTGGGCGTCAAGGCGTTCACACGGTTAAGGGTAATGGAACTGCTTCCCGGCTGGCTGAACCGTGTGGTTTCGCCTGCGTTAATATCAAACCCGCGCCAGTCAATAATGGCTTTGTCGCTGCTCTGATTAATGGTCAGCGTGCTTCCGGAAGAAGAAATACTGGCCTGTCCCGCCGTTACCGAACCGCCTGTAGGATTGGCTATAACGGAAAAACCAAACAATGCGCTGACGGCAAATGCCAATAGCCCCGGCAATTTGCAGCCGGTACCGGACATGGAGGTCGATATTTTAAGACGCAACTTATCCACGAGTATAATCCTCTTATGTTTGATTTTAAGAGGAAAAGGTTAAAAAGATGTAAAAAAACCAGTAACTTCATGGATAAAAAACAGGGAAGTTTTCCCCTATTTGGGCCTTAAAAAACACTGGCACCAAAAATAAAGCAATATAATGTAAAAAATACAGAAGCTTATTCTTTGATGGTTATTGAAACAAAAGAGTCACAAAAATAAGCAAATCTGCCATTTATTTGCTCAGACAAAATATATTTTTCTAAAACTGTCCTGTAATGGAGAAAAACAATCTTGGATTGTGTCCCGTGCGTGGGCTATTAGCAGTAACATCACGCGTCAATGGCTGAGCGGCGGTAAAAGTTCCGGAAACATGATAATCCGTTGCAAAACGTAAGCCAACACCAGCGGAAGCGCCGGACATGCTGCCCCCGGCCGTATCGATATTCCATACCTTGCCTACGTCATAAAAAACAAAAGGTTGCGTTACAATGCCTATGGCAGCAGGAATACCGTTATAACGTAACTCCACTGAACCGGCGATACCGTCATCCCCGATAATTTCTGAAGGGTCGTAAGCCCTGCCGAAACTCTGCCCGCCATAGCCGAATTCTTCCGAGCTAAGCAAAGGATTATTTGTTACCTGACCATGGAATGCGATGTATCCCTGAAAGGAATGGGTAAGATCCTGCAGACGGTTCGCCGTAATATCCAGTTTGGTGAATTCAGTCTTCCCTTCCGCGCGCGATATATTGGGCGAGCCAGGATGGGAAGCACCAAGCAGATCAAGCCCTTGTACGATTTCCGTATCCAGCATGTTATTCCCATGCCAGCTGTCAGAACGGTTATAAACGGCTGAAGCCTTTAACTCCCTTATATTATCGTCATAAAATGGACTTCCGAGAATATTGCTACGGACGTTTTTAACCGCAAAGCCACCGCCGAATGTCAGATTTTCCTCGCGCTGACGGATGGGCT
This sequence comes from Rickettsiales bacterium, assembly GCA_035765535.1. Classification (NCBI taxonomy): domain Bacteria; kingdom Pseudomonadati; phylum Pseudomonadota; class Alphaproteobacteria; order Rickettsiales; species Rickettsiales bacterium. Next base: position 212,827 of record DASTXE010000005.1, on the reverse strand, counting down.
TCCAGAATAGCGAAGCACCTGCATCGGTAGAAACGTTATGAATATTAAAGGATTCCAGGCGATAAGCCGGATCAGCCGTGCCATGGCCGCCGGAAAGCGCAAGCGATAATCCTTCTGCTGCGAGTGGCATGATATACTGCCCTGAAATATAACGCAATTCCGAGAAAGGAAGACTGCCGATCCCGGCAATAGTCAGCAGGTCATAGGGCAGTAGCAGATTGCCTTTGCTGAGATTAACAGTGCCTTCCACAGGCCCTAAATAGCGGGAGCCGTAATTATCGATCGTCGCGGAATAACTCCCCGGCTTTTCTTCAAAAACCAGTCTTATGGCTACGGTTCCGGGAGCGGCATCCCCCGTGGAGACAGGTTCGAGCACCGCACGGACATTCACCCCGCCCAGATCGTTAAGTAGCAATACCTCACGTTCCAGCACGCGCGCATTCAGCGGATGCATGGACTGTATACGGCTAATTATGCCTTGCGTAACGTTAGTTGCACTGTAATGCCCTTGGGTATGAACTTCCCCGACACTGCCTTCCACAACCGTGATTGTGATAATACCATTTTTGATCTGCTGGGCGGGAATAATAGCACGTGACAGCACATAACCGTCATGACGGTAACGCTGGGTAATAGCGGCTGCGACCTGATAAATATCGCTCAGGCTTACTTTCTTACCTTCTAAATCTTTGTATAAAGGTTTAAATTCCTCAGACGGATAGGCAGTGATGCCATTGAGTTGAATACCTTCCAGCACAAAGCGGATATTTTCCGCTCCGGCGGGCATCTTCAGGTCAGGTGAGGCCGGAGTAGCAGGCACAGTTGTTGTTCCAAGCTCAGGCACCGGTAGACGATTCATGTTGAAGCGCTCCTGAACCCTTCCAGCATCTGCGGGGCCCGGAATCACCTGGGCTGCGGCTGAATAGCCTGTACACAGGCATAGCGCAAAGGAAGCCACCTGAAGAGGTCTGACCGCGGATATATATTTTCCAGCTATTTTCATAGTCTTATCCGTCAAGAAGTCCCAATACGCTTCAAACGTGCAGGAATGCAACCCGCACTCTCTTAGTATAAGAAAAAGCTTAATAAATGATGAAGATAGCAGTATTAATGCCTCTGAAGGCATATTAGTTGAGTACCCGTGGCAAAATAGCTACAGAAGAGCCTGCCGGATAAGCAGGCAGGCATCGCCATAAGAATAAAAGCGATATTTCCGATCGATTGCATGACGATAAGCAGCCTGCATCGTATCGAGGCCGCAGAAGGCGCTGACCAGCATGAATAAAGTAGAACAGGGAAGGTGGAAATTTGTCATCAGCACATCCACAGCCTTAAACCTGTATCCGGGGGTAATAAATATATCTGTTTCCCCGGCAAAAGCGCCTAGGGTTCCATCTGCCTTAGCGGCTGATTCCAGAACACGCAGGGAAGTGGTTCCCACGGCAATAATACGCCTGCCTTCTTGTCTGGCCTGATTGAGAAGCGAAGCTGTTTCTGCTGAAATCTCAGCATATTCGCTATGCATGATATGGCCTTGCGTGTCGTCACTTTTAACCGGAAGGAATGTGCCCCCGCCGACATGCAACGTCACATAAGCTTTCGCAACGCCCTTTTCTTCCAGTTTCTTGAAGAGCCTGTCCGTGAAATGCAAACCCGCCGTCGGTGCGGCAACGGCTCCCTCTTTCTGTGCATAAATAGTCTGGTAGTCCTGCTTATCGGATGCCTGCCCCGCCCGCTTCATATAAGGCGGGAGCGGCATCGTGCCGTAACGCTCTAGGCTGGTGTAGAGATTTTCGCTCTCAAACAGCATATCCACTTCGCCGCTTTCATATTTTTCCAGAACCCGGGCAGAAAAATCCTCTGCAAACAGGATATTATCCCCTACCCTCAGACGCTTTCCGGGTTTTGCAAACACACGCCAGCTATTACCGCCCATATGTTTATGGAGCGTCACCTCAATATTTGCCTCGCCACGCTTTCCATAAAGCCGTGCAGGAATCACTTTGGTGTTGTTGAAGACCATAATGTTGCCCGGCTGAAGAAAATCCGGCAACTCCAGAACACTGGAATCCTGAAAAGCCTGATGGTTCACCACCAGCATGCGCGCACTATCGCGCGGCGAAACCGGTTCGGTGGCAATACGTTCAGGTGGCAGTTCAAAATCGAATAAGGCAGTCTTCATGGCGGCGCATGGTAATGCCAAATCCCCCATAATCAAATGAAATCATATATTTCAAAATAAGACAAACTGTCATCATCCGGTCACAATAGAATGATATAATAACATGGTCTATTCCCTTGAAATCAGCTGCGCCTCACGGCCATGCCTCATTGGAATTGCGTCTGCCCACTCCTAATTCTGGAGAAAGACCGGACACTACTACCCTTTACAGCCAGGGCAACTGTACAAGTACGGGAAGGACCAAATTTCCCTATGGAGCACACCAACTGGTGGCGACAGCTCCTGGCGGTCTTCGCCAGCGCGCTGCTCGTTGTCGGCGCCATCTTCGGCGGCGTCATCCTCGACAGCAACCTGCACTCCGACAACGGCACCGTCATCGTGTTGCCCGACCCCGGCCCGCAGATCGTCACGGTCGACAACACCCCCTACACGTTCGTGCAGGGTGGCAACGCCTACTTCGACGCGAACGGCCCCGTGGTCGACGTCTACTTCACCACCTACGTGGGGAACGTGGCTTACAACGGCCGTATCTTCGCCAAGTTCGCGCCCAACAAGCACGGACGCGGCTCGCACCCGGAGATCATCGTCACCGGGAACACGTCGAATCTCGTCGAGACCTGGTCCGACAACAACGGCCTGCCCGTGCTGGACATCCACTACGTCCACCCGGGATCGCTGTACGACACGGGGTTCGTGGTCGAGTTCAACGCGCAGTACCGCTACGACTTGGGAGGGCTCTACGCCTACCCCGAGTTCGGAAGCTACGACTGGTCGTCGATGAGCGGCTGCGAGGTCGCCGGCAACACTCACCACTTCTTCGCGGATGGCGGTGACGGGCTGACCTGGTACGGCTTCAACGCGCTCACGCAGATGGCCACCGTCGACGCCTGGTACGGCGCATCCTCGCCGGAGGTTTCGGTGAACGGCGGCATCGTTCGTCTGGCCGACCTCGGCTTCCGCGCCGGTCAGCCGTTCGCGGAGGTCCGCTACGGCGACAGGAAGTGGTTCAACGCCGGGTTCAACAGCCGGGGACCTGTCATGGTGGGAGCTCCCCACAAGGACATCGCCACCTGCTGACCTGACCCGATCCTGACCGTCTGACGGCGGCCCGGCGGCGCTCCAAGCACAGTTCGCGAGAAATCGTGGACATGAGCTTCGGAGCGTCGCCGGCGTCGTGGAACCATCTTCCCCGTAAAATTTCAATCCCTCTGTAATCAAATCGTAATAACGCCGTGCTATAATAGCATGGTCTATTCCCTTGAAATCAGCTGGCCTCACGGTCATGCCTCATTGGAATTGTGTCTGCCCGCTCCTGACGTTGGAGAAAGACCGGACATGTTTTACTTCTTTGCGACTTAGGGCAAGTTGCACTGTGCAGTACGAGAAGGAGCCGTAAGTGTCTCAGCACCGTACTCGGATCGGATGGACCCCGCGACGCGCCGCCCTCACGGCGTTGGCGCTCATCGTGGCCGCCATCCCCACCGCGCTGTCCACCAGCAGCGCCCCCGCGGTCCACAGCGTCAGCGCCGGACTCCCCGCGGTCAGCGTCAACCAGCACGTCCTCACCGGCGGCGACACCATCCTCTCCCTGACCGGCACCACCGTGCAGAAGGAGGACGACACGCCGTCGACGTTCGTGACGTACGGCGACGCCTACTTCGGTAAGAACGGCCCCGAGCTGGTCATCCGCTTCACCACCCGCGTGGGGAAGCAGTTCAGCGACGGTGAGATCGACGCGAAGTTCAACGGTTCGCACCCCGTGATCGAGGTCAGCGGCGACACGAGCAACCTCGTCCTGAACCGGTCGTCCTACAAGGGCCTGCCCTACATGAACGTGAGCTACAAGTCCACGCAGGACTGGAACCTGGGCTTCTCGGTCGAGTTCGCGCCGGACTACGAGTACAAGGGGGGCAAGTACGCCTACCCCGTGTTCTACACGTACGACGGGAACTCGTTGGGCAAGAACTGCGAGATCGCCGGCCACACCACCCACTTCAAGGGGGCGTACGGCGACGTCGCCGACTGGTTCGGCTACAACGCCCTGCCCGAGGAGGCCGACATCAAGGCGTGGTACGGCAAGACCTCCCCGGAGGTCATGGTCGTCAGCGGTCCCACCCGTCTGTCGCAGATCGGTTTCATCGACGGGGAGCCCATGGCCTACGTCGACTTCGGCAAGGACGGCTGGATCGTGACGGGGTTCAACAACATCGACCAGACCCCGTTCATCCTGAACGCCCCGCAGAAGAGCAGCGCAAGTTCAAGCTGCTGAAGCACTGCCCGGTCTGATGCCCGGGTGACCTGAACGGCCCGGCGGCGCTCCAAGCAAACAGTTCGCGAGAAATCGCGGATATGAGCTTCGGAGCGTCGCCGGTGTCGTGGGAAATCTTCTTAGTTTTGAATTAGTAACCACCCCATCACAAAAATGTAATAAAACCATGTTATACTGGTATGGTCTATTCCTGTGCTTTTTGCCGGAATTGCGCCTGCCCGTTTCCTGTCATGATGGAGAAAAGGCCGGACATTTTTACCCCTCTGTGGCTTAGGGCAAGCCGCATTGTAAAGTACGAAGGAGTAGTGAACTGCTAATGTCACGACCCCGTGCTCGACACCGGAAGGAAACCTGGCTGAGCAGTCTGGGAAGGGGTACCGCAACCGCGAGTGCTGCCATCCTGCTGTTACTGCCTGCCATCCTCACCAGCAGTACCCCCGCGGTCTCCAGCGCTAGTTCCGGAGTTCCCGCGGTCGACGTCACCCCGCACACCACCAAACCCGTCCTCACCGGCGGCGACACGATCCTCGGCCTGCCGAACGCCGCGCAGAAGGAGACTCCCGCCACCACAACGTTCGTCGGTGGGGTCCATGTTGACTTCTTGCCCGGACCGATCAGCGACGAAAAGGCTGAGTTCGCCCCTGGCCCCGGGATGATGGTGAGTTTCCAGAACGTCACCGGCACCAAGGTCGACGGTGGCTACGTCTGGGCGCGATTCGTTCCGGGAAAGAACGGTACGGAACACCCCGCGGTCGACATTTTCGGCGACACCGCGAACATCGTTGCCACGCCGTTCAACGGAACCGACGGTCGTCTCCCGGGGCTCAGCGTTACGTACAAGCACGCTGACCCGGACGATTACGGCTTCGATGTCTACTTCGAGAAGCAGGGCCGCTACACCTACCCTGTCTTCACGAATCTGAACCTCTCGGCTCAGGGAAACTGCAAGGTCGCCGGCCACACCAGCACCTTCCGCCACTCGTGGGGCGGTGGAGTACAGTGGAACGGCTTCAACAGGCTCACTTCGGCCGGCAGCGCAACAGCCTGGTACTCAACCACTTCCCCCGAAGTGGAGGTGTATGTCGGGCCGGCGAGCCTGCAATACGCAGGATTCATGAGCGGAAAGCCGTTCGCGTGGTTCGGCGTTCCGCAGAGTAAGAACCCGATCTTCGTCGGGTTCTTCGGACAGCAGCCCGTCATCGTCGGAGCCCCCGAGGGCGGCGGCGCAACCTGCTGACCTGACGTTTGGGTGACCTGAACGGCCCGGCGGCGCTCCAAGCAACAGTTCGCGAGAAATCGCGGATATGAGCTTCGGAGCGTCGCCGGTGTCGTGGAGTACAAAATTCAAAAAATCAATATTAAGCAGAAACGGGAACTATCCGTTCAGCAATTTTTCCACATCTTCAGGAGAGAGATTTTGTTCTGGCGTGACAGGCGGTTCAGCCTGCGGTTCCGCAGCTGCTGTTTCAGGCGCAGCTTGTGTGGTTTGCTCTGTGGGGGCGGGTTTTGCTGCCGGGGAAGCAGCCTTGGCGGCAGGAGCTGCTGGAATAATCTCGTCGAATCCGTCATTATGCACTTCCGTGCCTTTGGAATCCTGCGATGCTTCGACCGGCTCATCGTTCACGGCAACATTGAAGCTGCGCATGATTTTATCCAGATCGTCAGCCGAGATAACCGAATTGCGGAGTTTCTTCATCTGTTCAAGTTCGTCCGCTTCCGCTTTCAGAATATCCGCCAGCGAGTCCGACTGATCCTCAACCTTCTGCTCCGGCTTGAACTTGGTCTGGTCGACGATGATGGAGCGGGCATTGGCAAGCCGCTCGATTTTGAGCGCATGTTTCAGTCCCGAAAGTTTAAAGGCTTCATAAGCCGTGGTGGCTTCCACATATTTATATTCACCGTCAGGCAAAAGGATACGGTATTGATTGTTGCTGACAGGCACCATCTCGCGCCTGCGCATCGGTAACGGCTCTAACTGTGGTTCAATATGAATCATCTGGCGCCTTATACCTTATCCAAAACGCCCCCTTATCAATAAGGGCGAAATTGGAATATAACATAAAACGGCAGGTGGCTTCTCGTCTTTTTTAAGGATTCAAGCCATTTTGCCATAATATGTTACCTGCAAGATACAGGGAACCGCATATAAGTATAGTAAATGGGCCATTTTCTCGCGCAATGATACCCTCTATTCCTTCTTTCGCGCCAGCTACCGAGAAGCTTTCAATCCCGTGACTCCGCCCTATTTCAGCCAATTCCTGCGGGGTAAAACTATCAGGCTTTCCTTCGATCGTCATTGCCGACAGCGACCGTATATATGGCACGCATGGCGCGAGGAACTGTTTTGCATCCTTGGTTTTCAGCATTCCCCAGATCACATGCACCGGCTTTTTCTGCTGTTTCAGCCAGTGCGCCACCGCTTCGCCCGCACTCGCATTATGGCCGCCATCCAGCCAGAGTTCAGCGTCCCGGGGTAGCATTGCAGCCAGCTTTCCCTGTGTAAGCCGTTGAAGTCGAGCCTGCCACAAGGCATGCGTAATGCCTTGTGCAATATGGGCATCCGTTATCGTAAAGCCGGAAAGACAGTCTATACAGGCAATAGCGGTGGCCGCATTGTTGATCTGGTGTTTGCCGGGAAGATTCGGCAGCGGAAAATCCGCGGTGCGACGCGTCGAAATATAACGAAACCCATCTTCGCGAGGCTCCACCCGCCACTCCTTGCCGTAACGATACAGAGCCGCTTCTCGTTTTTCTGCTGCCTTCTCCAGCACTTCCAGCGCCTCCGGCACTTGCGGTCCCACCACGCATAGCACGCTTTGCTTAATAATCCCTGCTTTTTCTCCTGCAATCTCGGCAATCGTATTGCCTAAAAACTCGCTATGATCGATCGAAATGGGAGTAATAGCCGTCAATGCAGGTTTCTTGACGACATTCGTAGCATCCAGTCTCCCGCCAAGCCCCGTTTCCAGAAGCACGATATCGGAAGGCGTCTGTGCGAATGCAAGAAACGCGAGCGCTGTGCTGGCTTCAAAGAACGTCACCGGGTAATCTGCAGTAACCGCAAGCAACTCTTCCAGTAGTGAAAGCAGATATTCGTCGCTAATGTCTTCGTTGCCGAGTGTGATCTGCTCATTGAATTTTACAAGGTAAGGCGAAGTCAAGCGATTCACCTTATAGCCCGCAGCCTCCAGTATGGCCTTCATGTAAGCAAGCAGCGATCCTTTGCCGTTCGTGCCCGCGACATGCACAACGGGCGGCAGCTTATCCTGCGGATTACCGAGTGCGGCAAGCAGCGCCTCAATGCGGTTCAGCGAAAGATCGATCTCGGCAAGTCTTGGAGCGGCAAGCACCGCAAGCAGTTTTTCAATACGCGCGTCCGGATGCTTCATAACGCCTCGTTGATTTTCAGCATGGCATAATGGCTTTTTACATCATGAACACGCAGATAGTCCACCCCCTGCCTGACAAGATACTGCGAAATAATCAGTGTTTCCGGATCGCGCTGCGCGGCAGGCTTATCGGTAAACAGCGACAGGAAGGATTTGCGTGAATGTCCCCCCATGATCTCCACACCCAACGCTTTTAAGTGGCCGATATTTTTAATGAGCGAAAGTGACTGCTCCGCGTTTTTGCCAAAGCCGATGCCGGGGTCGATGATAATGTTTTTGCCGCACTGTCGGATCATATCCTCAGCCCAGTCATACACCACCTGCAACGCATCAGCATCCTGTGGCAGTGTAACCGCCGGATCGGCAGGAACGGAAAGCGAATGCGTGAGGATCAGGCGGATATTATGCTTGAGCGCCGTCTCCACAAGCTTTGCATTCCGCCCGCCGCTGACATCGTTGATGGCCAGCGAAGAAGGAGCCGCATCGCCAAATACGCGGATGCAACGGAGCGCCGTTTCTGCCTGCCGTGTATCCACACTGAAAAACGCTTTACCCGCACGTTCGCATATCGCTTCCATGATGGGCGCAAGCCGGTGCCATTCCTGTTCAGGCGAAAGCAGCACTGCGCCGGGCCTCGTGGATTCCGCGCCAACATCCACTCCCGCCGCGCCACAGGCAATGAGTTCATCTATCCGCTGTATGGCATGTTCGGCAGTATCGTAACGCCCGCCATCCGAGAAAGAATCCGGCGTCACGTTCAATATGCCGACAAGTTTTGTCATATCGTGAAAGAGGTTTTTTTCATGCTGGAAATAAGATTGCCCGCAAGCTGCTTCGCACTCATGCCGTGAAGCTCTCCGCGAACAGGGTAACGCCACTCAGGTGCAATATCCGCCACCGGAATCAGGGCGAAGTCGCGCTCCAGCATATATTGATGCGGAACGACGAGGTGCGGTTCGTGAATCACAGCATCGTCATACGCCAGAATGTCGATATCGATCTCGCGCGGTCCCCAGTGACCGGAAGGTTTGCGCCCAAGTTCCTTCTCAATCTGCTTGGCCCTTTCCAGAAACTCGTGCGCTGTCAGCTTTGTCTCCCCGCACACGGCCATATTCAGAAAGTCGATATCCCATTCCTTCGGCGCTTCATCCGGCAGCAGCGCACGCGATTCATAGATGGGCGAGCAGACAAGATTATCCACGATGCCGCCGAGCACACGCACCGCATCGCGTAAGTGCGCAAGCCGGTCGCCTTTATTCGATCCGAGTCCGAGTATGATCATAACTATTCAGGCACCACCCAGGAAAATGGCGGCAGGTCGGTATGGGAGAAACTTGCGCCGCCCAGCACGAACCCGACCGGTAGGCCGCATTTGGTAACAGTTACGCGAATCTTGATATCCTGTGCAAGCTCGCCGCGCGCGGTGTTATAGATTTCCGTGCAGAGATATTCGATCAGGCGGAATTCCTTGCTTTCACAAAGCTGTTGAATCTTACGGCTGAGCTTATCGTAACAGCTGTAATCGCCGTCATCGCTGCGGCACGCTTCGGTGAGTCCGGGGTAATAAAGCTTGATATCCACATCAACCGATTGCGCCAGCGCTCGCTCTTCTTTCTCATAGCCGAGCCTTACGGAAAGCCGCATTTTATTGATGGAAAGGCAACTCGTGTAGGAATTTGTCATACCCGCCACATGATGTTAAAAATTCCGCCCATTACTGCCACAAAGCCAAGGAAATGCAAGCGAAACAAGTCAATATACTGAAATAGAGACTATTTTCGAACTCTCAGGCCCATATCGGAACTGTCTGCCAGCTCCAGAATGATATGATCCACCTCTCCGTCGCCCATATCGAAGGCGAAAGGTTTGCAAGGCTCCGACTCACCCGTATGGATAGCCTTGCCCGTCTCGATCATATCCGGGCTTTTAAAGACCTGCTTACCGGCAGCATTCATCAGGAACGCATTCAGCTCCGGCAGCGCGCGTTTCTGCTGCGAATTATTGAGCACGCTGCATTCCAGCCGCACGCGCACCGTTCTTTCATCCAGCCTCATCTTGGAGATTTTCACATCCGTGAGCGCGAGCCCATCGGTGTCATACACGCCGAAGAGCTGGAACAGCATGCCGATGACAGGATTACTACGGATGATTTCCTTTCGGTGTGCGAAAGGATAAAGCGCAAGATTCAGCACCAGCAGAAACATGCACAGAGCCTTCAACGCTTTGACGCCAGCGCCGTTTGAATTCGCCGCCTGCTTCGGCACGGATTGCAGCACAGGAGCAGCGGCCCTGGGTCTGGGCATCGGCGGAAGATCGGGTTCCGAAAGCAGCGAAGCAAACATCGGCTGCTCGCGCGGCGGAGGTGTGCGGCGCACAGGCTCAGCTTCAGGCTCGGGCCTGAGCAACTCTTCTATTTCAGCAGCAGATGGCGCAGCGATTTCAGCTTCATCAGCACCGGCAGCTACGGGCGCCTCCGCGTGTTCAGTTTCATGCTTGTCGGGATTCTCCTCGAACCAGCTGTATTTGCAGTTCGCGCAACGGAACATCCTTCCGTTTTCCCCGAATGCGGCATCTGGAACCATATAGCTGGTGTGGCATTCGGGACAGCTTAAGATCATAACATTACCTGTGGATTTTTTCCGCTGGCTACTATAACTATGGTTATAGATTTAAGCGAGAGATTATTGATGTCAATCACCAGTGAACAAATTGTCCGTCTCGAAAAAGTCTCCATGGGCTACCTGAGCGGTCAGGAAGTGCTTCGTGACATTAGCCTCTCCATCAATCGCGGCGGTTTTTATTTTCTTTCCGGCGCATCCGGTGTCGGCAAATCCTCGCTCCTGAATGTCATTTCGCTCTGCGTGCGCCCGAGCCGCGGCAGCGTTCGCCTCTTCGGCACCGAGACTACGCGCCTGATGCGTGAGCAATTGCCCATGTTCCGCCGCCGCATCGGCACCGTGTTTCAGGATTACCGCCTGATCGAGCATCTCAACATCGAAGAAAATGTTGGCCTGCCGCTCAAGATTGCGGGCGAGCCGAAAGAGCAGATTAAAGAAAAGGTAGGTGAGCTGCTGGAATGGGTAGGCCTCGGCGCTTATCACAAAGCAAAGCCGGAAATCCTCTCCGGCGGCCAGAAACAGCGCGCCGCCATCGCCCGTGCGGTTGTCACACGGCCGGATATCCTGCTCGCGGATGAGCCGAGCGGCAATCTGGATTCCGCACTGCGCATGAAGTTCATGTATCTCTTCGAAACCCTCAATAAGAATGGCACGACCATCGTCTTCGCCACGCATGACGATCATCTGATCTCTATGTTCAATTACCCTGTGATGCGGTTGAAGGATGGAAAATTGACGGGTAATCATGAGTAAATACCTCTCAGTAGGCGTGGAGGAGTTCTATACGACGACCCCGCGCAGCGAGGGGGAAGCGTAAGCGGTGGGGGAGCATCCCCCACAGACAAGGAAAATATGGTTTTTCTCGAAGAGAATGAACAAATTCTTTACACAGGGCGCGCCAGCGTTATCGCCTATATAATTTCGCTGCTGACCTGGGTGATCGGCGGGTTCAGTGCCCTTCCCGCCTCGGAAATCACCGTGACGAACAAACGCCTGTACGGCAAACGCGGCCTGCTCTTCCGCCGCCCGTTCGATTTGCCCTTCTCCCAGATCGTCCATGTCTGGTTCAAGCAGGGGATGCTCGGCATGCTCTTTAATTACGGCACATTGATCATTGCCACACAGGACGAGCGTAAAATCCGCCTCAAAGCTATCTCCGACCCGAGCTTCGTAAAGCACACGATCGAGGAAGTCATCGAAGCCAAAACCCTCGGCCACACCCTGTCGGAATATACCAGCGACCGATTTTAGCTTATTGTTAACTGGAAGATATTGATAAGTAATATTTTTAGCGCTTCTTTAAGCGTAACTCTCAAGGCTTTATAAGAAAATTAACCAATTATATGCTAATATGGCAAGGTTCCCTGGAAGTAGAAACAGTGCAGCAATGCATATGTCTGCATTTCCAGTCGAGTACGTTTCGGCGTACTTATACTTGCTAACACAGGAGTATCGCAGCGAACACAACGACGTGTCTGTTGCGGGGAACTGTTATGCCAGCCTAACAAGCTGGTCCGTCTACCCACTGGAGGTAGTGAGATGAGTACGACACGCAGGCGCCACCGCGTTGCCGACAACGCTGACGTGGTGGAGTTCCGGGGCGTCGTCTTCCAGATCGACGTTCACACCTACGCCCCGCCGACGGTCAGCCCGCTGCCCGGCCTCCACATCATGGTGACCGAGCCCATCAGCGGTGAGACCGTCTACGACGAGCGCATCAGGTTCAGCGCGCTGGACCGCGACGAGCTGTTCATCGCGCTCGACGAGGTCGCCGGCCTCTACACGACCGAGCACTCCTCCGTCGTGCGGGCGTACACGAGGTACATCGAACGGGTTCTCAGCAACATCGAGAGCAGCAACCGTGAGTACCTCGACGGCATCCCGGACGACTGGAGCAGCAACCAGGAGTGGCTGGCTGTGCACGACCGGCGGCGTCAGGACTGATCGGGTCGCACATCTCAACCGGCGGCGCCGCGTCACCCCAGATGGGGAGGCACGGCGCCACCGGCGTGCGTTATTACGTTGTTCCCTCAGATTCCACCGCCAGATCATGTGTAACGCCATGCCCCGCAACGGAATTCCTTATTTTCATGATATTGTCGAAATTTGTCTACGGAACCTGTAGACAAACAAAATAGTTTACCCTATAAGGCTCTGCGCGCTCGCGAAATGCCCAGATAGCTCAGTTGGTAGAGCAAGGGACTGAAAATCCCTGTGTCGCTGGTTCGATTCCGGCTCTGGGCACCATTTTAATGCTTCTATGAAATAGCATGTCCTCTCCCGAAGAATACCAAGACCATATTATCCTGTATATAGATTTACTCGGATTCAAAGATGCCATTCGTAGCAATAAAGAGATAATCGATATAATTGAGGAGTTGCTTACAATTATAGCGGGCATAAAAAGAGAGTATCAAATTGAGGAAATTCCGGGAAATATGATAGAAATGAACCCGGCAATTAGCACCTTTTCTGATCATTTGGTCGTCTCTTATCCTATCGCACCTTTAAAGAAGCATAAGGTTCTGGATTGGGTAATTGTGGAATTTAGAAAGATTGTTGGTTCACTAATCATTCGAACTTTGCGTGATGGTTTTCTTCTACGAGGAAGTTTAACTCTTGGAAATATATACCACCATAAAGGCATTATTTTTGGTGAAGGACTTAATAGGGCATACGAAATGGAATCCAAGGTCGCAATCTATCCCCGAATAGTAGTATCAGATGATGTATTACCAATAGCCGCTCCAGCCGAAGCGTATGTAGGGAAAATGATAAAGGAAGACTTTGATGGGATTTTACACTTGGATTATCTAGACGATACACTAATACGATGCCCCTCTTGGTGGCGAGACTGGGTCATTAAGTTAACAACCCACAATATTGATAAATATAAAAAATCTGACGAATTAATTAAGTTAGCCAAATGGGGATGGTTTTCTCGTTATTTTAAAGAATCTACAGCTAGCTTTGATGAGATTGTCGAGCGTTGCAGAAAGGGAGCGATGACTATGGAAGAGGCTTTGGCTCTATCCCCAAAAGATTAGTTTCTACGTTCGGGACGTAGCGCTCTACCCCTTCACCACCGTAAGCATATTCGCATCGCGGGCGAGCTTCCACTTCCCGTCTACGTCTTTCTTAAAGAGTGTCAATGTATGACCGTTGCGGTGGATGGGGTCGCCATTGGGCGGGGTGACGGTCATGTCGATAAAGCTGCGCGCATAGGCCCAGTCGCCCAGCACTTCCAGTTCCAGTATTTCGCTCTTGCCGTCCATCTTCATGGATTTCATGCCCTGCGAAGCAGCGGCAAACGCTTCCTTGCCGAAAGGCTTCGCGCCCGGCACCATGAATACCACATCGTCCGTCATGAGGCTGAGCACGGTCTGAACATCGCCGGATTTGCTGGCTTCCATCCAGGTGGCCACCAGTTGCCGGATTGCAATCTCGTCCTGTTCCATATGCCACACCTAATATTGAAAAGCGGGGAGACCAATAAATGGTCGGAGTGAGAGGATTCGAACCTCCGGCCCCTACGTCCCGAACGTAGTGCTCTACCAGGCTGAGCTACACTCCGATGCCCCGCTGAAAAACCAGCGAGCGGTCTTAATAAGACCTTTGCGTACAAAAAGCAACTGTTTCCAGCAATGCTTCTTTTTCTTCTGAATCCGCGAATCGGGAAATGAGCTTTCTCGCGGTTTCACAATAGTTTTCCGCCACCGCGACCGAGCGCGTAATGGCATCATAACGGGCGATAAGATCGGTCGCATGCTCCAGATCGCCGTCATGGATATCCTGCTCTTCCATCGTGCGCTTCCAGAAGGTCCGCTCCTCAGCACTGCCATCCGTATAGGCGAGAATCACAGGCAGCGTCACTTTGCCGTCGCGAAAATCATCGCCCACGGCTTTGCCGAGCGTCTTTTCGTTCGCAGCGTAATCGAGCGCGTCATCCATGATCTGGAACGCAATGCCAAGGCACAGGCCGATTTCATTGAGCACGCCTTCCATCTGCGTCTGGCCGGAGACGACCGCGCCAAGCTCGCAGGCAGCGGCAAACAAAGCGGCAGTCTTGGAAGTGATGACTTCCAGATACTGCGCCTGCGTGGTTTCCATGTTATTGGCGGTCGTCAGCTGCATAACTTCCCCGCGGGAAATGATCGCCGAAGCGTCGGAAAGAATCTTGAGCGCCTTGAGCGAGCCGTCCGCCACCATGAGCTGGAACGCGCGGCTAAGCAGGAAATCCCCCACCAGAACGCTCGCCTTATTGCCCCAGAGTTCATTGGCGGTGGCTTTGCCGCGGCGCATTTTGCTTTCATCCACCACATCGTCATGCAGCAGGGTGGCCGTGTGAATGAGTTCGATGCTGGCTGCCAGCTGGGAATGGCGTTCTCCGCTGCGATAGCCGCAGAGGCGGGCCGAAAGCAGCGTGAGCGACGGGCGCAGGCGCTTGCCGCCGGAAGCGATAATATGCTGGGCAACCGCCGGAATCAGCGGAACATCTTCCCCCAAATTACTCGTAATGATGGCATTGACGCGTGCAAGGTCTTCGCGCACGAGCGCGTGCAGGCGGTTCAGCGTGGGTTTATGCGTTAGGGCGGTATCCATTGAAAACGGTTTCTAGCAAGTTGCCATCCCGCTGTCTATCTATATTAACGATTCTTATACATATATTCGTCCGCCAGCCTTTTGCCCTCCGGATCGCCCACATTCAGCAGCGCCCCGTTATGGACCAGACCCCTGATGCGCGGCGGCACAGACTGCATTGCCTGATTATAAAGCAGGTTGATGGAAAACTTGCCTTCCGGGCAGCCCACGAACATGCGCGGATGCAGAAGCTGGATGCCGGTGTAAATATAAGGAGCCTCTCCCTCCGGCGTGCGGCGCGTGAGATTACCCTGCCCGTCCGCAAAGAAATCCCCTTTGCCCTCATAGCCGGGCGCGTCTTTCGTCGGATGCAGCAGCAGTAATGCATCCAGCGAATTATCCCACATCTCACTCATGCGCTGGATGGCGGAAGCGCCTTGGTCGATCCAGATCACATCGCTATTGACGGTAAAGAACGGCTTATCATCAAAGAAATGCAGCGCCTTGGCGATGCCTCCACCGGTTTCCAGCGGCGCGTCCTCATAGGAAAACAGCAGTTCCGCCGAGTATCTGCCTTTCAGATACTGCACGATCTTATCCGCCATGTACGAGACATTGACGACGATCTTCTCTATCCCCTCGCGCTCAAGTCCTTCAATCGCATAGTCAATCAAAGGCTTTCCGGCCACTTCCACCAAGGGTTTGGGCAAGCTATCGGTCAGCGGCCGCATACGCGTTCCGAGTCCCGCTGCGAGTATCATAGCCTGTTTTGGAGCAGAATTGGTCATTGCCTGTGCCGTTTTGTAATAATGCTATAAGGATATATGGATTCTGTATAAAAAAATCATTAAGAGATATTAACAAAACAATCGGAAATTGTGCCGAAAGCGCCGTATTGCGCTTGACTTTCTAAGATTTTGCAATATAGAAGTCAACTCTCAGTTACAACTTAGGGTCTATGCGTTTATGATGAAGAACACCATCAGGAAGAGTATTGTCACCTCCGTTGCCGCTTTGTTCGGCGTATCGTTATTTGCTGCCGGTACTGCTCAGGCCGCCGGTGAAGGGGATCTGATCGGCCGCATCCGTTATGTGGAAGTGCTGCCGTCGGACGAAGGGGTAGATGCAAGCAACGAACTTATGCCTATCCTCGAGCATAATGCCGGTGTGGATATCGACGCGGATTACTATCTCTCCCCGAATATTTCTTCGGAATTGTCACTGCTGGTTTCGTCGCATAACGTGAAGTCCAACCAGAACGGCTCCAATATGGGCAAAGTCTGGCTTGCTTCACCGTCTCTGACGCTGAAATACCATTTCTTTTCAGATAAAATCATTCGTCCCTATGTCGGCGCCGGTGTGAACTACACGCGCTTCTTCGGCACCGACAGTGCAAACGGCAACTCGCTGGGCTATAGCTCCAGCATCGCTCCTGTTATTCAGCTCGGTGCGGATTTGCAGTTTAACAAGGCCTGGTCGCTGAACCTGGACTTCAAACGTATCTATATGCGTTCGGAAGTCAGTAATAACAACGGTACGGATCATAAAGATACGATCGACCCTTATACGGTCGGTGTCGGTGTCGGCTATAAGTTCTGATCCGGGACAGCTGAGCCATAACCGCATAAAATTAAACTAAACAGTTGCATATCGTGCGATAATATTCCAGATTACCGCACGATATGGAGCATTGCCACGAGATGTTAATCGAAGCCGGGCCCTACGGGTTGGCCGCCACGTTGTTTATGGCAGCCCTGTTAGGAAGCATTAGCCACTGCGCCGGCATGTGCGGTCCCTTCGTCCTCGCGCAAGTGTCCGGTTTCGCAGTTCCCCCCACGACTACAGCACAGAAATATTACCGCCTTCTTCTGCTCCCCTACCATGCCGGGCGCATGACAACTTATACATTTCTGGGCGTTCTCGCATGCACGCTTACTGCACCGTTGCTGCATGCTCCGGCGCTGAAGATCCTTTCTGCGATACTGTTAGTAGCAGCGGGAATCCTATTTCTCGCTTCTGCATTTTCGCAACTATTCCCAACAAAATATTTTCAGTTCAAATTTAACTTGTGCGGTGCCCCGCATTGGATTATGCAACGAATTAACCTGATACTACCTTCGCATACTCTTGCGGCGGGATATGTATTGGGAGTGTTGCTGGGGTTCTTGCCATGCGGTCTGGTTTACGCCGCGGTACTGGCTGCAGCGGCCACAGGCAATGTAACGCAAGCGGCTGTCGGAATGATGGCATTTGCAGTCGGAACAGTGCCGATGCTTACGGTAATCGCATTAGGCGGAAAAATGTTGGTGAACAGGAATTATGCCTGGATAAAGCCGGTATCGGCGGTTCTGATGGCAGGTAACAGCGTAGCGCTTTTTGCAATGGCAGGAAAAGGATTTGTATGACGACTCAAGCCACTTCAACCCCCCTCCCCCGTTATAATGACGATATTGTAAGAATGTGTACGGTGGCCGCTTTGGCATGGGCCGTCGTGGGCATGGGCATGGGCGTATTTATCGCATTCCAGCTCGCATTCCCGCACCTGAACTTTGAACCGTTCTTCAACTTCGGCCGCCTCCGCCCGGTGCACACCACTGGCGTTATTTTTGCTTTTGGCGGTAACGTGCTGATTGGAACAAGTTTTTATGTTGTGCAGCGTACCTGCCGCGCGCGTCTGTGGGGCGGCGACAAGCTGGCCAAATTTGTCTTCTGGGGCTATCAGCTTTTCATTGTCCTGGCCATAACCGGTTATGTGTTCGGGATCAACCAGAGCAAGGAATATGCTGAGCCGGAATGGTATGCCGACCTTCTGCTTACGGTTGTCTGGGTAACCTATTTCCTTATCTTTATGATGACGCTGAAAAACCGTACGGAACCGCATATCTACGTGGCTAACTGGTTCTATCTCGGCTTCATCGTGACGATTGCCATGCTGCATATCGTCAATAACCTCGCGGTTCCGGTATCGCTTCACTCCACCAAGAGCTACTCTGTGGCTGCCGGTGTGCAGAGCGCGATGATCCAGTGGTGGTACGGCCATAACGCGGTGGGCTTCTTCCTGACGGCGGGCTTCCTTGGTATCATGTATTATTATGTACCCAAGCAGGCAAACCGCCCAATTTATTCCTACCGTCTCTCCATCATCCATTTCTGGTCACTGATCTTTCTTTATATCTGGGTAGGTTCGCACCATCTGCTCTATACGGCCCTGCCGGACTGGGTGCAGACGCTCGGTATGACTTTCTCCATCATGCTCTGGCTACCTTCCTGGGGCGGCATGATCAACGGTATGATGACCCTCAATAACGCATGGCATAAATTGCGTGAGGACCCGATCTTGCAGTTCCTGATCATCTCGCTTGCTTTCTATGGTATGTCGACCTTTGAAGGACCGGTTCTGGCGATTAAGGAAGTCAATGCGTTGGCGCATTACACGGACTGGATTGTCGGTCACGTACATTCCGGCACCCTTGGCTGGGTAGGCTTCATCAGCTTCGGCGCACTCTACCATATGGTGCCGGTGCTGTGGAAAAAGCAGCGCCTCTATTCCATTACTCTCGTGCGCATCCACCTTTGGGTCGGCACGATCGGTATTGTGCTGTACCTGGTGGCGATGTGGTCTGCAGGGATTATGCAGGGCCTCATGGATCGTGAGTATGATGCCAATGGGTTCCTCGTGCATTCCTTTGTGGAAATCGTGCAGGCAAGGTGGCCGTTCTACCTCATGCGTGCAGTCGGCGGCGTACTATATCTGACCGGCGTGGTGATCATGATCTATAACGTATGGAAAACCGTCAATGATAAGAGCGTACCGGCTGTTGCCGTTACCAAGGAGACCGTAGCATGATTAGCCATGGAAAAATCGAACGTAACTCGATGCTGCTGCTGATCCTGGCGATCATCGTAGTATCCATAGGTGGTATGGTCGAGATTCTTCCCTTGTTCAGGGTTGAAGCAACTATCGAACCGGTGAAGGGGATCCGCCCGCTCACACCGTTGGAGCTGGCAGGTGAGAATATCTATATCCGTGAGAATTGCGCAGTCTGCCATAGCCAGCAGATCCGCTCTCTGCGTAGCGACGTAGCGCGCTACGGGCATTATTCACTGGCTGCGGAAAGCATGTACGATCATCCGTTCCTGTGGGGCTCAAAGCGTATCGGTCCGGATATTGCCCGCCTTGGCGGAAAATATTCCGACGCGTGGCATGTGGCGCATCTGATGGATCCGCGTTCCGTTGTGCCGGAATCCATCATGCCGACCTATAGTTTCCTCATGCAGCGCGGTGTGGACCTGACAGATATATCAGATCATCTTAAAACCCTGCGCAGCCTCGGGGTTCCTTATACGCAGGAAATGATCGATAACGCATATAACGATGCTATCACGCAGGCGAATAACGATGCTGATTCCACCGGCCTTAAGAAGCGTTATGGAAATAACGTCAACGTCCGTGACTTTGATGACCAGCCTGCATTCGTATCTGAAATGGACGCGCTTGTAGCCTATCTTCAGCAGCTGGGCACACAGGTCGATTTCAAGGATTACAATCCTGAAATGGACCCGCGCGACAAAGGCGTGCCTGCTAAAGATTTGACAGGAAAACCATGATGATAATCGACTGGCTGACAGAAAACTCGCGCACGGTAATGACCGTAGGTGGCTTCACCGCATTCACGGCTATTTTCCTGCTGACTTACTGGCCGTCCAGAAAACAAGCTATTCAGGAACAAGCGATGATTCCGTTCAAGGAGCATAATGATGAGCAATAAACCGGAAAAAGACGAACTGAGCGGTGCGGAAACCACAGGCCATGAATGGGATGGCATTAAGGAATTGAATAAGCCCGCCCCGCGCTGGTGGCTGGTTTCTTTCATCGCAACCATCATCTGGGCGTTCGGCTACTGGTTCTTTTTCCCTGCCTGGCCGGTTCCGGGTGGAAGCACGCATGGCAGTCTCGGCTGGACGGAGCATCGCGAGCTCGCCAAAGAAGAAAAGGAAATGTCTGTTCTGCATGAAAAGTACATGGCGAAAATCCATGATGCTTCTCTGGAAGACATCCAGAACGATAAGAATATGTATGAGTTCGCCCGTGCAGCCGGTGCTGCGGCTTTTCGCCAGAACTGCACCGCATGCCATGGAGTGGATGCGCAGGGCAGCAAAGGTTTCCCCAATCTGGCGGATGATGACTGGTTGTGGGGCGGTAAATTGAAGGACATCTATACGACTATACGCGTAGGTGTACGTTCGCCCCATCCCGACACCCGCAGCACGCAGATGCCTGCTTTTGGTAAGGATGGCATCCTGACCGCACCGCAGATTGAAGACGTGGCCGAATTCGTGCAGAAACTGCACCAAGGGGAAAAGGCTGAAAAAACGCCTGCTTACGAACGCGGTAAGGCATTGTTTGCGACCAACTGCTCCATCTGCCACGGCGTAAATGGCCAGGGCAGCCAGAAAGTTGGAGCTCCGCGCCTGAGTGATGATATTTGGTTGTATGGGGGCGATAAAGCCACTATTATAGAAACGATTACATATGCCCGCCGCGGCGTGATGCCGACCTGGGAAGAGCGTCTGGGCGATGACACAATCAAAGAACTGGCAATATATGTCCACTCATTAGGTGGCGGCCAGTAATTCCGCTGGAAAAAAGCGTGGCAGGCGGAAGCCTGCCATAGACTGCGCGGTAGGATGCCGCGTTTAACAGGATGCTAAAGTAATGGGCGACATAACGTATTTTGAGAAACCGCCGACGATATACCCCAAGCGAGTCTGGGGACGTTACCGTAAACTCAAATGGATCGTGATGGCCGTACTGCTGGGCATATATTACCTGGCCCCCTTCCTGCGTTATCACCGCGGTCCCCTGGCTCCAAGTCAGGCAATTCTGATCGATCTGCCCAGTCGCCGGGCGTATTTTTTCGGTATCGAGATATGGCCGCATGAGGTCTACTATGTCGCAGGGCTATTGGTGCTTGCGGCAATCGTGCTATTCTTCGTCTCCTCCTTGCTCGGACGTGTCTGGTGCGGCTATGCCTGTCCACAGACTGTATGGACCGATCTTTTTATCTGGGTGGAACGTCTCGTCCAGGGGGATCGCAATGCCCGTATGAAGCTGGATAAATCCCCACTCTCGCTTGAGAAAATATGGAAAAAGGGGCTGACCCATTTTATCTGGATTGCCATCGGTGTGCTAACCGGCGGCGCTTGGGTGCTGTATTTCAATGACGCCCCCACACTTATTCGCGATGCAATGCACCTGCATGTTTCGACAAACGTCGCAATCTGGGTGCTAGGCCTGACGTTCTCCACATACACTATGGCCGGGTTCGCTCGGGAGCAGGTATGCTCGTATATGTGCCCGTACGCACGTTTCCAGTCGGCAATGTTCGACAAAGATACGCTGATCATCTCTTACGATAAGGAGCGCGGCGAGCCGCGTGGCAACTATAAGGCAGGCGCAAGCCGTGAGGGGCTGGGAGATTGTATCGATTGCGGCAATTGCGTAACCGTATGTCCGACCGGTATCGATATTCGTAACGGCCTGCAGATGGAATGTATTGCCTGCGGCATGTGTGTGGATGCCTGCAACAATGTCATGGACAAGGTTAACCTGCCGCGCGGCCTGATACGCTACGACACGGATAATAATCAGGCCAAGCGTTCGGAAGCGAAAGCCTGCGGAACAGGCTGCAAGGAAACGTTAAACATTGTACGTCCGCGCACGATCTATTATACCATCGTTTTATGCGCCGTCGGCGGATTGATGCTTTATAGCCTGCTCACGCGCCTGCCGCTCGATATTCTGGTTATCCATGACCGCAATCCGCTCTTCGTTAAACTGTCGGATGGCAGCGTTCGCAACGATTATGACATCAAGATTATGAACATGACCGATGATACCCATCATTATACACTGACGGTCTCCGGCATTAACGATCCGCATATCCATGTGGAAGGAGCAGGCACTCCAAAGCCCGAAGATCTGACCGCAGCCCCGGACAGTGTGGCCGAATACCGCGTCATGATTGCCGCGCATGATGTAGCCCAGAAGCGCACAGATATACAATTTATCCTCAAAGATAATACAACAGGCAAAACCGCCTCTCACCCCTCCCTTTTTATCAATGGTAAATAATATGGAACACACTGCCGCAAGACCTTCGGATCGTTTTATTCCCTATTATATCGCACTGTTCTTCGTCATGCTGATGGCCCTGATTTTCTGGTTCGTCTGGCTATGCATCCGCAATTATCCGGGCGAAGTCGTAAAACACGCCTATCAGGACGGGCTGTATTATAACCAGGCTATTGCGCATTCCGAAGCTCAGGCAAAGCTTGGCTGGCATACAGACTTAACGTTCAATACGCAGGGAAAGAATGTGCAGACCATTCTCACACTTGCGGATAAGAGCGGTAAACCGATTACGAATGCCGAAGTAAAAGCCTGGTTTATCAGGCCGACCCATGCGGGATTCGATCAGTCTGATCTCGCTATGAATAATGACGGCAATGGACATTACAGCCTGAAAAACACCCTGCCGTTATCCGGCGAATGGAATGTCCATCTCTCTGCGACCTGTCAGGGCCAGAATTACCAGCTGGTAAGGCACCTGGAGCTTAAATAATCCTAAAAGGAGGCAATATGCGCTCAGATTTATCGCTCCGCCGGTTCTTATGGACGGCGGTCGTGGCACTATTATCTGTTCCTGCGGTTGCAACCGCGCAAGAAGGCATATTGGCCGCTCCTCCAGCACATTATGATTATGACCGGGATACCTTCCATCCCGTATATGCTCAGCATGGCATGGTCGCAACCGAACAGGCACTCGCAAGCCAGGTTGGCGCGGATATCTTAAAGCAGGGCGGAAATGCTGTTGATGCGGCAGTTGGCGTAGGCTTTGCGCTGGCAGTAGTGCTGCCCAATGCGGGCAATATCGGCGGTGGCGGCTTTATGCTCGTGCACGACGAAAAGACGGGCAAGGACATCGCTCTGGACTTTCGCGAAGTGGCTCCCGGCAAGGCAACCGAAACCATGTTCCAGGATGAAAATGGCAATGTTATAAAAGATGCCTCCCTCTATACGCATAATGCGGTTGGTGTTCCGGGCACAGTTGCAGGCATGCAGTATGCGCTGGAGCATTGGGGCACTATGAAACTGGCAGATGTAATCGCGCCGTCGATTAGCCTGGCGGAAAAAGGCTTTCCCGTAAGTTACGGGCTTGCCCACATGCTGGAGTTGGAAAAAGCGCATCTTGCTCCATGGGAAAGCACCCGCAAGATTTTCTTCAGGGACGGCCATCCCTTACGCGAGGGGGATATGCTCGTGCAGAAAGACCTGGGCCATTCGCTTAGCCTCATTGCTACACAGGGACCGAAAGCATTTTATAATGGGGAGATTGCCGATCGGATAGTCGCTGAGATGAAACAGCATGGCGGCATCATGACCAGAAAGGATTTTGAAGATTATAAGGTCGCTGTGCGCGAACCGGTCAGCGGGGAATATCGCGGATTCAAAGTTGTCTCCATGCCACCGCCCAGTTCCGGCGGTGTTCATATCATCGAGATACTGAACATGCTGGAACATTATCCGCTGTCGCAATACGGATTCGGTAGCGCGAAGGCAATTCATTATATGGCTGAAGCCATGAAGCTTGCCTATGCGGACCGCTCCAAATATCTGGGCGATCCTGATTTCACTAAAGTTCCCGTTAAAGGGCTAACTTCCAAACATTACGCAGACGAACTCGTCCAAAGAATAGACCCGGTAAAGCCTTTGCCTGCGGAGGCATTCAAGCCCGGCAATCCTCTACCTTATGAAAGCAGCCAGACAACGCATTATTCTATCGTGGATGGCAAAGGCAATGCGGTGGCCGTCACTTACACGCTCAATTTCGATTTCGGCAGCGGCATTGTGGCGGAAGGTACTGGTATTATGCTCAACGATGAAATGGATGATTTTTCTTCCAAGCCAGGTGTGCCTAACGGCTATGGTGTTACTGGCGGCAAGGCAAACGCTATCGAACCGCGAAAACGCCCTCTATCTTCTATGTCACCGACTTTTGTGCTGAAGAACGGCAAGATATGGCTGGTCACCGGCAGCCCCGGCGGTTCCCGCATCATCACCACAACACTGCAAACCATCCTGAACATGATAGATTTCGGCATGAACCCGGCCGAAGCCGCCACCGCACCACGCGTGCATGACCAGTGGCTGCCCGATACATTGCGCATCGAAAAGGGGCTGAGTCCGGACACATTGAAAATCCTACAGGACGAAGGCTATCATGTCTCGCCGGAACCGACGATGGGACGCGTGCAGATCATACAGGTGAGGGATGACGGCGTATACGGCTATTCCGATTCGCGCAATCCGGACGGTGCGGCGATAGGGTATTAAGGTCTGCCTGGGACATCAGTCTGTGCCGGTCTGACAGCAGATGACGTGCCCGGTGCTCCCGGGCCTTCTGCTCCTTCAGCACGGAATGGTGTTTCCTGTGTTCTTGCGAGATTAGCAGCTTCTGCAGCACCAACTCCGCCTTGTGTAGCTCGAATCATCGCAGCCTCTACCGGGAAACGTTCCGACAGCGGACCTGTATGGCCTTCGCTGTCGAGCCTGGTAACGCTGTCAAGATTTACAGTCTGCGCCACTTTGTCGTATATCCCCATTGAATGCACAGGAATGTTGCGATCTCCCACTGCAGCCAGCGAAGTATTCATATCTGAAAGGACCGGGTCGCCCACTTGCGTACCGGCAAAAGAAAGTTCGGAAGACTTATTATAAAAATCTTTAAAATCCTGCGGATTGACTCCGGTTGTTGGCAATGCCTTACCACCCTGTGTTTGCTTCACAAGCATATCGTATTTGACCGGATCGTCTCCTGCTTCGATAGGAGGTTCAACATAATCGACGCCTAATTTACCAAAACCGAGCTTACCGTACACGGAAGCATGTTCAGTAAGCCCAACCCCTATGCCCTTGCTATCGTCTCCGCGGCCAATCGAATCACTAAGATATTCTTGCGGCGTTTTGCTAAGCGGGTTCTCGTGCGGCAGATAAGTAGTAACAACAGGTTCTGCGGCAGTGCCCGCCGTTTGCTTCACATGATCGGCTGTAGCCTGTGCAATCCTGTCAAAGACTTCGCCTTCGATACGTTGCATAGCGGCAGGATCAATACGTCCGTCCGCCGTATCGCGATACTCAGGTACCACGCTAAGTGGATATAATATATTGGCCGCCCCTTTGGCGTTATCGCCTTCCCCTGTCGCATGCATTGAAAAATTTGCAGTGCCAACTATATTGCCAGTGGCATTATCCCTTACAACAGCCCAGGCTTCTTTAGCTCCCGGAACATCTTCGTTAGCCAGATATTCCTTGAAAGCAGGTAAAGATTCATCCCCCAGGCGGCTCGGATTCCCAGCCTGATATGCAGCATGCATTGCTGGAGTCAGCTTTTCGGGGTCTGTAACAATCTCAATACTGTAATCAGAGGGCAACGGCATGGTAATATCCTCTATAAGAAATTCTTTTTGATTCTAATTCAGATGAAATCCAAATGCATCAATTGAAACATGAAGTTTTAATGACAATTATTCATCCAGACTGTAAATATCCACATCCTATAAATCTATTGCATTCCGCAGCGCACAAGTTTATCTGCTAGAAGAAGTATATTATGATTTCTCGGAAAGAGAATAGGCCTGAATAATAAAAAGGAACTATCATGTTAAAGCTGATTGCACCGTTCAGAGCGTATTTCAATCTGGACAGTTCGCAGGTAGCAACCGACCCGGATGGTTTTATGGACTATCTTGCACATTTGCGTACAGAGCTTTCCGCACCTGCCAGTTCCATCAGCAAGAAACTCTCTCCCGCACTGGAGATGGATGTCAATGTGCCGCCCCGATTGGAAAAAGATGAAGTGGAAGCGCGCTATGTAGATGCTAACAAGAATGGCAGCCTCTTTCTGTTTCAACGCATCTTTACCTTACGCTTTAAATCCGCTGCTTTCCCGGAACTGCAGAATATTCTCCGGGATGCCTGCACGGCGGCGGATGACAAGGTTATCAGATATTCCGATTCTTTCTTACCGGATGCGCAGTCACTGCGTATAGACTTTTACGATAATACCGTCGCTATCCTGACGCTGGATCTCCATCTGGATAAAGCCCATATAGGCCAGAGCGACAGCGCATGGGATAAGCTGGATAAATGGACAACGGCATTCACCTATAATCTGCTGGAAAGATTATACCAGAAACATATTTTTCCCTTGTTGCTGGGCTTGAGCAAAATGCCGGACAGGCACGGCCAATATTGGGTGGAAGATATAGAAGCATATAATATCTTCAGGGACCTGGCCAGTCACCGGCGAAACCCTTATTATAATCTCGACCTGTGCTTCAGGCTGATGTGGGTAAACAGAACGCTGTTCTATAGTAACGACTATCCAATGAATGCATGGATCAGACCGCTTCTGCATCCCCATAATAATGAAAGTATCAGGATTGACGGAGCGGAAATTCATCTCAACTCCGGTAATAATGTCATCATGATCTCTAAGGACTTAGAAGATAAGCAACTGGAAAATTTGTGGGATGTCATGCTCTCCGCCCAGTATTATTACGCGGCGATGGATATTGTGAATGTCAATCTGATTAAATATCTCGGCACCGTATTTAACCGCCAGAGCGATGCTTCTCTGCATATGCTGAGCGAGGATATGGAAAATATTATTAATCTCGTGACGATATTGCAGGTGCACTACAACGATATGATGGTTGATCTGCAGGGAGTCTCGCAGAAACTCTTTCACGCCATACAGAAGGAATGGAAATTTGAGAACCTGGTGCGCAACGTGGATCGCAAACTTGGCCTTTGCAAAGCCAACATCACCATGCTCAGCCAGCAGACCAACGAGCGCAATCAATGGCGCACGGAGATTGTGCTTAAAGCGCTGGCAGGCACGAACCTGATTTATCTTTTCCTTGCCGTAAGCGGCTATGCAAGCCAGTGGCCGCGTGACCATATGGACATGGTCGGCAAGTTTCCGGGGTTCCTGGATCTGGGATTTATTTTCTCAGGCAATGCATTGACCTGGGCGGGCATCATCATTACGGGACTTCTGATTCTCTACACGACGAACTGGCGTAATATGCGCCGGACCAGGCAGCGCAGACAGCAGCGGTGGAACTAATAGATCAGGCAGCCACTCTTAACTGACGCCATTCCCGCTTGATATGTGTATCCAGCCATTGTCGCACTTCCGCCATAAGCGGATGCGATACGTCTTTTTCAATAAGACGCCACACGCGCGGCATGAAAGTAAGGTAACGGGGCTTGTGGTCGCGCACATATAAACGCGCGAACGTACCCGCAATGCGGCAATTTCGCTGCGCTCCCATCATGTGATAGGCTGCCATGAATTCCTCTCGCGCGATTCCGGTTTTCTCCAGGTAATAATCCAGCGCATGCTGCACTGTATCTGACGTGATGTCACGGCGCACATCTTCCAGAATGGAAACCAGATCATAAGCGGGGGAGCCAAGCATAGCGTCCTGGAAATCCAGCAATCCTGCTTTTGCAACCCCTTCACGGCCGGGAAGCCATAGCAAGTTTTCTGCGTGGTAATCGTAAATGACCGTGACCTGCTGAAGTGCTGGCAATTTGGCAAGGGTGCGGCGCCAGATATCCAGATATTCCTGCTTGATTTCCTCAGGGCAGGAAGCTCCGGAAACAAACGGCATGAACCATTCCGGCAGCAAAGCAACCTGCTGCAGCATTTTTTCAATGCTGAACGGCTCAAAAGGGTTAACGCCGCCAGCTTTAGCATCCTTATAAAGCGTAACCAGCACCTCGGTTGCCGCAAGATAGAGTTCCCGCTCGGTTTCAGGATGCTTTTCCATGACTCTGGCAAACAGATCGTCTCCAAGGTCTTCCAGCAGCAGGAAACCATGTGCCTCATCAGAGGCAAGAATCTGCGGCGCGCTGAGTCCCGTCTGCGTCAGATATTCCGCAGCTTTCATGAAAGGACGTATATCTTCCTTATCAGGCGGAGCATCCATCAAAACGGCACTTTTTTCGCCAAGAAACACACGCTCATATTTACGGAACGAAGCATCGCCCGCCAGCATTGTGCGCCTGGCACCTCCCCATCCGCTGGCGGCCAGAAATTGATCGATCGCATCCGTCCTGTTCATAGCAAATCCTTTAACCGCTCGCTCCATATTGCATCGCCCGAAAGGGTGAGTTTTCGCGTATCACGTTTGTCCCCAAAATCAAAGGAAATATCAAGCCGCCGCGCCGGAATTCGGTGCTCGGCGATCTTCGGCCATTCGATCAGCGTAAGCAGGGGCCATAACTCCTCCAGCCCCAATTCTTCCAGCTCTTCTTCTGCTTTGAGTCTGTAGAGATCCAGATGCCATAACGTGGCCGTTGCTCCATCCGCGAGTCTTGCGTCATAGGACTGCATAAGCGTGAAAGTAGGGCTGGCAACTTCCATGTCCGGGCGAGTCAGACTTTGGATGAGCGCGCGAGCGAAACTGGTCTTCCCCGCCCCTACTTCTCCGCTCAGCGTCACTATGTCACCTAAATGCAACTTTCCGGCGATATTCTGCGCAAGCAGTTGCATTTCTTCAATAGACAAAGCGTTAAATGTATATAATATCATGCAAAAATACGTTCTTGGTCCTGCAGGCACGGTTAGACTTGCTATGGAGCGAGTATATGAATAAAATGGTGTGAAATGAAAGCATTAAGTAAAAAAACCTCATTGAAAAAAGCTTTCGGTAATTTAGCGCAGGTCGGTGTGCTGATTGCGGACGGTGATCGCCGTATAGCCGCCATCGTGCGGGAAGTAATGGAAAGCCTTGGATTCAGCGCAATCCACATCGTGCATGACGGCACCGAAGCCATCAAAGTTATGAAGACTGAAAAGATTGACATGCTGATCACGGACTGGCGCATGACGCCGATGGACGGGATCAGTCTTGTTAAATACCTGCGTCACGACAAAGACTCACCCAACCGCTTTCTTCCCATCATCATGCTGACAGGCTATGTCGGTAAAGAGCATGTTGAAATTGCGCGCGACGTAGGGGTAACGGAATTTGTCGTCAAACCGTTCAGCGCCAAGACGCTGTGCGACCGTATTATTCTGCTGATCGACAATCCACGCGGATTCGTCATGAATCAGAACTTCGTCGGCCCGGATAGAAGAAGACGCCATATTCTACCGCCCGACAAAACCGAAAAACGGCACAGATAACGGAATGCTGGCATTATGACTGAAAATGAAAACGAAGCAAAAGTGCAAACAGGTGCCACGGAAGACACTAAGTTTTTCCCTCCCGACTATAGCCTTAAGAAAGCTATTGGCGAAGATGTAGACCTGAAAAAGATATTCAGCGAAGAAAACATCACCAAAGCGCAGGCGACTATTGAAAAGCACAAGGAGAGTTTCCTTGAATGGGCGTTAACAGATACTGCCACCATGAACAAGCATTTTGAAGATGCCATGGCCAAAGCCCCGGAATGTGAAGAAGATGTCAGCCATCTGGAACAGATTGCAGCCCGCATCCAGTCTCAGGCCGGAACCTTCGGGTTCGATCTGGCCACGCTGGTTGCCAAGTCTTTAAGCAGCTTCTGCCTGCTGCATGGAAAACCGAATGCGGAGCAGCTCGTCGTGATACGCAAACATATCGACACGCTGTCGGTTATATTTGCAAAGAATATCATGGGAGATGGCGGCGTAGTAGGACAGGAACTGCTGGATAATCTGTTCAAAATGGTCGAAAAATATCAATAGTGAGACGGACATGCTGAAATCACTGAAGGAAAATCCCACCATCGCTTTTGGCATCGCGCTTCCCCTGCTGGTAGTGATCATTCTTTCGATTGCAGCAATGGTGCCGAACCTTCTGGAAGCTCCGCCGAAATACGCCGTGCTTTACGCTACGGATTACTATCCCGGCAAGGATCGCGGCGTAATCGTGAATGTTGAAAACCGGAAAGCCAAAGCGAGCTATATCCCAAGCTGTTATGGCGACCTCACCAAAATATATCTTTTTAATCCCGCTACAGGCAATGCGCACGAACTCAAAACCAATACTCCCCAGCCTCCGCGCGGAGTCCAGACGGCAGACTGCAACAAACCGCAGTCCCCTGTTGATATTTCGATTCCCGAATTAGAAAATCTTGATGTGGATGCATCGGACATCTCACCGGATGGCTATGCTTTTCAAAGCGGGCAATATGGATCAAGCGGCGGTGTAATGACGGAAATTTTCTTCACACGCAGCTACTACAGCGAACCGGTATTACGTAAGGGAAGCCGTACAGTGCGGCTGCCGCAGACCACCGGCAGCTACGGTGCCGTCAAATTAATCGGTTGGGTTATTCCCATAAGCAGTGCGGTATCACATGCAGAATAATGAAGCTCAGCTAAACCAGATTATCAATACCATGCGGGAGCACGGTATTACACTGGGCGATATTGAACGGAAACTCAGCGAAAGCGAAACGCGTCATAAAACCCCTTCCGATATTGCCATGCGTGTATTCACCTCGCTTGGAGCTATTTTTATCCTTTCGGGGCTTTTCGTTTATACCGAAATGTTCTGGAAGGACATGAGCTCCTTCATGCGCATTTTCGTATCATTGGGAACAGGCATCGGCCTCAGCATGCTAGCCGCCATTGCCATGAAGGAGAATAAATATCCAAGGCTCATCGGTCCGCTGATAATCATTGCTGCAGCAATTGAAACAACAGGATGGTTTGTAACAATCTATGAATTGTTTCCCCATACAGGTGAGATCACAAAAGCGGTCTTGGCTGTCTACGGAATCATGGGAGTGCAGCAGGCCCTGATGTTTGCCGCTTTTCGCAAAACCTCCCTGGCCTTTACCGCTCTTTTCTTCGCCTATGGATTTTCTGCAGAATGGCTGGACTGGCTGGGTCTCAAGGATCAGGATATCTTTCTCGCCCTCGGCATATGCATGATATACCAGTCTTATGTCATTGCGCGCACAATACATCGTCCTTTATCAAGCTACGGCTATTTTATCGGCGCATGTATGTTCTATGCGAGCCTGTTCGATCTGGTGTATCACACCAGTGTTGAGTTGCTCTATCCCGCCGTGGCGATTGCCATGCTGTATGTCTGCACGATCGTGGAAAGCCGGGCATTACTGGTGACGAGCGTGCTGGCGCTGATTGGATTTATCGGATATTATACGACAGAATATTTCGTCAATTCCATTGGCTGGCCGCTGGCGCTCGTGATTATGGGCGTCGCTTTCTTGGGAACAGGTGCGGCAGCGGTACAAATCAAGCGCAAATATCTCGTCCGGCGACGAGCATAAGGGTTTCTTTTTATGGTAGCAGATAATACGGTGGGCCCGGTTTCCCAAAGCACCGCGGTTTCCGCTATCACACCGCAGACACATAGCACGCCCGAAACATCGTCGACCATCTCAGGCACGATCGTCGGCAGGGATCCGAACGGTAATTTTCTCCTGAAAACCCAGGGCGGCAATCTGACCCTGCAAAGCAATTTGCCACTTACTTATAACAGCGATCTTATTATTAAGGTCGATCAGAATGCACAAGGAACAAACGCCCGCATTGTTTCTGTCAATGGTCAGCCATTTTCAGAATTCTCACAAAGCCTGCCACCGGAAGCCGACAGCGTCAGCACTGCATTGCTTGCCCAATCCTCCGGCTCTACCAGTGCTGCGCAAGACCCGCAATCGGCATCGCTTCCGGTAGTCGTCAGGGCGGACGTACTGGCTGCAACGCCTGATAACGCAGCCCCTCCGCAACCCCAGACCGCCAATCAGACGCCTCTGCCTGCCCCCGGAACCACGGTCACCATCCATCTGCCGGTCACTCCTGCGCAAGTGCAGGCTCCGATAGTAACAGTGCAACCCGATCAGGTGCCTTTGCAGGAGGAGGGTAATACGCCGCAGCCCCCTGCCCCAGCACCTCAACAGCAGAGTATTCAGCTTCCCGTTTCCGAGACCCCCGTAGCAGCGCCCCAGGCCAGCGCAGCTACAGCACAGTCGCAGGCAGCTGCCGTCACGACAAATGTCGCTGCGGCTGCAACCCCGTCATCTACGGTAGCAAATGCAACAAAGCTTTCCCCCAGTGTGCAGGAAACGACTCCCGCACCGGCCCAGCAGCAGGAAGCAGTTGCCGCGCCGCAACTACCCGAAGGCATTACAAATACACCGCAGACTTCTGCAAGCCCGTTCTATGCAGCCTATGCAAAACAAAATGTGAATGTCGTGAGTGCAGAGCTGCAAAACACTCCCAATGTCACAACTCAGGTGGCCGTTGCGACGCCTTCCATCAAAACTTCCAGCGTGCAGGGGCAGATCGTCTCTTCCGCCGAAGACGGCAGCATCACTGTGCAGACAGAAGCAGGCACGATAACCTTGCAGCCTCAGGCACTTCCTGCATCGGCCACGCTTGCTCCGGGCACTGCAATACTCTTGGATATACCGGAAAACACAACGCAGAACATTCTGACAAGTACTGTACAGAATACGCCTGCCCCACCGGCATCGCTGGGAGAGATTGCAGCCACATGGAATACAATAAAGGAGATCGTAAATGTTATTACGGGTACGACATCCGACATAGGTAATGCACCACAGGCAGGTACAACTCCGGCAGCACAAACGCCTGCAAATAACATTATTTCTAATCTGCCGGTGCTGGGCGAAAACTTTGCAGCCACAAGCCTTGCATTCATGACGGCACTTGCCAGCGGTAACATAGCCAAAATTCTGGGAGACGACACGGTTAACACGCTCAAACAGAATGGCCGGACGGATCTGATACAAAAATTCTCGGCCGAAATGACGAACCTGCTAAGTGTTTTCACCCCCAAACCTGAAAGCCAGCAGCAACCGGCCTGGCAGGCCTCCTTCATGCCTTTTATCTTTCAGGGTGAGGTGCAGCAGGCACGGATTTATGTGAAACGCGACGGGCAGAACAAAAAACAGTCTGACGATGCCAGAGCCGCAGGCAACACGCGCTTCATCGTGGAAGTGGACTTATCAGAATTCGGCGGTATTCAGATGGATGGGCTCGTGCGCATGAAACAGGCGGGAACGGTTTTCGATCTTATGATACGCAGCCGCCACCCGTTCACCGCTCAGGAACAGCAGGAGATGACGGAAATCTATAACAGCGCGGCCGTGCAAACCGGATTCAGCGGCATGCTGGCCTTCCAGACCACGAATGATTTCCCGGTCAAGCCGCTGGACGAAATTCTCGCCCACCATACCAACAATATTACGGCTTAAGCGCGTTCAGCATATCAGGAGCGGCTGCATCCCGTTCCGTCAATGGTTTCAAGCCGTATTTGTCTTCAATCAGCTTTAAAATGGAAATCGTGCTATAGACCGTATGATCGACAAACCCACGTTTGGCAAAGGGCGAAATAATAAGTGTCGGAACACGTTCGCCGGGCCCAAAACGGTCACCTGCAGGTGGCGGTTCGTGGTCGTAATAACCACCGGCATCATCAAAGGTCACAATAATGAGAGAGTTTTTCCATAGCTTGCTGCGCTGTATCCGGCCGATCAGGTCGAAGATATGTTTCTCTCCCGTCTGCAATTCCGCATATCCCGGATGCAGGTTGAATTCTCCTTCCGGCTTGTAAAATGCCACAGGCGGCAGTTTACCGGTATCGATAGCGCGAATAAAATCTGCCTCATCCTTTAAATGCAACCACCGTTCTTTGGTGCCATGTGCATAGTCTGCGAAATAAGTAAATGGCTGGTGGTGATACTCAAAGAGCTTGCTCGGATTCCCAGCCACCGCATCGTTCCAGCCACCGCTATACCATGCCCAATCGATATGCTTAGCGTTGAGCCTCTCGCCGATTGTCGGCATTTTCTGTAATGGGAGGCGTCTGCGCTCATCTTCTACCCTGCGGTCATAAGGCCAGGAAAAGGGCTGGATTGTGTTAATCGCATAACCATCCGGCGTCACCGCACCATCATGTATGAGCTTCCCTTTATCATCCAGTTTTACGCGAATGGAAGCGGGAGCTTTATCGTATTGCGGCACGCACGCGCATATGAGCATTACATGGTTCAGGAAAGAGCCGCCGAACCCTGCGGTAAAGAAATGATCAGCTAATGTGAATTCGCGCGCATATTTCCATAGAGGCGAGTGTTTGTTTTCATAATAACCCATAGCCAGTCCGCCTGCATTGCTGATATTGGCGAACCTGTCCATTCTGCCGCCATTAATCTGCGCTATTAATTGATAGAAGCGATGCACTAGATCGCCGGTTTTCTGATTCTCGGGCACATAGCGGCTGATCAGGAAAGGCTTGTTCTGCAGATCTTTGGGAAAACGTTTGTCAACTTCTTTGCCATTCATTACATGCGGCAGCACAACATACGGCTTGCCGTCCGCATCCGTCTGAAGGGCCTTATCTCCGGCCTGCTCAATCCCATCCGCTCCGGGAAACGTGCCAAAAAGATTGTCGAAACTGTGATTTTCAAGATAAATGACAATAATATGCTTTACCGGCTTCAACTGTTCCGGCTGGGCCAGGGCGTGAAACGGCAGCAATAACGAAATAACAAACGCTGTAAGATAGCGCATAGAGGATTCTTTCAATGAGGGCGGAAAGCGTCGCTCTGTGGCAACGCCGCATAACAGAATGATAGTAACCGCAAGATAACCTGCTTTGGCGCTTGCTTCAACAGGCTAAAACACTATCCTGAATATAGTTATTTTTCTTTCTTAAAGGCGGAATTATCGATTTTATTTACAAAACGTTAACGTAAGCCTGCTATAGTACGTATATTGTTAACCGGATGGAGACTTCAATGACCATTGCGAAAATAGCGGTTCTGGGTTCGGGCGTCATGGGCAGCGGCATCGCCGCGCACATCGCCAACGCAGGCATTCCTGTCATTCTGCTGGATATCGTTCCCGAAGGCGCAACCAGCCGCAATATGCTCACGGAAAAGGCGGTTGAGAAGCAGCTTGCTGCCAGCCCTTCCGGTTTTACGCATAAAAACAAGGCGAAACTGGTTACTCCGGGCAATCTTGAAGATAATCTTGACTTGCTGAAAGATGTCGATTGGATCATCGAAGCCGTGCTTGAAAAGATCGAGGTGAAGCAGGATGTCTACCGCAAGGTGGATGCCGTACGTAAAAAAGGTTCCGTTGTCTCCTCCAATACATCTACTATCCCACTGCATGTACTGCTTTCCGGTATGCCGGAATCCTTCCAGCAGGATTTCATGATCACGCACTTCTTTAACCCGCCGCGCTTCATGCGTCTGCTTGAAATGGTGCCGGGCCCGAAGACGCGTCCTGAGGCTTATGCGGAGATCAAGAAATTCGCCGACATAAAGCTCGGCAAAGGCGTTGTTGACTGCAAGGATACTCCGGGCTTCATCGCTAACCGTATCGGTATTTTCTGGGTGATGGTCGCCGTGCTGGAAGCCATGCGCCTGGGCGTTTCCGTGGAAGAAGCGGATGCTATCATGGGCAGGCCGCTGGGCATTCCTAAAACAGGCATATTCGGCCTGTTCGACCTGATCGGCCTCGACCTCATGCCATTGATGGCCAAGGCGCTGATGGCCACACTGCCGGAAAAAGACATATTCCGCGCGCTCTACCGTGAGCCGGAGCTGATCACGAATATGATCAAGAACGGCTATACTGGTCGTAAGGGCAAGGGCGGCTTTTATCGCATCAATAAGGAGGGCGGTAAGAAGGTCAAGGAAGTGATCGATCTGAAAACCGGCGAATACCATCCTGAAAAGAAACCAGCGCTGGAAAGCATCGCCGCTGCCAAGTCCGGCATCATGGGTCTGATGACGCATAGCGACCTTGGCGGCCAGTATGCACGCGCTGTCATGGGTAAAACGTTGGCTTACGCTGCATCACTCCTGCCGGAAATCGCTGACGACATCCTCGCGGTCGATAACACAATGAAATGGGGCTATAACTGGAAATTCGGTCCGTTCGAGATGATCGACAAGATTGGCGTGGATAATCTTATTAAAGCGCTGGAAGCGGAAAAAGTACCTGTGCCGAAGCTCCTCACGGAAGCAAGCGGTAAAACCTTCTACAGGATTGCAGATAATAAACCGCAATACCTGACGCTGAAGGGCGAATATGCGCCTGTTCCGCAGGTGGAAGGCGTCTGGTCGCTGGCGGATAAGAAACGCGGTGCGAAACCGATTCTCAAAAACGGCTCGGCCTCCTTGTGGGATATAGGGGACGGCATTCTCTGCCTGGAATTCACGTCCAAGATGAACTCGATTGATCCTGATATTTTGACGATGATCGAGAAATCCATCGAAACCGTAAAACAGGGCTATAAAGGCCTGGTCATCGGCGGGGATGGCGATAACTTCTCCGTAGGCGCTAATCTCGGCTTCATTCTCTATGCCGCCAATATGGCAGCGTGGCAGCTGATCTCCGATGTGATCAAACAGGGCCAGCGTACGACTATGGCGCTCAAATACGCTCCCTTCCCGGTCGTTTCAGCACTCGGCGGCATGGCGCTCGGCGGCGGTTGTGAAATCATTCTTCATAGCGCGGCCGTGCAGGCGCATATCGAAAGCTATCCTGGGCTGGTCGAAGTCGGCGTCGGCGTGATTCCGGGCTGGGGCGGCTGTAAGGAAATGCTGGTGCGCCATCTGCAGGGAGCGCAAGGCAATACTATGCCCGCCATCGCCAAGGTATTTGAATATATCGCCACAGCGAAAGTTGGCGGTTCCGCGGACGAAGCCAAGGATATGCAGATCCTGAACCAGAAATGCAGGATTTCCATGAACCGTGCCCGCCTGATTCCGGATGCAAAGCAGCTCTGCCTGCTCATGGCGGATAACTACACCCCGCCGGAAGCACCCACGCTCTCACTGCCCGGTGAAACCGCAAAAGCCGCTCTGCTGATGGGACTGGAACAGTTCGTCGCCACCGGCAAGGCAACCCCGCATGACGTAGTGGTCTGCAAGGCGCTGGCGGGAATTCTCTCCGGTGGCGATACGGATATCACGGACACGATCACGGAGCAGCAATTGCTGGATCTGGAACATACGGCCTTCATGGAACTCATCAAGACCAAAGGCACGCTGGACCGTATCGAGCATATGCTCAACACCGGTAAACCGCTCAGGAACTAATAAGTCATTTGCATACACGGAGTATGAATTATGCCGATCTATAAAGCCCCCATACGTGATTTTCAATTTGTCCTGCGCGATTTCCTGCCGCTTGGAGAGTATAAAGACGTCCCGGGCTTTGCCGAAGCCGCCGAGATGGCGGAGCCGGTATTAGATGCCGCTGCGCAGCTTTGCGAAGAAGTGCTGTTTCCCATCAACCAGAGTGGTGACAAGGAAGGGCTGGTCTATAAAGACGGCACAGTGACCACTCCGAAAGGCTTCAAGGAAGCTTACAAAGCGTACCGCGAAGGCGGTTGGCCAGCTTTCACCTGTGACCCGGCTTACGGTGGCCAGGGGCTACCGGAATACCTGAACATGACCATCATGGAAATGGCCTGCTCATCGAACCTTTCCTTCGGCCTGACCCCCGGCCTTTCGCACGGTGCTTATAATGCGATCATGCTGCATGCAACGGACGAAATCAAAAAGAAGTACCTGCCCAAACTTGTTTCCGGGGAATGGTCCGGCGTCATGTGCCTGACCGAACCGCAGGCAGGCACGGATCTTGGCCTTGTGCGCACCAAGGCGGAACCGGCAGGCGATGGCAGCTATAAGATTACCGGCAACAAGATATTCATTTCATCCGGTGAGCATGATCTCACGGAAAATATCCTGCACCTGATTCTCGCACGCCTGCCAGGCGCCCCCAAAGGCACAAAGGGCATCAGCCTGTTCATCGCACCGAAATTCCTCGTCAATGACGATGGTTCGCTAGGCGAGCGCAACAGCTTGCGCGCTGAGGGTATCGAACATAAAATGGGCCTCTCCGCCTCCCCCACCTGCGCAATGCGTTACGACAATGCGAAAGCATGGCTCGTGGGCGAACCGAACAAAGGCATGAAAGCCATGTTTACCATGATGAATGCCGCACGTATCTATGTCGGTATTCAAGGACTTGGGCTCGCGGAAGTCGCCTACCAGAACGGATTGGCCTACGCCAAGGAACGCTTACAGTCTCGCTCAGTCACGGGTGCTAAACTGCCGGAAAAAGAAGCTGACCCTCTCATTGTTCATCCGGACGTACGCCGCATGTTGCTGACCATGCGCGCTTTCACAGAAGGTGCACGTGCGCTGGCCGTATACACAGCGCTGCAGGTGGATATTTCCCATCGCCATAAAGACGAACAGGTGCGACAGGATGCGGATGATTTCGTCCAGCTGATCACTCCGATCGTGAAAGCCTATATGACGGATATGGGCTCGGAAGTCACGAATCTCGCCGTGCAGATTCACGGCGGTTATGGCTACATCAAGGACTACGGTGTCGAACAATATGTGCGCGATGCCCGTATCGCCCAGATTTACGAAGGCACGAACGGTATCCAGTCGCTGGACCTCGTATTCCGCAAGCTCGGCTTCGGCAATGGACGTTATCTGCGCTCCTTCTTCCACCCGGTAGATGCGTTCATCACCAAGCATAAAGATAACCCAGCGATGGCGGAGTTCATTAAACCGCTTTCCAAACATATCGGTTATCTGCAGCAGGGAACGATTTACCTCGCTACGGCGGGACTGAAAAACCCGGATGACGCAGCAGCCGGAGCCACAGAATACCTACGCCTGTTCTCGCTCGTGGTCTTTGCATGGATTTGGGCACGTATCGCAGCCATCTCGCTGGAGAAATACGATTCCGATAAGGAGTTCTATGAAGCCAAGCTGGCTACAGCACGGTTCTTCTTCACCAAGGTCCTGCCAGGCACCACTTCCCTCCTACAATCTATCACCGCAGGCAGCAAACCGGTAATGCAGGCTCAGCTCTAGGCAGAAGGCTTACGCTTATTTCGTTTGAGCGCCACCATTGCGGTGAAGCGGCCTTTGGGCTGTTGCTCCGCATCCCGTCTGGTAGCCTGAGCGGGCGCTTTTCGTTTCGTGTTTTCCTGATAGGTAATGCGGAAGCTTCCGTCTGTCTGCGCGACAATGGAGAACTTGTATTTCTTGACCGGCTTCTGGCCCGCTTTTTTCTCTTTGCTATAGAGCATAATAAGCAGGTGATTCAGACCGGGAATGGAAATCGCCGGGTATTCTTCATGCAGTGCCATTAGCAGTGCACGTGCACGCTCAACATCGTTAAATACAGGCTGCTCCTTTAGCTGCCGCAGAACCGGATGGCCCCAGTCAGGATGCGAGCGTTTGGGCCGTGTCTTTTGGGGATGAAGGGAAAGCGGAACGTAAAGCTTAGTCAGCTTTAAACCATACTTACCATCTTCATACTGTATAATGCTGAT
The DNA here is from genome assembly GCA_035765535.1 of Rickettsiales bacterium. NCBI lineage: Bacteria > Pseudomonadati > Pseudomonadota > Alphaproteobacteria > Rickettsiales > Rickettsiales bacterium. The sequence goes on along the minus strand of DASTXE010000005.1, from coordinate 173,356 downwards.
GCCACCAAAATGACCGCGATACCCCTGCCTGATATCAGCATCGCTTAAATCATAATCCTTGATCCAGAGCTGGAGTGGGTAAGCCTTATTATCCGCTACCGGTTTACGGACAGTTTCAAACAGCGTGTGTATTGCTTCTAGGCGTTGCATTGCCTGAGACCGATCAGCGAAACGAAACAAGCCATTAATGATCGCCTCAAATTCCGGCGTATCGGCAGCAGCAAGCCGTTTCCGCGGTTTACTCTCCGTAGATTTCTTATTCGTCCTGCCGTTATCTGCTGACGACATAAGCATGCCCTTATAAAACGCAGCTTATATCATTTATAAAGGAGAAGTATTAAAATAATATTAATAAATAATGGGATATATAGAGGATTTGGAAAGAGACAATGCCACAAGGACACCAATACATTGTCTCTTTACCCTCCTTTCATCAGGACTTGTGATGCATGGCATACACAATGAACCCGACGATGGCCAGTATGGTCACGATTCCGAGGGGCGAGGTGACGAACTTAAAAATCCCCACGAAGCAGTCGCGGATCGCTTTGAAGAAGTTCGACAGCGCAGTAAAGAACCCTGTAATCGCTGCCAAAATCTGTCGCACGACCCATCCGACTCCCCATACAGCGAAACCGATCACTATGAGATATCCAATGGCATGACCCATCAGACATCACCACCTTTCGTACCTAGGATATTGCTTGGAATGGTGTCCTTGTGGCATATCCTGTAACCAAAAGCCTGCGGAACGAGTCCGGTTTGTGGCAAATGGCAGAGTAACAAGGTAATTTTAGCAGATATTTCAATCTGTCACAATTTCGGATTTATGAAGATTCTGTGAAGAAATCAGGCTTTAGCAGGCCCGTATTCCTTGCCGAACATACCATCTTCTATGATCTGGCAGATAATGTGGCCGAACATGATGTGGCATTCCTGAATATTTGGTGTGCGTGAAGACGGCATCTTCAGGATAATATCGCACAGGGCTTCCATCTTGCCGCCGCCCTGCCCCGTCATGCCGATAACTTTAATGCCCTTGGCACGTGCTGATTCAATGGCCGCCAGAACGTTGCCGGAATTACCGGAAGTGGAAATAGCGATAAAGACATCCCCCTCCTGGCCGATTGCCTCCAGCTGGCGCGCGAACACGCGATCGAATCCATAATCATTACCAATAGCAGTCAGGGCCGAAGTATCGGTTGTCAGTGCAATAGAACTAAGCCCCGGACGATCATAATTCAAACGACTTACAAGTTCCGCAGCGATATGCTGGGAGTCCGCTGCGCTGCCACCATTACCGGCAACAAGAATCTTACGGTTCTGCTTCAGCGCTTCAATGCACAATTCGCCCGCTTTTGCCACAGCCGAAATCAGCACATCATCCGCCAGAACAAGATCAAGCACCTTGCGCGTGCCTTCAACAGAATCCAGAATAAGTTTTTGCAGCATAAGAGAACCTATAGATAATAAACGTAATTACGCCTGCATACACGAAAGACGGCAAATGCGAGCGGAACAACGACCGCTATCAACCCCAGAAGATACAGGTTATCACTCCATGACGGAAGCCGGTTTTCATACACCAGCACCTGAATAGGGTGCATCAGGATGAAGAACGGATTGAACTGCATGAAGAACTGTATCTTAGGTGGCAGCATCTGTATCTGATAAATGACAGGCGTAAACCAGAACGACATGGTCAGGCCGATATGAACAATATCACCAATGTCACGCACATACGGCGCGACAAAAGCAACCGCAATCGCGACGGCTCCGAGCACCATCAGCATTGCCAGAATATAAAACGGCACTACCAGTAGCATAAGACTGATATGGGTCAGCCCCATCAGCAATGCAACGATATACATTGTCACAAAGGAGACGGCAAATGTGTAGCAGCTGCGAAGAACATCTGCGATCGGAAATATGCTGGAGGAAACCATGCAACGCTTCAGCACTTCACCATTGGCCAGTATTGACCCGCAGGAGCCTGCAATACATCCGGAAATAAATACCCAAAGTGGCTGTGAAACCAGCAGATATAAAGTATAGTTCTGCGCTGTGGAGCGCATGATCATAGGCATCACAAGTGCATAGACCAAAACCATCGTCAGCGGCTGGAACAGCGTCCACAACATGCCGAGAAAAGAATTACGGTACATGCGTGCAAGCCCGTTCCTGGCAATTAGCACAGCTGTCTGCCAGTAATATTTATCGAACAGCATTCCAGCCTGTTTAGCAATACTTGTCATGCGACCACACGCTCGTCGGAAATATGAAGGATATCCGTGTAATACTGATGCAGTATTTCCTTGCGGCTTCCTTCGTTAACAATACGGCCTTTATGCATCAGGATAAACCGGTTGCATAAATCGGTAAACTCGTTGGGTGAATGATTGACCATGATGGCGATGGATACGTTGTCCACTTTCTTGCGCAGGATGTTTTGCGATTTCTCAATAAACCCGGCATCACCGGTCGCAAAGATTTCATCCAACAGTAAAATATCAGGATCCTGGAAAATAGCGGAGGCAAATGCAAGCCTGGCCATCATGCCCGAGGAATAGGTCTTCAGTGGAAGATCGATCTTCTCTCCCAACTCTGAAAACTCAATAATAGTTTTTTCAATTTCCTTGGAATATTCGCGTAGCTTACCGCGGTAAGCATAGCTGAGCTTGATATTATAACGCCCGCTCATTTCTGCTTCGAACCCGGCTCCCATTTCAATGAGTGGAACAACGGAACCTTCCACGCGGCGTGTGCCTTCATGAATAGGGTAATTACCGGAAATCACTTTCAGCAAAGACGATTTGCCACAACCATTCTGTCCGATAATAGCGATGCGGTCACCCGGCTTTGCAGCGAAATCAACGCCCTGAATAATAGGAATCCTGACACTGGTCATGGCCTTGCGGTGAATAAACCACTGCCGCAGGCTTGCCGCGCGGGCATGTGTATCCACGCCCCATACATAAATATTCTTAAGGTCAATCAGTCCAGACATGGCATCCTATGGCAAATCGGGCTTTTTATCGACGCTATTGCTAGCACTTTCTTTGCTGAAACGAAAGCGGAATAAGCATTTTTTCCTGCGCCAGGCCGATAACATCGTCGAACATGGCCTGGGTCAGCGTCCCCGTATTGATGTTATAACGCGACGAATGATAGCTGTTGATCAGGCAAAGCCCGCTCGGTAGCATATGAACAGCACCATGCCCAAATACGTACTGGCTTTGTTTAAGGCCAAAGGATTGTATAACGGCTTTATGTGAAATCTGACCTAGGCTTACCAGCACTTTCAGTGCCGGCATAGCCGCAACTTCCGCCTTAAGAAACATGTTACACTGCCTGATTTCAGATGTTTCAGGCTTATTCTGCGGCGGCACGCAACGCACGGAATTCGTAATGCGGCAGTTAATAAGGCGGAATCCATCGCCGCTGCCATCTTGAACCTGTTCGGGATTATAATTTCCCTCGGCAAACCCGTGTTTGCGCAGAGCCGAATAAAGCACCAGCCCGGCATAATCCCCTGTAAACGGCCTGCCCGTCCGGTTGGCCCCATTGAGCCCCGGTGCCAGTCCCACAATCAGCAATTCCGCGTTCATATCGCCAAAAGAGGGCACCGGCCCGTTATAGAAACCCGGATATTGTTCGCGATTCTGCGCAAGAAATTGCGCAAGCCTCGGGCATAGGGGGCAATGATAATCCGGCGGAATAAATGACATAATCGATCAGTTCGCTAGCGTAATGAAGAGTCCCAAGCTTAGGCAATAAGCCGCTTTTTTCAACAAAATACTGAACCTTCGTTAATCCATTGGTATCGCCTGATAATCTATGATAACATGCGATATATTCACTGTGTTTGGTTGCGCCAGAGGCATGCGGAGTTGTAAAGGCTTTACACTGATAGAATTGAGCATCGTGCTGGTCATCATTGGCTTGATCATCGGAGGGGTGCTTGCCGGTCGGGATTTAATCAAAGCGGCCGAACTGCGCTACATCATCAGCCAGAAAGACAAATACACGGTCGCCGCCAACGCATTCCGTAATAAATACAATTGCATTCCCGGGGATTGCTCGAATGCCATTACATTTTTCGGTTATCCCGGCGGCAATGCCAGCGATAATTACACCAGCAGTTGTGTCGCCTTTGTAGGGCTTGATAATACCCACACCTGCAATGGTGACGGCAATGGAATGATAGGCTTCGGCGGACCGACGGATCTGGACGTCCTGGACGAAGAAGGGTTGCTGTTCTGGCATCATCTATCCCTCGCGGGAATGATCGAAAGCGGTAACCTGACCCCACGGCCAGCGGTGCTCAATAGCGGCAGTAGCGCATGGGAACTGCCCGGAATCAATATTCCTGCATCAAGGCTGAGCAGCAATGTGGGCTTCTCTCAGTTTTACCTCTGTATTACAAGCGGCGCGGCCTATTACCATAATGGCAACTGCACCCACACTTTCTTTTACGGAGCACAGGACCCTAACCCCGACAGTAATTACCTTGGGTTAGCCATGTATCCGGCTTTATCAGCGCTGGATGGATATAATATTGATAAGAAACTGGATGACGGCCTGCCCGCAATCGGCTCGGTGACCACCGTTCCGCCGGGAGGCAATTATCTGGATAGCTGCTCTTCCAGCACGAATATGGCGACTGCCACCTATACGGTAACCACGGGCGGTATAACCTGCGCCTTGATGTTCAAGGGCGGTTTCTAGGCCCCTCTTTTAATCTTTAAGCTTGTGATTTCCGCCATTTTCCGTTAGCAATCGCGTAACCTTTATTATTAACAGGAGCATATGATTATGGGAACGCAGACCGCTGCAGCCGCCGCACCGGCACAGGATTACAAAGTCGCCGACATTAAACTGGCCGACTGGGGCCGCAAGGAGATCAGCATCGCGGAAACCGAAATGCCCGGTCTTATGGCGCTGCGCACGGAATACGGCAAATCCCAGCCACTGAAAGGCGCCCGTATTGCAGGCTGCCTTCATATGACCATCCAGACTGCTGTTCTCATTGAAACGCTTACGGCTCTTGGCGCTGAAGTACGCTGGTCGAGCTGCAATATTTTCTCCACGCAGGATCAGGCCGCAGCCGCCATCGCAGCGACCGGCGTTCCGGTCTTTGCCTGGAAGGGAGAAACCGAAGAAGAATACGATTGGTGCGTTGAGCAGACTATCAAAGGCCCAAATGGCTGGACACCGAACATGATTCTGGATGATGGCGGCGATCTGACGCGCGTCATGCATGAAAAATATCCTGAACTGATGAAAGATGTGCGCGGCCTCTCTGAAGAAACCACCACCGGTGTGCATCGTCTGTATGAAATGCAGAAGGCAGGCAAACTGGTCGTTCCCGCTATCGACGTAAACAACTCCGTCACCAAATCAAAATTCGACAATCTGTACGGCTGCCGCGAAAGCCTGCCGGACGGCATCAAACGCGCAACCGATGTCATGATCGCGGGCAAAGTTGTTGTTGTTGCAGGTTATGGCGATGTGGGCAAGGGCTGCGCCGCTGCGATGTCCCGCCAGGGCGCACGCGTGCTCGTGACCGAGATTGACCCCATCTGCGCGCTTCAGGCCGCTATGGAAGGCTACCAGGTCGTGACCATGGATGACGCTGCTGCTCAGGGCGATATCTTTGTCACGGCAACAGGCAATGTTGATATCATCACGCTCGACCATATGCGCGCCATGAAAGACCGTGCCATTGTTTGCAACATCGGGCATTTTGACAGCGAAATCCAGGTATCTGCTCTGCAGAACATGGTGTGGTCGGAAATAAAGCCGCAGGTCGATGAAATCACTTTCCCGGACGGCAAGCGCATCATCCTGCTGGCAAAAGGCCGTCTCGTGAATCTGGGCTGCGCCACGGGCCATCCAAGCTTCGTTATGAGCACCTCTTTCTCCAATCAGGTACTGGCCCAGATCGAGCTGTTCAATAACGCAAAGAAGTACGAAAACAAAGTATACGTATTGCCTAAGCAGCTGGACGAAAAAGTGGCGGCACTGCATCTGGAAAAGATCGGCGCAAAACTCACCAAGCTGACACCGACGCAGGCTGAATATATTGGCACGGCCGTCAATGGCCCGTTCAAGCCCGAGGCATACCGCTACTAAGCGATATGCCCGCGCTTGCGCTCTATCAGCCCGATATTCCGCAGAATCTCGGCAGCATCCTGCGTCTGTGCGCCTGCATGGGCGTGGAATGCCATGTCATAGAGCCCTGTGGCTTCGTGCTGGATGACCGGAAAATCGGTCGCGTCGCCATGGATTATATCGACCACGTGAAATGGCAGCGTCATGTTTCCTGGGAACAATTCAAGCTATACGCCGGGGAGAACCGGAGCCGGATCGTACTGTTGACGACCAAAACCCAAGCCCATTACTGCGATTTCACATTCCGCCAAAATGACATCCTCCTGCTAGGCCGTGAAAGCGCAGGCGTGCCACAAGAAGTAGCTGACTATGTAGACGCTGCAGTTACTATTCCCATGGCTCCACAGACACGCTCATTAAATATTGCATTAGCAGCCAGCATGGTGCTGGGTGAAGCATTACGGCAAATACGATGAGCTTCTTTTTTATCAGGTATAATTATGTCAAGGCAGCTTGAATTTGACGACAGTGTATTTCAAAACCTGTTTGGAATTGCCGCACCTGAGGAGTCCATTATAGACATAACGCTGCAGTACGATGAGAATATGCGCGCAACATATGGCAAAATTGCCGAAATGCTCCATGGCGCAGGTATGACCCCCAAGAAAGTACTGGGTGGCGTTGGCCACAACGTAGCTATGAGCATAGAGGAAAATCCCAAAGCCGTCATCCGCATAGGCCGTGATAATCCGACCAAAAGTGAAGCAGCAATCGCTTCGTTAGCCTATATGGATTTAAAACCTCTCAAACTTAATGGGGAAACTTCTCCATTAAGGATCACCCTTACATTACAGGCTCCGGATGTCTCGTTCGATGATGGACCGTATAGTCATCTTGATCCCACTGAGGATATTAACGAGCGTAAAAAAGATCTTCGCAATACCGTCAGATTTCTGGACAGTGAAGGTAAAAGCAGTTTCGCAGACGGAATCGATGCTGGCGATTTTGCTTATCTAAAATATCATGGCGAATATTTGCGTTATCCAACAGAAGGTGTTCTTCCGGAATATGCAGGCAGACCAATTGCATTTTTACGCGACCTGAACAGTGTGCAGCCAGTGGGAGAATCACACAGTACAGGTTCTTATAATGATCCAGAGCGTATTAAACGGCAAATTGCCAATATGACGGGTGTAGCATCACCGCTTGAGCCTATAGCACCTGAAGATATACATGCATTACGTGCAGCCTTTCAGCAGCAGAATGAAATAGCTCGGGAAGTACTGGAGGAATTGGGCATGCATCCGGATGTTCACCTGGAAAAATTTCCAAATGTCTTAGGACGTGCAACACGCACTGTACGCAGTGCTAGAGAAAATGGCCCGACAAACGGCGGGCCATTACCAGGATAAGTTACTTCCCGCTCACATAATACATCAGCGCTCGTGTAATGCGGTGGAAGCCATGCAGCTTATCGACAGATTCTGCGGCCACCAGCGGCACTACTTTTACAGAACCACTCGGGAGGGTTATTTTTAGATCGGCAACATGATCTCCCTTGGTAACCGGTGCCGGGATATTATCATCATAGGTAATAGTAAACTTAACATTATCGCGTCCGGCTTTCGGCAGCGTCAGCTCAAGATCCTGAGCCGTGGTCAGCCCCACCTGCTCCTGTTCGCCAAACCAGACATTCGCCTTTTCAATAACATCACCGGCTTTAAATGCCTTTACATCCGTAAAATCGCGGAAGCCGAAATCGAGCAGGCGCTCGGACTCTTCACCGCGGATGCGGATATTGGATAAGCCGTTTACAACCACGATAACACGGCGTCCGGCACTGTCTTTACCGGAACTGACCATACCGTAGCCACCTTCATCCGTATGGCCGGTTTTCAGGCCGTCCACGTCGAACCCGGTGTTCTTATACAGAAGCAGGTTGCGGTTGCCCTGCTTGATATGATGATACTCGAATTCCTTCTCGGAGAAGTAATGGTAATATTCCGGGAAGTCATGAATGATATGGTGTGCAAGCGTTGCCAAATCACGCGCACTCATAAGATGGTTCGGATCCGAAAGTCCATCCGGATTGGCGAAATGGCTATTGGTCAGGCCAAGTTTCTTTGCCATATCGTTCATCTGTGCAACAAAACCTTCTTCGCTGCCTGCCAGTCCTTCAGCCATCACCATGCAAGCGTCATTGCCGGACTGGACGATAATTCCCTGCAGCAGGTCTTCCACGGAAATACGGTTGCCCAGTTCCACAAACATTTTGGAACCCTGCACGCGCCAGGCCTTCTCGCTGACCGGAAGCATGTCTGTAAGCTTCAGGCTGCCATCTTTCAGGCGCGAGAAAGCAATATACACCGTCATCAGTTTGCTCATGGAGGAAGGATGCATTCTTTCATCGGCATTCTTTTCAAACAGAACCGTATTGGTGCTATCGTCCACCACGATGGCCTGCTTTGCTTCCGTATCCATGGCAAATGCAGCGTGAGACATAAACATAACAGCCAGTGCGGCAACGTACTTCCTCATAACTCTCCCTTTTAATCTCTGATAATTTTTGCGCCTGAAATACCGGCTGTATCCAACCGGCTCAGCATATTCTGCGCTTCTTCGCGTGAATTATACGGCCCTGAAAGCACACGGTAAAGCGTTCTGTTTCCGCCTGCGTTAGAAACGATCTTCGCATTTCCCATGGATTGCAGTTGCTGCAGAAGCCGGTCAGCATTGCCCTTAACGCCAAATGTTCCTGCCTGAACAAAATAGCCCTGTGCCGAGCGCATGCTTGTGCTTTCAGCCAGGGTTACAGGACGAATGGGAGGAACGGTAGGCTCCATGCGCGGATGATACACCGCAGGCTGCACATAAGTGGCAGCGGGGGCGCCAGCGGATGCAGCCGCAACACGGGCCTCCGGGGCAGAGAATGGCAGTGGCTGGCTTTCAATAGCACCGGAACCCGTATCCACCGTATCGGTATTGACGGCAACCGTCTCAGCCTGAGAGCGGCGCTGCGCTTCTCTGTCGAGCCTTGCCAGGCTTGCGGGGCCATTAGGCATATTACTGACATAGGCACGCGTTTCCGCATCAAGATACTGCACGCGTACATTAGCCGTGCCATGCTGATAGATGCCGAGCTTCATAGCTGCCGCACGAGATACGTCGATAATACGGCTGCCGACGAATGGCCCGCGATCGTTAACGCGGACAATGGCACTGCGTCCGTTATCAAGATTGGTAACACGCACGATAGAAGGCAGCGGAAGCGTCTTATGCGCCGCTGTCATCGCTTCCTGGTCGTAACGCTCGCCGTTGGCGGTGGAACCTCCGTGAAACCCGGGGCCGTACCAGGAGGCCGTGCCCACCTGGTCGTAAGTAGGCTGATAACTTGGAACATAGGTGCGGCCAGCCACTTCATAGGGCTTACCGATTTTAATACCCCCGACCGTAGGTCTGTTGGATGAACCGCATGCTGTAACGAACGTAAGAAGAAAAATCGAAAGCAATACGGAATATTTCTTCGTCATTTGTGTCCTATCTTATCGGAAAGCAAGCAAACAGAAGTCGCAAAATAGATCGACCGGTTCCAGTCCATGATTATGTCATAATCCGGGAATACTAGGAAGGCGGAAGTGTCATCATCCGGCACAATAAGACGGGCTTTATCATTGCGACGTGGTAGCTTCCTGCCGTCTTCGCGTTCAAAACCAAGCGCGCGCCATTCTTTCAATGTCTTATAGACCTTATTATTGCGCCATTCATCCACATCACCCGACTCCGGCAGATTGACCGCGATCAGGCAGGGTTTCTTATCGTTCCAGCCTTTGCTGTGCAGGTAATTTGCGATGGAAGCCAGAGCGTCCGCGTTACTGTTCCAGATATCTTTCTTGCCGTCATCGTCGAAATCGACCGCATATTGCAGATAGCTCGACGGCATGAACTGTGTCTGCCCCATGGCGCCAGCCCACGAGCCGGTCAGGTCTTCGGCATCGGCATCTTCATTCTGGATGATCTTAAGCGCCTTCAATAGTTCTGAACGGAAAAGGCTGCTGCGTCGTCCGTCATAAGCAAGCGTTGCCAGAGACTGAATAACGGAATAGTCCCCCTGATTATCGCCGAAATTGCTCTCAATGCTCCACAGCGCCAACAGGACGGAAGGCTGAACATGGTATACACGGGTTATCTTGCGAAGGATCCGGGCATTCTCACGCTGCTTTTCGCGCGCTTTCATAATCCGTTTGCGGGTAAGCATTCCGTCCAGATATTCAGAGAATGTCTTCACATGTTCAGGCTGCGTCTGATCGTGCGTGACGATGGTCGCCAAAGGTTCCTGTATATCCTGAAATGCTTCGTCGATCACATCCTGCGAGATGCCCTGCGCCAGCGCATCCTGCTTGAACTGGGCAAGCCAGTGGCTGAAATCAGGCTTCGGCGCCTCTGCCGCCAGGACAGGAAGAGCGACAAACATAAATATAAGCGGCAATACAAAACGCACAGCAACTCCATTCATCTTTATTTATTCCGCAATAACCTATATAAAAACGTTATGATTAACCGCCTTAAAGAACTATTGCCTGCTAAAATACTAAATGACAATTGCTACATTGCAATTGAATTATCGCTTGCGGACCAAGCTTCCGAATTGATTTCCCATGCGGGGCTTTCAGGAAAGAAGCTGCTGGCAGTATGCGATCCCGCCACGCATGAAGCGCTCGGAAAAGAGATTGTGCGGCAATTGGGCTGCGACATGCTTATGCTGCCTGCAAAACCGCATGCGGATGACACTAACGTCGCCCTGGTTCGCGCACGCAAAGCGGAAGGCCTGCTTGCGATCGGCAGCGGAACGATCAACGATATCTGTAAATATGCTTCCTATCTGGATGGCATTCCCTATGCGGTCTTCCCCACCGCCCCGTCCATGAACGGTTATCTCTCTGCTAATGCTTCCATCACCGTGGACGGCCACAAACAAACGCTGAAAGCGCATTTACCACAAGGTGTATTCTGTGATTTGAGTGTTCTCTTGCATGCACCGCACCGGTTGATACGCAGCGGCCTCGGCGACTCGCTTTGCCGCCCCACCGCACAGGCCGACTGGCTGCTTTCCCATCTACTGTTCGATACTCCCTATAACGCCCTGCCCTTTGAGCTGCTGGCTCCTTATGAACAGGAGTTGTTTACGCATGCGGACAAGCTGACCAAGGCAGACCCTGCCGTGATGGCACTCCTGATCAAAAACCTGCTGGTATCCGGCGCAGGCATGACGCTCGCCGGGGGCAGTTATCCCGCCAGCCAGGGTGAGCATCTGATTGCCCATACGATGGAAATGAAATACGGCGCTGCTTTGCCGGAAACGTATCACGGCGAGCAGATCGGGGTGACAACGCTGATAATGGCAGGTATACAACAGCAGATGCTTGCCAATGGCCTAAAGTTAACTCCGCCCGTCAATCCGGAAAAAGCAATTGAAGAATATTTTGGTCCGGCCTTATCTGTTAATATTGGGGAGGCATATGGGCCTAAAGCCGCACTTTATAAGCAATATGAAGCCATCAATGAGCGACTTAGAACGGAAGGCTCTGCTATCACGGATGCATTGCAGGCCGTAATGGTGCCACAAAGAACATTGCGGGAAGTATTACAAAAAGCAAACGCCCCTACATCGGCATCGGATATCGGATGGAATAAAGCAGCGCTTGAACAAGCCGTTTTACATGCGCGCTTCATCCGCAACAGGTTCACTTTTCTTGATGTTCTCAGTTTGTAACAAAACGATAATATTACCTGTCAGACAAATTATCTAATTATTAACCAATTCTTTATAAAATAATCAATATCAGGACCAAACGGACAACCCTAGGTATTGTACATGGAAAATCTTCAGGGAACACAGGCAGATCGCGATCTCTATCTGGATCAGGATATGCTAACGACGGCAGGAAGCGAACAATACGCGAATCTGTATATGTCGGGAACGGCAGTGGACCCGGATGGTGATGGAAGACCGAACGGTATTCCCGCGGAAGATTTCAATAATTTCGTCACCATAGTCTATGCCGCTAAAGATCATAGGAATGAGTTCGAAGCAAAACGCAGGGCCGGGGAAGTTATCACCCATATTGACTCAGGCTCGGGCCCCAGCATTGATAATATTATTGCCGGCCTTCCTTACATGGATAAAAGCATTTCTGTTGAACTTGCTCCTTCAAATATCCAGACTTTAAATAACTATAAAGATACAAATAGGGAACTGCCGCAATATTGGAATGCGTGGCTTGATTTCGCCGCTTTGCTGCATGATATAGGTAACCCTTACGCTCTTTTGAGCCTGGACAAAGAGGTTGCCGTGCCTGGATTAGATGTGGCAAACGAACCTGATCTATACCCGGATGGACAAGGAAGAATCAATCTATACGATTCATTACGCAAATGGCCGCTTTTAAGTGAAGGCACCAAAGATCTGATACGTCAAAAGATATATGACGAAGTTGGTGTTACTCCTGCCGCAGACAACCCCTATAAGGCTGTGCAGGAAGAAGGGTTGCAGAATGTTCTTGCGCGCAAATGGGAAGTACGCCAGGGCGATCTTTTTAATCCCCTTGGCGATGACAGAGTTCCCTCAGTTGAAGATCTGGCAGGAACCGCGGATTTGAATACCGCAAAATTCGTAACTGAATCCAATACCAGGAAGTTTGCGAATGTTTTGCATGCCGAAGCCAACAAAGTCCAGTTTTCCAAGAAAGATGGTATCTGGATCAGCGCCCATATGGCGGGAACAGAAGGATATGGCGGCTTTCTGACAGCGGATCAGATTGCAGATAACCCGGACCTTGAACATGAAGAATGCCCCATGTCCCGAGGATTACTGACACGAGTGATGGGGGAAATTGTAAAACAGGACCCGCGCTACCTTGGATTGACAGCAGCAGGCCCCGTTCCTGAACACAGAAGAATGGTACGCCCCGGCAAGCAATATTCTGAAGCAGTGATTGTTGCAGGCCGTGTAGACTATCTGAATGAACAGGGGCAATTGAAGTTCAATAATGGGGTTAGTTTTACAAATCATGTCAGGGATTCCCTTCTTCAGGCCCGCCATGTCATGCATTATACCAAGAATGAGGCTGGACAGGCTGTCAGAGACTTTGTAACAAGAGCCCGCCAATTTGCTAAGAAGCTTGGTCCGCTGGGAAATGACAGTGCAAACTGGGATAGACTAAGTAAGCAATTCTGGAATAAATATTCAGAACTGAATTATGACAGGCCAATTCCCGGTGATATTGAAGGCCTATTCGATTTCATAGAGAATATACGCGACAAAAGAAGGGGAAGGTATCTGGATGTAGGCACGGGTTCTGCCACTCAATACGCTGTAGCCGCCGTACTTTTCGGCACCAATGAAATAAAGGATCACTCCGAAAGACCTATTCCATTCGAGATGGAGAAAATAACTCTTTCGGACCACTCCGAAAGCGCCATTAAATGGCTGAACAAAGAACTGCTGGATGAATATCCGATCTCGGAGAGAACCCAGATGTGGGTAGATATTGCAAAACTACTCAGCACTTTTAAGAATAAAGAGGAATTATTAGCTTACTGTCATAAAACCGGGTTTGATAAGGAATTAAGAAACTGGCAATCGCTCAGCCAGGAACGCAAAGACTCCTGGTTTAACGATAGACGCTTCCATTTGAGTATGGGAAGAGGCGCTTATACGGGTGATAGCTTCCTGGATAATAATATCGATATCAAGGCAACTATAAAACAACTTCACGAAGAGGGACGGTTTGAGATCCGAAAATTCGATATTCTAAATCCCCCCCAAGATCTGATTGGCAAGGCAGATATAGTATCAGCTTATTCTGTCGCATCCTGTATGACGGAAAAAGCGTCGGAATACTGCCAGGCGCTACTGAACACATGCCGTCTGGCACTCCCCGGAGGTACAGTTTGTGCCAGCTATACGCCATATGATAACTGGAAGCAATATACCGCGGAAGCAGGCTTTCTTCCCAGTATATCGCGTCACAATTATTATTACTCCGTCTCACATTCCATGCTGTTTAAGGGAGTGGGAGGCCACCACGACGGAGTAAACTATGACATCTCCCCTATCGCAAAGGAAATAGCCAGTGTCAGGGAAGCCAATGCTGCCGGCGTTGCAACATTTGAAGGAGATGAGGGAGCAACATCACTGCGTAAAACCGGTGATAATAGATTCGAACACTTAATCAATATATCGGGAACCCCTAAAGATAGATTGTATAACACCCCTGCAGAAATGCTGGAGGAATTCCATCACCATATGCTGGGCAAAGCCCAATATTTCCTGCTCGAACACCCCAATAGGAACTCTATTATCATTGATAGTGTTTTAATGAGAAACCTGGGAGAACTGGAAGAGCAGATGGGAATGAAACCACAATATGCACCGCTCCCGGAAACCCAGGAAGAGCGACGGGAAAGAGTTGCATTTCGTCTGGAAAATATTATCGAGCATATGGAAAATAATCCTCGCAGCCTGGAAACAATGGATAAGCAGGATGCAGCAATCAGCCAGTTTGTTGACAATATTTATGAACGCATGGTAGGCCGTAACCCAACAAACAGAATGGTAACGCATACTCCCGCTTACGCAGCACAGCGTTAAATAACCCGGTTATTGTTTTACAGGCATGGCATTCCACCCACCGCCAAGCGCCTTAATCAACGTCGCCGCTGCAATCAGCCGCTGTTTACGGATATTCAGCGCGGTGAGTTCATTGCTAAGCTGCGTATTCTGCGCAGTCACCACATTAAGGTAGCTGATCAGTCCGGCCTTATACTGGTTCATAAAAATTCCGGCTGCCGTTGTGGCATCCGTTACAGCAACACCTTGTACCTGAGCTTCTTGTTCCAGCAGGCGCAAAGCAGCAAGATTATCCTCCACCTCCTGAAAACTGCCCAGCACCGTCTGGCGGTAAGCAGCAACTGTGGAGTCATACGCAGCGATAGCTGCCTGTGTCTGTGAACGGCGAAGTCCGGCATCAAAAATAGTCTCGGCAAGGCTCGGACCGATGGACCAGACACGGTTAGGCAAGTTGAACCATTGCGCCAGACTGGAGCTTTGATACCCCCCGGAAGCAGACAAAGTGATATCCGGGAAGAACGCCGCTTTCGTAACACCAATATTCGCATTGGCCGCTGCTACCCTGCGCTCAGATGCTGCAATATCCGGCCTTCGTTCCAGAAGATCGGAAGGAAGCCCCACTGGAATAGCAGGCACTTCCGGAACTTTATCCGCCACTGGAATGGAAAAATCCGCCGGAGCTTTACCAATTAACATGGCAATCGCATGCTCATACTGCGCCCGCGCGACACCGATATCGATCGCCTGTGCCTGTGCAGTTTCCATCTGGGTTTTTGCCTGCAGATAGTCTGAACGCGCATTCACGCCGTAATGGTAAAGATTCTGCGTCATGTCGAGCGCTCGTTTATAATTCTCGACCGTCCTGTCCAGCAGGCGCTTTTGTTCATCTGCAAGCCGCAGGCTCAGATAATCGCTGGCAAGTGCCGCCTGCGCGCTGAGCGTCGCCGCACCAAGATCCGCCCTGCTGGCACTGGCCAGAGCACTGTTTTCCTCGACGGTGCGCCGTATCCGCCCCCAAAGGTCGGGCTCCCAGCTTGCCGTCAGCTCGGCATTGTAACGGTTACCTATATTACCGCTATTGCCGCCCCCCGTAGTACCGGACGTAGCCGCATTATTACTCGAGCCCCCAAAACCACCGCGGCTCATGGATGCTGTCGCCGACACGACCGGAAAGAAAGAAGAACGCGCAGCTTCCGTCAAAGCCTGCGCTTGCCGGTAGGAAGCTTCGGCAGCCTTCACATTCTGGTTGGAAATAACGACCTGCTCTTCGAGCTTATTCAGCTCGGGATCGCCAAATACTTCCCACCATTTCGCCCGTATCTCAGTATCTTTGGGTTCTGCCTGTTTCCAGCTTTGCGCCTCCTTGAAGCTTTTGGGCTGTTCTGTCGCAGGCCGCACATAATCCGGCCCGACCGCGCAGGACGCCAGAAGCAGCGCTGCAGCCCCCCAGGAAAATATATGACCGGCTTTATATTTCATTTCAGTTCCATCCAATCGTTATACGATAGCATAGTTAATTATCTGCGCTCAAATGGTAATGCGAAGGGTAATTCGGCTCGATATTGCCGCGGCCGAATTTCTTCTTCCACCAAAGTGAAAGTGAATCCAGATAAAGATAGACGACCGGTGTTGTATAAAGCGTCAGTACCTGGCTTACCATAAGCCCGCCGACAATGGAGATACCAAGGGGCTGCCGCAACTCTGCCCCTTCTCCGTTGCCGATCGCCAGCGGTAACGCGCCAAGCAGCGCCGCCATGGTCGTCATCATGATAGGGCGAAAACGCAAATCGCAGGCTTTGAAGATTGCCTCCCGGGAAGAAATACCTTCCGTACGTTCCACATCGATGGCGAAGTCGATCATCATAATCGCATTCTTTTTCACGATGCCGATCAGCAATATGACCCCGATAAACGCAATCAGTGTGAAATCAATCCCAAACAGCATCAGCGCAAGAATCGCTCCTACGCCGGCAGAAGGCAAGGTAGAAAGGATTGTAAGCGGATGGATATAGCTTTCATACAACATGCCCAGCACGATATAAATCGTAAGCAGCGCCGCAATAATCAGCATGTTTTGCGTGCTGAAAGACTCCTTGAACACTTTTGCCGTGCCCTGGAAACTGCCATGGATAGAGGAAGGCACATGCAACTGGACGAACAGTTTCTCGATTGCGTCCGAAGCCTGGCTAAGCGAAACGCCAAGGGGCAGGTTAAACGAGAGTGTCACGGCAGCGAACTGCCCCTGATGATTGACCGAAAGCGCTGTCGGAGCCTCCTTCACGGTGCAGAAAGAAGAAAATGGAATTACTGCTCCTGAAGAAGAAACGACATAGAGTTTTTTAAGCGCATCGGCACTCTGGGAGTATTGCGGCGCGACTTCCATCACTACGTGATATTGGTTCAGCGGATTATAGATGGTGGAAACCTGCCGCTGACCGAACGCATCGTTCAGCGTGGAATCGATAATGGCGGGAGTAAGGCCGAGTCGGTAGATCGTATCGCGATCATAGGTAACATAAGTGCGTACGCCCCTCTCCTGCTGGTCCGTATTCACATCCGTCAGAATGGGAATTTCTTGCATCCCCTTATAAATCTTATCCGACCAGTTACGTAAGTCCTCCAGATTGTCCGACTGAAGAGTATACTGGTATTCCGCATTGCTGGCCCTTCCCCCCATTCTTACATCCTGCGAGGAACGTAAATAAAGCTTGGCCCCCGCTACACGGTTCAACTTACCGCGCACGCGAGCGATAAATTGCTCTGCGGAAATCTTGCGCTCGGCAAGGGGTTTTAGCGATATAAACATACGGGCATTATTGCTCTGCTGCCCTCCACCCACAATTCCCACGACATTATCTACCGCCGGATCCTGCATGATGATGGCCATGAGATCCTTGAATTTCTTTTCCATGGCAATGAAGGAGATGCTCTGGTCTGCCTGTATGGAGCCGATAATGCGCCCACTATCCTGCTGCGGCATAAAGCTCTTGGGAACGATAACATAAAGATAGATATTCAATACAATGGTAGCAAACAGCAGCAACAGGATAAAACGGCAGTGGCGCAGCGCCCAATCAAGTGTAGTCTTGTAATGCGAATGCAGATAATCGAACGCATGCTCGCACCAATAATAAAGCCGCCCATGCCTGCGCCCTTCTTCATCTTTTCTGATGATGCGCGCGCACATCATCGGCGTAAGCGTCAGTGAAACCACAAGCGAGACAAGGATGGCAGCCGAAAGCGTGACAGCAAATTCGCGGAACAAACGGCCGATAATTCCTCCCATCAGCAGGATAGGCAGAAACACCGCAATCAGTGAAATGCTCATGGAAAGCACGGTAAAGCTGACTTCTTTCGCCCCTTGTAAGGCCGCCTGCATAGGAGGGACACCTTCCTCCACATGACGGGAGATATTTTCCAGCACTACTATGGCATCGTCCACCACAAAGCCTGTTGAGATGGTAATAGCCATCAGTGAGAGATTATCCAGGCTGTAACCGCACAGATACATGATTCCGAATGTTCCGATCAGGGAAACGGGCACTGCCACGCTGGGAATGGCCGTGGAAGAAAGCTTGCGCAGGAACATCAGCACGACCATGATAACAAGCGCAACGGAGATCAGCAGGTTCAGCTCCACATCATGCAGGGCTGCCTTGATCGTCGCAGTGCGCTCCATGGTTACTTTCATGTCCACCGCGCTGGGAACCGAAGCCTGAAGCCCCGGTAACATGGCTTTCACATTCTCAATCGTTTTGATGATGTTTGCACCCGGCTGCTTGAAGATAATCAGCACAATAGCGGTTTTACCGTTCGAGCGGCCTGCATTGTGAATATCCTGTACGGAATCCGTAACCGTTCCGACATCGGCAATCCGCACCGGAGCGCCATTATGGTAAGAAATGATCACGGGAAGATAATCCTTGGCGCGGCTTGCCTGATCGTTGGTATAAATCTGCCAGCGTTTATCCTGCGATTCCAATGCGCCTTTGGGACGGTTAACATTGGCGGCAGCAATGGCTGTGCGGACCTTCTCAAGAGCGATACCATACTTACTTAACGCATCGGGATTCAGTTCCACACGTACGGCCGGAAGTGCGCTGCCCCCCACAGTCACCTGCCCCACGCCATCGGCCTGCGAGATTTTCTGAGCTAAAACGGTGGATGCCGCATCATAAAGCTCCCCCTGCGTCATCGTCTGGGAGGTGAGCGTGACAATCATGATGGGGGAATCGGCCGGGTTGACCTTGCGATAAACCGGATTCTTCGGCAGACCGCTTGGCAGCATGGCACGCGCCGCATTAATGGCCGCCTGCACGTCACGCGCTGCGCCATCAATATTCCTGTCCAAATCGAATTGGACGATAATATTCGTGGAACCTAATGCGCTGATGGAGGTCATCTCCGTAATGCCGGAGATACGCCCAAGCGTGCGCTCCAGCGGGGTGGCTACGGTGGAGGCCATCGTTTCCGGCCCGGCCCCCGGCAGATTGACCTGAACGCTAATCGTTGGAAAATCCACCTGCGGCAGCGGAGCCACCGGCAATAGCCAGTAAGCCGCTATACCGCTCAACACCACGCCAAGCGCTAGCAGGGTAGTGGCAACCGGCCGGTGAATAAAAAGAGCGGATATGTTCATAAACCTACAGCTCTGCCCTTAAATGCCGGTTAGAATAGCTTAAAAGAAATTACTTCCTCGTTGTTGTACGATATAGCCTATTGATATCTTCGCGCTTAAACACTTCCGTCTTATTACAGAACTGACAATTGACGGACATTTTACCTTCCGTATCCAAAGAATCAATAAGATCCTGTTTAGGAATGGTTTTTAGCACCTCGCGGATACGTTTGCGTGAACAGCGGCAACCGGCCTTGAGCGGCTGCACTTTATAGACCCACACTCCGTCTTCATTGAAAAGACGGTACAGCAGATTCTGCGGCGTAATGCGCCGGTCGAGCATTTCCTTCGGCTTCAGCGTCTGCATGAAGAGCTTTGTGCGCTCCCATATCTCATTCTGCTCGTCGATATCCAGCTCCACCTGCTTGCCGCCGGCAATCGGCATCCGCTCGACAATAACACCGCCGCCTTTCCAGCTTTCTCCCCGCTTTGCCGGGGGCTGCACAGCAATATTAAGGGCAATCTCTCCCTGCTGCGACTGCATAAAATAGCCTTTAAACGCATCGCTCAGCGATTCCCCTACCAGCTCAACAATGCCCTGATAACGCTCCTTGGACTTCCCATCATCCAAAGTCACCGCAAGGTATCCTTTACCCAGCAATACACCAATATCCTGCTTTTTCTTGGATTTGCCGATAATTCGCTTCAGTTCTTCTTCGTCCATCTGTGCATAGCCGCGTATAGTACCGTCCGCCAGGACATCCACCACCATGAAACGAATCGGCCCATCACCTTTGGCCTGT
The DNA here is from genome assembly GCA_035765535.1 of Rickettsiales bacterium. Classification (NCBI taxonomy): domain Bacteria; kingdom Pseudomonadati; phylum Pseudomonadota; class Alphaproteobacteria; order Rickettsiales; species Rickettsiales bacterium. Next base: position 153,192 of record DASTXE010000005.1, on the reverse strand, counting down.
ACGGTCAGAATGCCATCCTTCACAAGCGTGGCCGAGAGCATGCAGGCAATCACAATCTGCTCTGCCAGATGCATGGATACGGCCAGCGGGTAATGATGCGCATTTAATATGTCATCCAGAACTGTGCTGAGTCGCACGAAACGCCCGCGGATAGACGAATGGTCGATCAGGAAGGGTTCAATAAAATCGGTATAGGCGTCAACCGCCTTTTCATCGCTCATCAACAATCAGTCCTCAGTCATCCATGAAAAGCCTTACCAGTTCCTTCGCCATGACATCCCCTAATTGGCTGACATCGCTGATGGTAACGGCACGTTTATAATAGCGTGTTACATCATGCCCTATGCCGATGGCAAGTAATTCGACATCCGACCTTTCTTCAATCGTGTTGATCACCTGCCACAAATGCCGGTCAAGGTAGCTGCCATTGTTGGACGAAAGCGTACTGTCATCCACCGGTGCGCCATCGGAAATCACCATGAGAATGCGCCGCTGCTCAGGCCGGGCCATGAGCCGCTGGTGTGCCCAGATAATTGCCTCCCCGTCGATATTTTCCTTTAAAATCCCGTCCTTGAGCATAACGCCCATATTGCGCCGCGCTTTCTGCCAGCGCATATCGGCCGCTTTATAGATAATATGCCGCAGATCGTTGAGCCGCCCCGGGTTAATGGGACGCTCATGTTCCAGCCATGACTTGCGGCTCTGCCCGCCTTTCCAGTCCCGCGTAGTAAAGCCGAGAATCTCAACCTTCACACCGCAGCGTTCCAGCGTACGCGCAAGAATATCGGCGCAAAGCGCCGCTACTGTGATCGGCCTGCCGCGCATGGAGCCGGAATTATCGATCAGCAGCGTCACGATCGTATCACGGAAGTCCGTTTCTTTCTCGCGTCTGTAGATATGTTGGTATTCCGGATTAATAATCAGGTTCGCGAGTCTCTTTCCGTCGATAAGCCCTTCATCCAGGTCATATTCAAAAATACGAGCCTGCTTGGCCAGCAGCAACCGCTGAAGCCTTGCTGCTAACTTGCTCGTAACACTATGAAAAGCAGAGAGCTTCTGGTCAAGCTGCCCGCGCAGGCGGACGATCTCTTCAGGCGTCGCAAGCTTATCCGCATCGACAATTTCATCAAACTGTGTCGTATATTGGTGATACCCTTCGTTAATGAGGGAATAAAAATCCGGGTGCAGCGCATTGCTGGGATAAGACGGAGCGTCATATTCCACCTGCTGGGCGTCATCAGGCGGCATCTCCGCGCTGGCGGAAGCGGTGGTGAAGCTTTCCTGCCCTGCCCCTGCGCTGGAAATACTCTCCGCGCCGGTTGATTCTTCCTCACTTTCCTCCTGCGGGGTTGGCGCCTGAGAGGGCGCAGCATCCTGCTCGGCATTCTGGTCCTGGGTAGGTTCGGATTTTCCTTCCTGCTTTCCGGCAAGCTCCAGCGCTTTCAATATAGTATTAACAGTGGCTGCATATTCTTTCTGATTGCCCGTATGCTGAGCCAGGGCCTCCAGCAATTTACCCACGCGCGCGTCAAGACGCTTGCTCCAACCTGCAACAGCCTCTGCCATCATGCCTGGCGGTTTCAGTCCAAGGACTTTTTCCCGAAGCATAAGTGCCAGCACATCGGAAACATCCGCCATTCGGCAGTGAGTCTCTAACCGGCTTGCCAGATTTGCGCGCACCCCTTGCCAGTGTTGCGACCCCAGAATCTCAATTCTCGTACGCTCCAGCGCATCAAAAATAACGCCTGCATTGGCAAGCGATGGACGCATGCTGGCATGCACTTTCGGGTTGTGATAACGCAGAGAAAGCGCCGCCAGATCGGCCTCCCCACGCAATACGGAAAGGTCTCCACCTCCAGGCAGCGTAATGATTTCACTCTCATTGAGGTCCGCCGGATGATCGTTACCCCGTAACTTGACTGTTATTGCTGGTTTTTTTGCCAGCGCCCGGGCGGCAGATTCAAGACGTTTCGTAAGATTGCTATTCATATCCCGAATATTACTACCAAAAATCGTGAAATATACGAAAGAAAAATGCGTTTGCAGATAAGTATTTTTTCATTTAGCATGGGTTGTATAGATGGTTTCTTTTTGGATTTTTTTAGGAGCATAAGACTATGGCAGGCAGCGTAAACAAGGTGATTTTGGTAGGCAATCTCGGCCGTGACCCCGAAATCCGCAGCACGCAGGATGGCAAGGAAATAGCGAATCTTACACTGGCAACCTCCGAAACTTGGCGCGACCGTAATACGGGAGAACGCCGTGAAAAAACGGAATGGCACCGCATCGTCGTATTCAACGATGGGTTGATCGGGGTAATCAAGAACTACCTCCATAAAGGCTCCAAGATTTACGTTGAAGGCGCCCTGCAGACCCGCAAATGGACGGACCAGTCGGGACAGGAAAAATACTCGACCGAAGTCGTTCTGCAAGGATTCGGCAGCACGCTCACCATGTTGGACAATCGCAACGCAGGGCATGGCGAAGGCGGCAACCATAATGGCGGTTACAATAATAACAATCAGAACGCCGCGCCGCAAAAAGCCATGGCATCCGCCGATCTGGACGACGAAATACCGTTCTAGTTGCCAGAAATCCTTAATTCAGGTATGAGTAGCCGCAATTAACCTATAGCAGCTGCTGGCTTAGTATGAGGATTCCATTTATAAAAATGCAAGGCGCGGGCAATGATTTTGTGATTATTGACGCTCGCTCCGCTACTTTGCCTGCTCTGGACTGGGGACGGATTGCTGACCGCAATTTCGGCATCGGCTGCGATCAGGGCATCATACTGGAGCCTTCCTCCCGGGCAGATATCTTCATGCGCATCATGAATGCCGACGGCAGTGAATCCAGCGCCTGCGGTAACGCTACACGCTGCGTGGCGTGGCTGATTGCCAACGAAAAAAAGGCGCTGTCAGCCACTATAGAGACAAAAGCTGGCCTGCTGGCCGCCGAAGTGGCAAGCCAGTCTGAAATCACTATCGACATGGGAATGCCGCAACTGGAATGGCAGGATATTCCGCTTGCAAGCGCTTGCGACACGCTGCACTTGCCTATCCGACTGGATATCCTCGAAGATCCGGTTGCCGTCAGCATGGGAAATCCCCATATGGTATTCTTTGTAGAACAAGCTATCGCATTCGTTCCGTTGGCCCAACTGGGGAGCAAGCTCGAGCATCATGAACTCTTTCCAGAGCGCACAAATGTGGAAGTTGCAAAAATTCTGGCACCTGATGAAATTGATTTATGCGTCTGGGAACGTGGCTCAGGCTTGACGCTTGCCTGCGGCACAGGAGCCTGCGCCACGCTTGTGGCCGCACGCCGTCGTGGCTTAAGCGCCGATACCGCTAATGTTCATCTTCCCGGAGGAACCTTGCGTATTGAATGGCGCGAATCCGACAACCGGGTCTATATGACCGGCGCCGCGCAAACCTCTTTCGAAGGCGCATTCAATAGCAGTGATTACCTTCTATGAGTGTAGAAATCGTCACCTTCGGCTGCCGCCTGAACACCTATGAAAGCGAGGTCATGCGCGCCAACGCGCAGAAAGCAGGCCTGCAGAATACGATTATCTTCAACACCTGCGCAGTAACGGCGGAAGCCGAACGCCAGGCAAGGCAAGCTATTCGCCGCGCACGCAAGGAAAACCCGGATGCGAAGATCATTGTCACGGGATGTTCCGCTCAGATCAAACCGGAAACTTACGCTGAGATGGGCGAAATCGATCATGTTCTGGGAAACGAGGAAAAACTCTCCGAGAAAAGCTATTTCGATTTCACTCCGCAGAGTGAGAAGATTCGCGTCAATGATATCATGTCCGTCAAGGAAACCGCCTCACACATGGTCACGAGCTTTGACGGCAGAGCGCGCGCCTTCGTGCAAGTGCAAAACGGCTGCAATCACCGCTGCACATTCTGCATTATTCCTTACGGCCGTGGCAACAGTCGTTCGGTTCCCATAGGCGAAATCGTGCAGCAGACGCGCGCACTGGTCGAAAGCGGTTATAAAGAAATCGTACTCACAGGTGTGGATATCAGTGATTACGGCAAAGACCTTCCGGGGGAACCAACACTCGGCCAGATGATGCGCCGCCTGCTCGCGCTCGTACCGGAACTGCCGCGCCTGCGCCTCTCATCCATTGACGCCGTGGAAGTCGATGATGATATTTTCCGCCTGCTGGCCGAAGAGCCGCGCCTGATGCCGCATATCCATGTGAGCCTGCAGGCAGGGGACGATATGATCCTCAAGCGCATGAAACGCCGCCATAGCCGCAAGGATGCCATTGATTTTTGTGCCCGCGTGCGTGATTTACGCCCGGACGTGGTTTTCGGCGCGGATATCATCGCTGGCTTCCCCACAGAGACTGAGGAAATGTTTCTCAATACTCTTAATATCGTCGAGGAAGCAGGCCTCACCTACCTTCATGTATTCCCCTACTCCGCCCGCAGCGGCACTCCCGCCGCCCGCATGCCGCAGGTTGCCAAGGAACTCCGCAAGGAGCGCGCTGCCCGCCTGCGCGGCAAAGGGGAAGAACAGCTGAATAAATTTTACTCCTCCTGGATCGGCCATACGACTCATGCGATTGTGGAAAACAGCACGCTCGCACGCACCGATCATTTTGCCCCCGTAATACTTGACAAACCACTCGCAAGCGGTGATTTGATACAGGTACGCATAACCGCCGCGAATACGGAAGGCATGACAGGAGAGGTAGTAAACTGATGGACAATGATGCTCAGAACCTTGCACACGATCTGGTAACCACAGCTAAAAAAGCAGGCGCAGACGCAGCCGACGCATTGTTTTACCAATCCACTTCACTCTCGGCATCGCGCCGCATGGGCAATCCGGAAGGGCTGGAACGCTCGGAAAGCAGTGGCATCGGCCTGCGCGTTTTTGTCGGCAAGCGCAGCGCAACCGTTTCCTCCTCTGATACCGGACGTCAGGCGCTGCAGGAACTTGTGGAACGCAGCCTTGCCATGGCCAAGCTTTCTCCGGCCGACGAATATGCAGGTCTTGCCCCCGAAGAATTGCTCGCCAAAAATATTCCCGAGCTGGATCTATATGATAAGAACGAACCGACACCGCAATGGCTGCAGGAACAATGTGCTAAAGCCGAAGACAGCGCACTTGCTGTTGAAGGTATCACCAATTCCGAAGGTGCCGACGCCTCCTATGGCTCCGTAACCTTCTGCCTGGCTACCAGCAACGGCTTTGCAGGCAGCTATAAAGCAAGCCATGCCTCCGTATCCGTCTCCGTTCTCGCCGGTAGCGACGGCGCTATTGAACGGGATTATGATTTTTCCTCCGCCTGCTTTGTCACCGATCTGGAAGACGCAGAAGCGCTTGGTAAGAATGCCGCCCATCGGGCGCTTGCAAGGCTTGGAGCCCGCAAGATACCAACCGGTGTTATGCCGGTAGTATTCGACCCGCGCGTTTCCAAGGGCCTGATTGGCGCTTTTGCAGGAGCCATCAACGGAAGCTCAATCGCCCGTGGCACCAGCTTCCTGAAAGAAAGCCTCGGCAAACAGGTATTCGGCCCCTCCATAAACATCATCGACGAACCGCAACGCCTGCGTGGCCTCGCCTCCAAGCCGTTCGACGGCGAAGGCGTTGCCGCTAAAAAGCTCTCGCTGGTGGAAAACGGCGTATTGCAAACCTGGCTGCTGGACATGCGATCGGCTAACAAACTGGGACTGAAAACCACCGGACGCGCGAGCCGCAGCCTGTCTTCGCCTCCCTCGCCCTCCAGCACTAATCTATATCTCGCCCCCGGCACACAGACACCGGAAGCTTTGATAAGCGACATCAAAAGTGGATTTTATGTAACGGAAGTCTTTGGCATGGGCGTCAACCTAGTCACAGGCGATTATAGCCAGGGCGCATCCGGCTTCTTCATCGAAAACGGCCGCAGATCCTATGCGGTAAGCGAGGTGACGATTGCCGGAAAACTGGCGGATATGTTCCGTGAACTGACCCCGGCCAATGATCTGGTCTTCCGCTATGGCACGAATGCACCGACCGTACGTATTGGTGGCATGACAGTCGCAGGTTCATAAAACCGCATTGCGTCCATGCGCTTTAGCCTATACAAAAGCAACGCCGGGATGTATAAACATATCATAATATTCTTAGCTTAGCGTTCGTTTATGGCAGAAGAGAACAAACCCACCGACGACGAAGCCGCAGCAGCCGAATGGGAAAAAATGATGGCTGCCGAAGATGGCACCGCCGCCGGGGATGACAAAGGCTCCTCCGAAGCCCCTCCGCGCGTGCTGAACCAGGATGAAATCGACCTTCTCCTCGGGTTCGACGCAAAAGAAGAAACCGACAAAACTTCCGGCATCTTCGCTATTCTGGACAAGGCGCTTTCCGGCTACGAAAAGATGCCGATGCTCGAAGTGGTGTTCGACCGGCTTGTACGCATGCTCGCCTCCAGCCTGCATAACTTCACCTCGGATTCCGTGGAAGTCACCCTCATTTCTATCACATCCCTGCGCTTTGAGGATTATCTGAATTCCATTCCCCTGCCAGCATTGCTGGTAGTATTCCGTGCCGTGGAATGGGAAAACTTCGGCATTCTTACGATCGACAGCTCGCAGATTTATTCGACGGTGGATGTGCTGCTCGGCGGCCGCCGCGCTGCACGCCCCATTAGGATTGAAGGCCGTCCCTATACGACCATCGAGCAGGATATCCTGAAGCGCATGGCGGATATTATCCTTGCCGATTTAAGCAGCGCCTTCGATCCGATCAGTCCCGTAACCTTCCAGTTCGAAAGGCTTGAAACCACGCCGCGTTTTGCTACCATTACGAGGCCGAATAATCCGGCCTTGCTCGTTCGCCTGCGTGTGGACATGGAAGATCGCGGCGGAAGCATAGAATTGCTATTCCCGCATACGACGCTGGAACCGATCCGGGAACTGCTGCTGCAGATATTCATGGGCGAAAAATTCGGCCAGGACGTCATGTGGGAAAAGCACTTCAGCAAGGAAGTGCGACAGACCGAGGTTGAAATCGAAGTGGTGATGGATGAAAAACAGATATCACTTGGCGATGTACTCCAGTTTCAGGTTGGCAACACATTGCTGCTCGAGCGCTCACCGGATGACGACGTCATGGTGAAATGCAGCGGCGTTACAGTCACGACCGGCAAGGTCGGAAAGATGGGCGATAACATCGCCGTGTCCATTAATGAACCTATACGCAGAAAGATAAAGGAAAAGCTGTGATAGTCTCTCTTCTGTTTGATACATTGCTGGCAGCACTGCTGATCGCCACGATCAGTTACTGCTCAAAACTGAGCCGCAGGATCAAGACGCTTCAGGATGGCCGTAGCGAGCTTGCAGGCATGATCGCACAGTTTGATGCTGCCACGAACCGCGCTGTTTCTTCTGTGAACGACCTCCAGATCGTCAGCAAGAAATTGATCGACTCGATGCAGGTGAAGATCGACAAGGCTAATTTCCTTGCGGATGATCTCGCTTTCCTCATCGAAAAAAGCAACAAGATCATCCTGCAGTTGGAGCAGCAGACTAAGGCAGCTTCCAATGAAGCTAAAAAGCTCGCTGATAAAAACACCTTCAGCCACCACAGCAACCCGCAGCATCTGGATAAAATCGTTTCACAGATCGCAGCGAATGCACAACCTGCCAAGCCTGCACCCGTTGTAATGGCTGCCAGACCACAAACCATTCCCCAGCAGCCGCCTGCAAATGATGGTTTTAATATCAAGCCCCATTCCGGACCTGCTGCTTCCGACCGTCTGGCAGATATTCTTAAGGCCGAGGCTCGTATCGTTCCGCGCACAGGAGCTGAGCGTGAACTGCTTGAAGCTCTGAAATCGCGTCCCTAAAATTTTCCTGCGAACATCAAACTGCATGTAATAGCAGGTGATGACATATCATAAGCGGCAATGGTGTAATCTGTATTCGTAGTGCAATTGGGAATGAAGTCGGACCCGATAGGCTCAGACATGACACTGCCCGTTCCCGGTTTCCCGTCATCAAGCTTTCGATCGATATCATAAGCATCAATCCCGGAAAGAGCAGGAAACATAGGAAGATTCGTCCAGTTATGCGTGGCGTTTCCCTGTCCGCCAAACGTAAAGACATGACCGCAGAAGCTGTTCTTGAAATAACTGAGGCCGGTGCCTGCATTATCCAGACACAGGTAAAATACCATATAGGCTGTATTTTCGCCCGCCCGGGACTGCGGAATATTCTGACCGATAATTTCCAATCCGCCCCATCCCAGATTGGTAAGCGTTCCTGTAAATCCGCCATTGATAAGCCCCGCATTGGAAAGATGCTTCCAGAACAGCATGGGTTCATCGTCGCAGGGAATATCGGAGTAGCTGGCAGGCTTGTCGCATACAAGGCCGTTACCGTTTCCATTATAGGTCAGCGGACTTCCTGCACTACCCTCACCGCCGCCAAGTGCGCCCCAGTAGGTTGTGGCATTGGCCATATCGCCGGGAATAGCATCGTATTTGCCGCGAAACGTATAAACGGCCGTTTTATATTGCTCGATATCAGAGATGATAGCCCGCCGCTTCGCCCCCAGAATGAGATCACGCCCGGCCAGCACGCCGCCTACAATCAACCCAATAATGACCAGCACGATCGAAAGCTCGATCAGAGTGAAACCGTTTATGTAATACTTGCTGCGCAAAGCGTTCCTCATCGAATACCGCAGGTTGTATTAAACAACATCCGGTGGGGCAACGCAACAAGGATAGCTATCGTGCAGCTGCGGCCCTTGCAAGACGGTCGTTGATGGCAACGCCTATTCCCAGATCAGGTAATGGCATCACCGCGATGGCAGAATAAAGCTCGGGATGATCGAGTTCGCGCAATCCAGCAAATAAATGCGCGGCAGCTTCCACCAGGTTTCCATCAGCACTTAAATTAAAAACATATTTGGCACCCGGCGGCACATTACTTCCAAACGCAAGCAATGCCTCATCGGCTCTAGGATCAGTCACATTAAGCCTCACTGGAAGCGATGGCGCATAATGGCTCGCAAGCATACCCGGCGATTTCAATATACCTTGCGTTTCCCCCGGAACCGCAACATCCATACCGGTCACTTCCTGTAACTGATCGCGCGTGACAAATCCCGGCCTGAGTAATGTCACTCCACTGCCGCTGAGATCGATAACAGTAGACTCAATCCCCACACTGCATTCTCCACCATCAAGAATCATTGCCGGAAGTTCGCCCAGCTCTTCATAGACATGTGACGCAGCTGTCGGGCTAATGCGTCCCGAACGGTTGGCGCTCGGAGCAGCCACGGGCACACCGGCTTCAGCAAGCAGCGCATGCGCGACCGAATGCGCTGGCATGCGCACGCCAATTGTATCACCGCCAGCACTCGCTAATAATGAGATAGAACAGTCCGCTGTACGCGGCAGAATAAAAGTAAGCGGTCCCGGCCAGAACGCTGCCGAAATTTTTTCTGCCAGATCATTCCATACGGCAAAACGCTTCGCCATGGAAACATGACACACATGTACGATCAGCGGATTGAACTGCGGTCTTCCCTTGGCGGAGAAGATCTCGGCGACCGCCCTGTCATTAGTAGCATCCGCTCCAAGTCCGTAAACCGTCTCTGTCGGAAATGCAACTAGCCTTCCAAAACGTAAATATTCAGCAGCTTTTTTTATGACAGTGCTATTGACAGGTTGTATGTTCATTGACAATATCTGGTAGTATAATAATACGTTTATTACGATATATAGTTAAACTCGCATCTGGCACAGGAGTATATATGGAATCGAAAGTAATTACCATAGCGCAGCAAAAAGGCGGAGCAGGAAAAACAACCGTAGCAATACATCTGGCAGTCGCATGGAAGCAGCGCGGGTTTAGAGTTGCCGTGATCGATATCGATCCGCAAGGGAGTCTTACTCAGTGGCATAAGATACGCGAGAAATGTTTTGGTGAAGGTTATACGGGTCTCACCTTCAGCACGGTTTCCGGCTGGAGAGTCGGCAGCGAAATCGCACGCCTGAAACGCAATCATGATATCATCCTGATCGACAGCCCTCCGCACACCGAGACGGAAGCACGCACGGCAATACGTAATGCCGATTTTATCATCGTGCCTGTGCAGCCGAGCCCGACCGATTTATGGGCTACCAAAGCAACGCTTGAAATTGCAAAGTCGGAAAATGTTCCTGTGCGCGTTGTGCTGAATCGTATCTCAGCATCGTCCAAACTTGCACAGACCATCGCAGCAGAATTGCCCAATCTCGCTAAGAGCCATTTGGGCAATCGCGTTCTGTTTGCCGCATCCATCATGGAAGGTCGCAGCGCTACCGAAGTCGGACCGTCCACACCTGCGGCACTTGAAGTGAAAGCGCTCGCTGAAGAGATCACCAAACTGGCAAAACTGGGCGTCGACGACCAGGAAGAATACGAAGAAGAAGAGCTCGAAACAACGGCGTAAGCATTGTATAAATGGGGCATAAATTTTCATCCACGAAACCTGTGGATAACTTTGCGGATAACTTTAATGCCCCATTTGTTTTCTTTAAGCCAGTACTAGCTTTGAGACGCCCTGCTTAAAAAGTAGGCACAAAATAACTTACTGAAAAACAATAATTTTATTCATTTCCTGCGGGTTTATTACAATCACTGTCATAAATGGTGAAGTTTTCTGCGGTTTCATTCGAAAACCTGTGCACGATACCCCCAGATAGCCCCGATTTTTTCCAGCTATTTCAACTGCAGAACAAGCCCGTCACCGTCCTGAAATACACGTAAGCCAGCAGCGGCAAGAGTCTTGCCAAGCATATCCGGCGTGCCACGGTAAGAGATAACCATATTGGTTTCAAAGAATGAGATGGTCGTCATCGTGATGCTTACGATGTTGCCATGCTTAAGCAGACGTTTTCTGAGCTCATCCCACTCCGAAATTTCACTCGTATTAACACGCGCTTTAATCTCCTTGATACGCTCATACTCAATCTTATTGGGATCAATCGTCTGCTGCTTATATATACGTTGGGCAATGTCGTTGGCAGCTCTTGCCATGAGAGTATCCAGTGTGTCCGAACTATGAATGATATAGTCGAAATGTGTGATATCATCCTTCTCCGGCAGCAGCTTCTTGACGGTTACTTCCAGCGTTGGCTTGGGATCGGCCTTCTTATCGAAATAGGCGTCAAGCACGTCGATATATTCAACACCGTAACGCTTATACATACGCCGCAGTGATTCCGTAGTCGCGCTCTCAACATTCGTATCATCCACATCCACGCGATCGTTCAGATCTCCGATAGGCACCACCACCATGCCGCCACCGGATTCAAGCGCAGCCTCCAGCCAGATAGTGCGCCACTTATTATCGTCCTGCCAGAGCTTCAATACATTGCGCCCTTCATTATAGACCGGTAGCACGAGCACAGCTTTACTCGGACGCCTCCCGGAAGTAAATTCGGTTTGCATCAGGTTGGGCAAATCCGGCATCAATGTCTGAATCGACTGCGGAATAAAATTATACCGCAGCAGCCCATGGTAATGATTCGGTGTCACCTTCTCTTCCATGACCTCGAATCCGCTAATCATCTGGTTGATCTGAGAAGCAGAAGTATTGGAGATAAGAGAAGGGGCCTTCGCCGCATCCACACGCAGAACAAACTGCTTGAAAGCTGTGACCTCCCCACCCGTCAGCGCCTTTATGCGCGCATCTTTTTCATCCTTGCCGTCAGCATCCACAACGATATTTTCAATACTATATCCCGTAACAATCGGGTCTTCTTCTGCTTTTGCGGGCAATACCCCCCAAAAAACCGACGCCAGCAAGACGCTTGTGAAAAGCATGATTCTATAGTAGATATCAGGGAAAATTTTGCGGGTGCACATGAAAAACATAGTGAATAAACCAGAAGTTACGTACGCAGACTCCGGGGTCAATATAGACGCTGGCAATGCGCTTGTCGAGAGAATCAAGCCGCTGGCAAAGGCCACTACGCGCTCAGGAGTCATGGGCGGAATCGGTGGGTTCGGCGCTCTTTTCGACCTGAAAGCAGCGGGCTTTAAAGACCCCGTGCTCGTCTCGGGAACGGACGGCGTCGGCACGAAAGTAAAGCTCGCGCAGGATCTCAACAAGCACGATACGATCGGGATCGATCTTGTGGCCATGTGCGTTAATGATCTCATTGTGCAGGGAGCAGAGCCGCTCTTCTTCCTGGATTACTTCGCTACTTCCGCACTGGATGTGAACGTTGCCGAAAGCATTATCAAAGGTATCGCAGAAGGCTGCAAACGTTCAGGCTGCGCCCTCATCGGTGGGGAAACTGCCGAGATGCCGGGCATTTATCAGCCGGGTGAATACGACCTCGCAGGTTTTGCGGTCGGCGCTGTAGAACGCGAAGCAATTCTTCCTAAAGGCGTAGCAACTGGCGATGTCATTCTGGGCCTTGCATCGGACGGCGTTCATTCCAACGGTTATTCTCTCGTGCGCCATATCATCAAGCGCGAGCAGATCAATCTGCATGACGTAGCACAACAGCCGCTGGTGGATAAGCTTATGGCTCCTACGCGCCTTTATGTGAAGCCGTGTCTCGCCGCGATTAAAACCGGTGCCGTCAAAGCGCTGGTGCATGTCACAGGCGGCGGCATCACTGAAAACACTCCGCGCGTCTTGCCGGAAAATGTTTCGGCTGAAGTTAATCTGAAAGCATGGGAGTTGCCGGAAGTCTTCCAGTGGCTGAAGGAAGCCGGCAATATCAGCGAATCAGAAATGCTGCGCACATTCAATTGCGGCATCGGCATGATGATCGTTGTAGATGCAGCGAAAAGCAATGAGATTACCGCACTGCTGAAAGAGGCTGGCGAAACTGTCTACACGCTCGGCCGCATCATCCCGCAGCAATCGGAACGCGTGGTATATTTACGTGACTAAAAAACCTGTCGCAGTCCTTATCTCCGGCAGCGGCAGCAATCTGCAGGCACTTATCGATGCCTGTGCCCAACCGGATTTTCCGGCACGCATCGCCATGGTCATCAGCAATAAAAGTGATGCATACGGACTAAAGCGCGCTAAAGACGCGGGCATTCCAACGCAAGTCATATTCCATCAGGATTACCCGGATCGCGATACATTCGACAGTGCCTTACATGATGCCATTATAAAAGCTGGCGCGGAATATGTCTGCCTCGCCGGTTTCATGCGCTTGCTCACTGCCGGTTTCGTTGAAAAATGGCAAGGCAGGATGATCAATATCCATCCCGCTATTCTACCTTCCTTTAAAGGCATCCACACACATGAACGCGTGCTGGAAGCGGGTGTAAAAATTCACGGGGCAACAGTGCATTATGTCGTGCCCGAAATGGATTCCGGGCCGATCATTATTCAGGCCGCCGTTCCTGTTTTGCCGAATGACACAGCACAAACGCTCGGCGAGCGCGTGCTAAAGCTCGAACATAAAATCTATCCTGAAGCATTGCGCAAAGTTATCACAGGTGAAACAGGCACCGTTTCTGACCATACATCCTTTCTAATCGCCTGAGGGAAGCGCACATGGCATCGATCACCAAAGAAATCCTTGTCAATGTAACTGCAGAAAAAACGTGGGATGCCATTCGCGATGTTGGCAATCTGCATACTCGTCTCGTTCGCGGCTTCGTCACGAATACGCGCATGGAAGAAGGCGCAAGAATTGTCACCTTCGCAAACGGGATGGAAGTGCGCGAACTTATCGTGGATATGGACGAACAGCAGCGCAGATTAGTCTGGAGCGCACAGGGCGGACGCTCCACGCATCACAATGCATCGGTGCAGGTATTCGCGGAAGGAAAAACGTGTAGAATCGTCTGGATTGCAGACTTCCTGCCGCACGAAATAAAAGATGCTATCGATGCGATGATGGAAGCGGGTATAAAAGCGATCAAAACCACGCTCGAATCAGACATCGCCTGATTCACATTCCTTTAAGCCACCTGCCCGCATCATATTTTTATCCTGCAGACTGGCTAACGCCATCTCAATCCGGATCGGGGCAGAAGCATCAAATGGCGAGAGCCGGATCTGGGGAATATGCATGCCCAGACACTCAAAAGTCTCCGCCACGGGCAACCGGTCTACCACGCGCCTGTCAACAAGCTGCACGGCCAGGCAAACCGGCACATCGCTTTCCATCGTAAGCCGCATGATACCAAGCCCCCTGATCTCCATCAGCCCGGCAATATTCTCCGGAGCTTTGGCAATCAGATGTTCGCCTTCCTTACGTAAATTTACGCGGTCATCACTGACCAGCACAGCACCGCGGTCGATAAGACGCAGCGCAAGGTCGGACTTGCCGCTTCCGGGTTCGCCGAACAATAATACTCCCTTGGAGTGTATTGCGACACAGGAAGCATGAACTTGTAGTGGTTGTTGCATGGTAGCGCCTCCTTCTTCAGGATAGCCGAGGGTAGAAAAAGAAAGGGGGACGGAAATTCGTCCCCCTCTTGTTCCGTAATATCAAATTACGCGGCTTTACCTTCCGGGTCAACCCAGGAGATATTACCGTCTGCACGTTTATAAACCACGTTGATGCGTCCGTTAGCGGAATTGAAGAACATCAAAGCGGGCAAATCCGCCAGATCCATCTTCATCACCGCTGCGCTCACCGTCAGCGTTTCGATTTCCGTCGGCTTTTCAGCAATCACCACCGGAGCATCGTCATGCACTTCCTCTTCATGATCCTTGATCACGTACTTTTTTGCCACCACGACAGGGGCCGGTTCTTCGGAAACCTTATGATGGTTCGTAATGCGGCGCTTGTAACGGCGTAACTGTTTTTCGATTTTATCGGCTGCCATGTCGAAAGAAGCATATACGTCTTCGGACGTTCCTGTGCTCTTGATCATGACACCGGAAGAAGTTCCGGTATTGCCGTTGATATCACACTTATAACGATAGCCCTCCTTGGTCATCACCACATTGAGATTTACTACCCGGTCCAGATGTTTATGGACCACTTCTGCAAGACGCTTTTCAATATGCGCCTGTAAAGAAGCACCGACTTCAATGTTTTTGCCGGAAATAAGAATTTTCATAATTTGACTACCTTTGTTCTTGATAACTATCACATTATAGCACATACGCCCGTAAAGGCAATTTTGCATATAATTAATTTATTTTTATAATATCATATGATCCATAAGGATTGATTCAAATCAAAAACCCGTTAAAATAGCCGCCATGAACAATACACGCTCTCTCACTTTTCAGGAAATCATCCTGAAACTTCAAAATTACTGGTCCGCCCATCACTGCGTTATTCTGCAGCCATACGACATGGAAGTCGGAGCCGGAACGTTTCACCCGGCAACGGCATTGCGCACGCTCGGCCCCAAGACATGGAACTGTGCTTACGTGCAGCCCTCGCGCCGCCCGAAAGACGGCCGTTACGGTGAGAATCCGAACCGCCTGCAGCATTATTACCAGTTTCAGGTGATCCTGAAGCCTTCGCCGCAGAACATCCAGCAGCTTTATTTGGATAGTTTGCGCGAACTGGGGATCGACCCGATGTTGCATGATATCCGCTTCGTGGAAGATGACTGGGAAAGCCCGACGCTCGGCGCTTGGGGGCTTGGCTGGGAAGTCTGGTGCGACGGAATGGAAGTCACCCAGTTCACCTATTTCCAGCAGGTCGGCGGCATTGAATGCAGCCCCGTGGCCGGGGAACTGACCTACGGACTGGAAAGGCTCGCCATGTATATTCAGGGCGTAGAAAACGTCTATGACCTGAAATACAACGATACCGTAACTTACGGCGAGGTTTTCCTGCAGAACGAGCGCGAATTTTCGGCCTATAACCTTGAACATGCCGATACCAAACAGCTTTTGGAGCAATTTACGCACGCGGAAGAGGAATGCAAAGCGCTGCTGGCGCAGAAACTGCCCCTGCCCGCTTATGATCAGTGTATCAAGGCTTCTCACCGCTTTAACCTGCTGGATGCACGTGGCGTTATCGGTGTTACGGAACGTGCAAGTTATATCGGCCGTGTACGCGCTCTGGCGAAAAGCTGCTGTGAAGCCTGGGTGGAGAAGGAACAAGCCGCCTGATAAACGCCGGAATTCCTTGCTTTTACGCGGGAATATGCTATGGAATCGCCAGAATTGAACCGGCATTTTGAGATTGAAGAGAGTAGTTATGATACTGAACATGTTAAAAGCGAAGATCCACCGCGCAACGGTGACCGAAGCAGACCTGCATTATGAAGGCTCTATCACGGTTGACCCGGTATTGCTGGAAGCTTCCGGTATCCTTCCTTATGAGCAGGTGGATATTCTCAATATCACCAACGGCGAACGCTTTACGACCTATGCGATCGAAGCGGAAAAACGCGGCAAGGGTGACATCAAAATCAATGGCGCCGCAGCAAGGCTCGTGCAGAAAGGCGATCTCGTAATTATCTGCGCTTATGCGACGATGGAGCCGAAGAAGGCCAAAAAGTATCAGCCGGTTGTCGTGCTGGTGGATAGCAAAAACAAAATCAAAAAGTAATCCATGAGCGATTTTCTCCTCGAGCTTTTCTCTGAAGAAATCCCGGCGCGCATGCAGTCCGAAGCCGCACGTCATCTGGCAGCCACCTTTACCGATGCACTGAAACAGGCCGGCATCGAACATGGTAAGGTAAAAACCTTCGTGACCCCGCGCAGGCTTGCTGTGCTGGCAGAAGGCATTCCTACTATTCAGCCGGATATTACCGTCGAGAAAAAAGGCCCGAAGACGAGCGCTCCCCAGGCCGCACTGGACGGGTTCCTGCGCAAGGAAAACCTGGCGGTGGAACAGTTGGAAAAGCGCACAGTAGGCAAGGATGAAATCTACTTTGCCGTGGTGCACCAGAAAGGCCAACCGACTGCAACGCTTCTGAAATCCATTATCGAAAAGATTCTGGCCGCATTCCCCTGGCCGAAATCCATGCGTTGGGGCAGCAATCCTACGCGCTGGGTGCGTCCGCTTCATTCCATTCTCTGCATCCTCGGCAATGAGATCGTACCGGTGGAATTTGCAGGCTTCAAGGCTGGCAACACCACATGCAGCCACCGTTTTCTTGCACCGCAAACCATCACTATTAATTCACCTGCCGATTATGAGTCCGCTCTGGCAAAAGCCTGTGTGATGGCCGATCAGGAGAAACGCAAAGCCGAAATCCAGAAGCAGGCAGAAGCGCTTGCTGCAAGCCATAAACTGAAGCTCAAGCGCGATGACGGATTACTCGCTGAAGTAACCGGACTTGTGGAATTTCCTAATTTGCTGCTGGGCAACATTGACGCGCAGTTCATGGATCTTCCGCCTGAAGTGCTGACTTCCGAAATGCGCACGCACCAGAAATATTTCGCTTTGCTGGATAGCTCAGGCAAGCTCGCCGATAAATTCCTGATCACTTCCAACATGACCACTCAGGACGGCGGAAAGGCTATCGTTGCGGGCAATGAGCGCGTACTGCGCGCCCGCCTTGCGGACGGCCGCTTCTTCTTCGACCAGGACCGCAAGAAAATCCTCGCTCAATGGGCAGAAGGTTTGAAGGACGTCACCTTCCACGCCAAGATTGGTACCATTGCCGACAAGGTAGACCGCATCCGCAAACTGGCCGTCGAACTAATCCGCTTCGTTCCAGGCGCAGATAAAGCCGCTGTTGAGCTGGCTGCCAATCTCTGCAAAGCCGATCTCGTAACCGGAATGGTCGGCGAGTTTCCGGAGCTGCAGGGCGTCATGGGCCGCTATTATGCGCTGCATGAAAAACTGCCAGTGATTATAGCCGACGCCATACGCGAGCATTACCTACCGCTGGGGCCGGATTCTCCTGTTCCGCACAGCCCCGTTTCCATCTGCATCGCATTGGCGGATAAGCTCGATACGCTAATCTCCATGTTTGCTGCGGGGGAAAAGCCGACCGGTTCGAAGGACCCGTTTGCCCTAAGACGCTCGGCACTCGGAATCATTCGTATTATTCTGGAAAACAACCTGCGCCTGCCTTTAAAGTCCCTCTTAAATGAAGAACTGCTGGCCTTTTTCTCTGACCGCTTGATCGTTCAGCTCAAAGAACAGGGCATCCGCGCCGACATCATCAAATCCGTCATGGCGGGGGGAGACGACGATCTCGTACGTGTGGTCGCACGCGCCAAAGCCATACAGGATTTCCTTGCTGCGGAAGACGGCGCCAACCTGCTTGCCGCATACAAACGCGCAGCCAATATATTGAATATTGAAGAGAAAAAAGACAATATTCGCTACAACGGCAGCATAAAAACCGCGCTCTTGCAGCAAGATGAGGAAAAAAAGCTCTCCGAGTCCCTTGCCAGCACGACGCCAGAAACCCTTAAATGGCTGGAAAAAGAAGAATTTTCTCAGGCCATGACCGTACTGTCCAGCTTGCGCTCCCCTGTGGATCGCTTCTTCGATGCTGTAATGGTCAATGCGGAAGATAAGGACCTGCGTGCCAATCGCCTGAGCCTGCTTTCGCAGATTCGCATTACCTTAGACGGAATTGCAGATTTCTCCCTGATTGAAGGCTAACCTATTGGATTGTCATGCCGTGGCTTGACCACGGCATCTCTAACTATATGTAGAAATACCGCAATCAAGTCGCGGTATGACAGCACCTAAAATAATTCTTTTTGCACCGCAGCAAAAATATATTGACAAATTCTGAAAACCTTCCAGCCAATGGTTGACTATTGATGCCTTTGCGTGTACAGGAGGGCTCACTAACTCCAGCAAACGCTTTATTTCAGGGCCTTTATGAGCAACAAATACGTTTACAGTTTTGGCGACGGTTTTGCGGAAGGCAAAGCCGATATGAAAAACCTCTTGGGCGGCAAAGGAGCGAATCTCGCGGAGATGTGCTCGCTGGGTCTGCCGGTTCCTCCGGGGTTCACAATCACCACTGAAGTCTGCACTGCTTATTATAAGAACGGCAAGAAACTGCCTGATACCCTGAAAGATGAAGTAAAGAAAGCGCTGAGTGCCATTGAAAAGGCCGTCGGCGCGACATTCGGCGATGCCAGCAATCCTTTGCTGGTCTCGGTCCGTTCCGGCGCACGCGCTTCAATGCCGGGCATGATGGATACGGTCTTGAATCTCGGCCTCAATGACATCACTGTCGAAGGCCTTGCCGCAAAGACCGGCAATCCGCGTTTCGCGTACGATTCCTATCGTCGCTTTATTCAGATGTACTCCGACGTGGTGTTGGGTATTGATCATTATAATTTCGAAGAATTGTGGGAGGCAAAATTTCATGGTGGTAGCAGCAGCAATAATTCTAATTCCGATAGTGATGATGCTGGCTTACTAAAAGCCCTCGTCGAGGAATATAAGGAAAAAGTACAGCAGGAACTGGGCAAGCCCTTCCCGCAAACCGTAGAAGAACAGCTCTGGGGAGCAATCCAGGCGGTGTTTGATTCCTGGATGAACGCGCGTGCGATCACTTATCGTCGCCTGCACGATATCCCCGAAAGCTGGGGCACGGCAGTCAACGTGCAGTCCATGGTGTTCGGCAACATGGGCAATGACTGCGCAACCGGCGTTGCATTCACACGCAACCCGTCCAACGGCGACAAGGCGTTCTACGGCGAATTCCTGCTCAACGCGCAGGGCGAAGACGTAGTGGCAGGCATCCGCACGCCACAGCCCCTTACCATCAAGGGCAAGGAAACCAGCGGTGGCGATCTTCCGAGCATGGAAGAAGTCATGCCGGATGTGTATGCAGAGCTCGTGAAGATTTACAAAAAGCTCGAACATCATTACCGCGACATGCAGGATATCGAGTTCACGGTACAGAACCGTAAACTCTGGATGCTGCAGACCCGTAACGGCAAACGCACCGCCGCAGCGAGCGTCAAGATCGCCGTGGATATGGTCGCGGAGAAACTGATCACGAAGGAAGAAGCGATCGAGCGTGTCGATCCGCAGGCGCTCGACCAGTTGCTGCATCCGACACTCGATCCGAATGCGAAACGCACTGTACTCGCACGCGGCCTTCCGGCATCGCCCGGCGCTGCTGCGGGCACAGTAGTGTTCTCGGCTGAAGAAGCAGAGCGTCGCGCTCATCACAAGGAAAAAGTTATCCTCGTACGCATTGAAACTTCACCGGAAGATATTCACGGCATGCATGCCGCACAAGGCATTCTGACCGCACGCGGCGGCATGACCTCACACGCAGCTGTCGTGGCTCGCGGCATGGGCAAGCCCTGCGTATCCGGTGCTGGCGACATCAAGATCGACTATGCTGCAAAAACCTTCAAGGCAAGCGGCCAGGTGGTCAAGGAAGGCGACTTCATCACCATCAACGGTCTGACCGGTGAAGTGTTCTTCGGCGAAGTGCCGACGATTCAGCCTCAGCTTTCCGGCGATTTCGCACAGCTGATGAGCTGGGCAGATGAATTCCGCACGCTGAAGATCCGCACGAACGCAGAAACACCGCTGGATGCTTCCAATGCGCGCAAATTCGGCGCGGAAGGTATCGGCCTGTGCCGCACGGAACATATGTTCTTCGATACGGACCGCATCGTAGCTATGCGCGAAATGATCGTCTCTGAAACTGCTGATAAACGCAAAGCCGCATTGGCTAAACTGCTGCCCATGCAGCGCAAGGACTTTGCGGAAATCTTCCGCATCATGACGGGCCTGCCCGTCACCATCCGCCTGCTCGACCCGCCGCTGCATGAATTCCTGCCGCACTCCGAAGCAGAAATCAAGGAAGTCGCAAAAGCATCCGGTGTAACCGTTGAGTTCGTGAAGCACCGTGCCCATGCGCTGCACGAAGCCAACCCGATGCTTGGCCATCGCGGCTGCCGTCTCGGCATCACCTATCCGGAAATTTACGAGATGCAGGCACGCGCTATTTTTGAAGCCGCCAGCGAAGTCGTGAAAGAAAGCAAGAACAAGGTCATTCCGGAAATCATGATCCCGCTGGTCATGACGCCGAAGGAACTTGAAGTGCTGAAAAAACTGGTCGATGAAACCGCTGCTGCCGTTGCCCGTGAAACCGGAGTAAAGGTTGAGTATTTTGTCGGCACGATGATCGAATTGCCGCGCGCCGCGCTGCGTGCAGGTGACATCGCCCAGCATGCGGAGTTCTTCAGCTTCGGCACGAACGATCTGACACAAACCACGCTCGGCCTGTCACGTGACGATGCGGCTTCGTTCATCGAAATCTACAAGCAGAAGAACGTGCTCGAAACCGATCCGTTCGTCACGCTCGATCAGGATGGCGTCGGCGAATTGATACAGCTTGCAGCAGAGCGTGGTCGCAAAACACGTAGCGACATCAAGCTCGGCATCTGCGGCGAACATGGCGGCGATCCCGCTTCGATCGCATTCTGCCAGAAGGCAGGTTTGAACTATGTCTCCTGCTCGCCGTACCGCGTGCCGATCGCACGTCTGGCCGCCGCACAGGCTGCCATTCGCGGCAAGTTCGATAAAGCCGCAGCGGCATAAAGCCTTAAAGTATAAAAGCCAGGAAGCAATTCCTGGCTTTTATTTTATAGGCGAAGCCATTGGGAAACCTTCCGCAAATAATATTATTCACGCTGCACGGGCACTAAAAATTTGACATTTCCGCCTGTATGGGTGATTTACTTTTTACTTAAGTTAACCAAGTAACGTCCTGCTGATGAATCTCGTAATTGTTGAATCGCCTGCGAAAGCAAAAACCATAAACAAATATCTGGGTAAAGATTACCAGGTGCTTGCCTCCTTCGGTCACGTGCGCGACCTGCCATCCAAAGACGGCTCCGTGCAGCCCGACCAGGATTTCGCAATGACCTATGAGGTCGATGCTGATTCAAAGAAACATATCAGCGCCATTGCCAAAGCCGTCAAAGGTTCCGACAAACTGATCCTCGCAACCGACCCTGACCGCGAAGGTGAAGCCATCTCGTGGCACGTGCTGGAAGCACTCAGGGAAAGCAAGGCGCTGCCGAAAAAGATCGAAGTCGAGCGTGTTGTCTTCAACGAGATCACGAAGAAAGCGATTGTCGACGCGATGAAGCATCCGCGCGAGATCGATATGAGCCTCGTGAATGCGCAGCAGGCCCGCCGCGCGCTGGATTATCTTACCGGCTTTACCCTCTCTCCCGTTTTGTGGCGCAAGCTACCGGGCAGCAAATCCGCAGGACGCGTGCAGTCCGTTGCGCTACGCCTGATTTGCGACCGCGATGAAGAAATCGAAAAATTCATCTCCCAGGAATATTGGGATATCCGCGCTGTCATGGCCAACGGTGCCGGCACCGCCTTCAAGGCAAAGCTTTCGGAATGGCACGGCAAGAAGCTCGACAAGTTCGACATCCCGAATGCAAAAACCGCAAAAGAAATCGTCGATGCGTTGCTCAAGAAGCAATACCAGGTTGCAAGCATCGAACCCAAACAGGTGCGCCGCCACCCCTACCCGCCTTTTACCACCTCAACCCTGCAGCAGGACGCCTCGCGCAAGCTCGGATTCAGCGCAAAAAAGACCATGCAACTCGCGCAGAAGCTTTATGAAGGCGTGGATATCGGCGGTGAAACGACCGGTCTTATCACCTATATGCGTACTGACGGTGTCACCGTCTCGCAGGATGCGATTGAAGCAGCGCGCAAGCACATCGCCAAAGAATACGGCGACAAATACATGCCTGCTACCCAGCGCGTTTATAAGGTGAAGCAGAAGAACGCACAGGAAGCGCACGAAGCAATCCGCCCGACCGACGTCACCCGTACACCAGAGCAGGTGGAATCCGTGCTCGACCGCGATATGTTCCGTCTGTATGAACTGGTCTGGAAGCGCATGATGGCGAGCCAGATGGAAAGCGCCGTGTTCGACCAGATGGCTGTCGGTATCGAATCGCAGGATAAGCAGGCACTTTTCCGGGCCGTAGGTTCCGTTATGCGGTTTGATGGCTTCCTGACGCTCTATCAGGAAAGTAAGGATGACGACGAGCAGGACGAAGAATCCCGCGCTCTGCCACCGCTTGAAATGGGCGAATCCGTCAAGACACAGGAAATCGTGCCCGAGCAGCATTTCACCGAACCTCCGCCGCGCTATACGGAAGCAAGCCTGGTGAAGAAGCTGGAAGAGTTAAGCATAGGTCGCCCCTCCACTTACGCCGCAATCATCTCCGTTCTGCAGGAACGCGATTACGTCAAACTCGAAAAGAAACGCTTCATCGCTGAAGCACGCGGCAGAATCGTGAACGCTTTCCTTGTGAGCTTCTTCCGCCGCTATGTGGAATATGATTTCACCGCAAGGCTGGAAGAGCAGTTGGACGAAATCTCCGCAGGCACCATAGATTGGAAAAAAGTACTGCGCGACTGGTGGGAAGCTTTTATAGCGACCGTGGGCGAAACCAAGCAATTGACGAACCCGCAGGTGCTGGAAGCCGTGGACGCGATGCTTGAGCCGTATATTTACCGCAATGTTGCCGCTGGAACCGATCCGCGCGCATGCCCTTCCTGCGGCACCGGAAGACTCGGCCTCAAAACCGGTAAATTCGGTGCGTTCCTGGGATGCTCCAATTACCCTGAATGCAACTATACAAAGCAATTGTCGAACGATGCTCCGGAAAGCGGTGAATCGACCGATAGCAACACCGGGTCCGAACCGCAAATCCTCGGCACCGACCCCGCCAGCGGCCTCGAAGTTTCCTTGCGCAAAGGTCCTTACGGCATGTATGTGCAATTAGGGGCGGATAAGAAGCCCAAGCGCAGCAGCCTGCCCAAAACCCTTGCGCCCGATCAGGTGACATTGGAAGCCGCGCTGGCGTTGCTCTCCCTGCCGCGCGAAATCGGCAAGCATCCTGAGTCAGGCAAAATGATCACAGCAGGCCTTGGCCGCTTTGGCCCTTACCTGCTGCATGACGGCAAGTACACATCTCTCAAGGGCGACGACGATGTGCTGACCGTCGGCATCAACCGCGCCGTAACGCTCATTGCAGAGAAGAAATCCTTTGCCAAGTCCACCGTCACACCGCTGAAGATTCTCGGAAGCCATCCCGAAGGCGGAGAAGTTGCCATTTACGGCGGACGCTATGGCAATTACGTCAAGCATGGTAACATCAACGCTACCCTGCCCAAAGATTCCGAACCGGAAAGCTTCACGCTGGAAGAAGCCATCACGCTTCTGGCCGGTAAAAGCAAAAGCAGCGGTGGAAAGAAAAAGACTTTTGCGGTAAAAAAGAAGAAAGCAGCTAAAGCTAAATAAGGAGTTGTTATGAAAGCGCGTATCTACCAGCCCTCACGTAACGCAATGCAATCCGGCGAAGCCCGTACCCATAAATGGCGTCTGGATTTCCTGCCGGACGCTCCGCTTTTCGTCGAACCGCTCATGGGCTGGACCGGCATGACCGACACCGTACAGGAAGTAAAGCTTTTCTTCCCCACGAAGGAAGAAGCCATCGCTTACGCCCAGAAGAACAATATCGAGTTTGAAGTGGTGGAAAAGAAAAACGAAAAAACCATCAAGCCGAAATCTTACTCTGCAAATTTTGCGTATAACAAGGTTTCGTAACTAGCGCTCACGCGGTTTATCAGCTTGAAGCGCACCTTGAATCGGCGGACGATCAAACGCATTGACAGGTGGCTTATCCTTAGCTCCAAGGGCGGTACTTATTACTCCACGCATCTCTACCACAGCATTATCCGCAACATGTGGTTCATCTGCATAAGGAGCAGCAGGAGGGCCTGCCGGTACTGCTAAACCACTTCCTGTAGCATCTGTTACGCCCCTAGAAGGGCGTATATCAAGAATCACATGGTCGCTAGCAACTGTGTTTGCACTTTGCTCACCTTTTGCCGCATCTGCTGCATAGCCACAAAGCGTACTTGTTAACTCAAGATCATTCATGGCTGAGCGCAGATCATCCAGATTGATAAACAATTTATCACCCTTAACAGCAGCAGTAAAACGCGCAACAGGCCTCCAGCCCTTTTTATCAAATAAATCATTTATTTGAGCCGCAAGCTTCTGAGCAACGCCAATTTGCTCTCGGGGAAAACGAATTTGCGCTACCGGATCACAAATAAATCCACTTCCTCCAACGGTGGGCTCATCGCGTAAGATTTTGGTCTTCAGACAGACATCATCCAAACCTGTAGAGAGCACGACGCTAGCCAAGCACCCCATTTGTAAATGATATTCTAAATAATCTTTTGAATGTCTTGCCATAATATCCCATTTTTTATGAGATATATTATACACGTAATAAGTTAATAGTTCGTAAAACTAATTTCATATTGGCACTCTGTGCGCAGTACGGCTTTTCATTAGTATAACTGGCGATATTATCAAGATAAAAACCACTTCAGCCGAGCAAAAAACCGTAAGCCCGGTCGCTGCGGCGTCTGTAAAGCCATAGCTATGCAACCCAACGCTGAGCAGGTTCACCCCTACCCATGCCAGCGCCACGACAATGTTAATAAGCGCCATGCCGATGGCAAATCCGACCTCGCGTACCTGCCCCGCAACACGCCCATGCAGCAGCCAGATCAGCCACAGCACAATCCACAGCGCCCCGTTTTCCTTCGGGTCCCATCCCCAGAAGCGCCCCCAGGACTGATCGGCCCATATGCCGCCCAACATCGTTCCGACCGTAGTAAATAACAATGCTACCAGCGCCACCATATGCAACCGCCTGTGCAACGCCGCCATTGCACTGGCGGATGTTTTTCCGATAGCTCGCTTGATCAGATATATATGCGCAATCGCTCCCGCCACAATCGCCGAAGCATAACCTGTCGTGATGCAGACCACATGCGTCGCCAGCCAGAAATTGGTGTTCAATACCGCCACCAGCACTTCCAGCGTATCGCTGTCAGCTGCAAAAATATTGGCGGCAAGGATCAGCAGGCTGGAAACAATACCGCTGACCAGCAAACTCTCTCCGTTGCCCTTCTTATGTTCCAGCCAAAGCCCAAAGGCTGATACCAGGAAACTGACGAAAATCATGGATTCATAAAGCGTGCTGACCGGCGGGCGCATCAAAATCCCCATACGCATCAGGATCGCCAGCCCATGAATGCCGGTAGCCGCAGCCATCACCAGATAAGCGGCCACACGCACACGCTCAGCCCCCATTACCAGCGCTAACAATGCTATCATGGCTCCAAGCGGATAAAGCACGACGCTTTTGTTCAATGGTGCAAAAGAATTATAGATTACCTCCAGCGAAAGGGCGAATGGACGCACGGTTTTATACCCAGCACCGAACGCTTCAATCTTTGCCGAATCAGACTTCCATGCTTGAATATCATGCGTATTGTAATCCGCCGCCAGCTTCTGCCATTGCTTGAACAGCATGCCAGTCTCCGGCGATCCCTGCCCTTGCTCGATCACCGCCCAGGGAGCGAGCCATTCATCCGTTCCCTTCCATGCGGGCGGAATAATGCGCAGCAACATATTGCGCTTATCCAGAGCGCTTAACATATCCATGCGATAGGATATTTTAACGTTCAGCAGTTCCTGCGGCGTATATTCCTGCAAGTCTTTCCCTTTAGCTTTCACTGTTGCCTTGACAGCCGCAACGATTTTTTCATGATTCCTCATTGCTTCCAGATAATTCATCTCCGGCGCTTCCGAAAAAGGCAATAGCAGCGAAAAAGTGCCGATAATCTCTGCAAAGTCGTTCGTATTCAGGAAAAGGCGTATCAGTTCCTGCTCGTTCTCCGTGAGGCTACGCTTATCCTTGGCAAGCAACGACTTGATATATTGCTCACGCCCGCCAAACACGGCTGCCATTTCGACAAAGCTATACATCCGGTCGGAACGTTCCGGTAGCGAGAGCGCCTGGACAACTTCCGGGACCTTAACATTGAACAAAGGCTGCTGCATAGCGCCCGCAGGTGCAAACAGAGTACCTGCCAGCCACGCAATCGCAGGTTCACCTTCTACCGTTGCTGCGCCATGAATCTTCTTCAGATAAACGCGGGCAAAGCTATCCAGAGGCTTAATACGTCCTTCATGAAGAATTGGTGTATGGGCAAGATAACCATAATCAAAATCCACATTTTCAGCTGAAAGCAGCGATAACGGGAACAACAGCAGAAATAGTGTCAGCAAATACTTCATGACTTACGCCGCCGTGCAAAAGTGATGGCCAGATGCAGCAGCAGGCCAATGCAGATCGCTGTAATAGCAATATAAGGGAAAATGGCACCTGAATTTTTGACCACCGCCAGAACGGTAAGCAGCTTGTCTTCCGTATCGACAAAAGAAGATTGGTAAAGCGTATAACCACGGTAACGCAGCGGCTGGTTCATTTCGATCACCGTATTCCATTTGAGCGCCCCGTCAATCACCTGCACTTCCGCGCGGTAGCTGCTCGCAATCTCCGTGCCCGGATATTCCGTTTTGGTGAACTTGAGAAGATGGATGTCGAACGGCAAGTCACGTTCTTCCTGCTGCATCACGATTCCGTATTTATCATTGCCCAGCACAAATTCCGGCTGCTGCGCCAACCCCTCGGAAGTAATATAGTTCCCATCCATTGCCGCCGTTCCGCTCACTTCAACCATCGCCCCGGTCTGATTCTTGGCATCTTCGGAATCATATGGGGCAGGCTGCAACTCAAGCCTGGCAGCATCCCCGCGCATGGAATTATCGGGCGTGGCACGCTTCTCGATCCGGCAGTTATAGCAATAGCGTATAATACGCAGCTTGAAGGGGAGTTCTGAACTGGATATTTCCTTGCCATTGTGCAGATCGGCAGCCGGGATATGCAATAAGGCTTTGCCGTCTTTAAGCATCACAAGTTCTCGCTCATGATAATCAGAAATCTTGTGGCTGGTATCTTCCGCACCGAGCACCATATAACCTTCTTCACGCGTCACCGCCGTGAGCAAGCCTCCCAGCAGAAGAATCAACGTGCTCAGGTGAGCGATAATAATCCCGGCATTATGTTTGCGCAGAGGAGACTTCAACAGCAGCTTCGCGCACAAACCCAGCGCAATAACGCCGATAGTGGTATAGGCTCCCGGAAGTGGCAATGGCCCCGCCCACAGGATGAACGAACCGAAAAACAGTTTCTGCGACTGAAAAAGCCCTATGTAACGCTGTGCCACCGTGCCCAGCACAAGCAGCGTCATCAGCCAGGGAAAAAGATAAAAAAGCAACGTAGGCCGGGCCAGGAAATAAGCCGTCGCACGCATGTCTTTCAATATTCTGTTCATCATAGAAATTAACTATTTAACAAGGCGGCACCTTACTATAGAAAACAATGACGTGAAATGATTAAAAGAGAAAAATACATGAGCGGCGTAATATTACTGGAATCCATAAAACAACTCACTGATAAGTATGATATTTTTATTCTTGATCTCTGGGGTGTAATCCATGATGGCCAGCATACTTATCCAAACGCTAAACGCACCTTGGAAGCCCTCAAACAGCATAACAAAAGGATTGTATTACTTTCTAACGCGCCGCGCCGGGCGCAGACCGTGGCGGAGATGATGCTTCACATGGGAATTACATCGGACATGTACGACAAAATCGTGACCTCAGGCGAAGTGTTCTACCAATGCCTCGCCCATCCGGAAAAATCCTTTTTCAAACCGCATGGAAGGCATTACATTTACATTGGTTTGGAAAAAGACCGCCATATCCTTGGAGGACTAAACTACACAGAAGTTAAACAGCCTGAATCCGCGCAATTCGTGCTGCTCTCCCACTCCTTCTACGACAATCAGCCGATTAAGGAACTAGTGCCGTTGATGAAGGAATGCATCAAGGCAAAACTGCCATTGCTCTGCGTCAATCCGGACAAGGAAGTCGTCAGCTTAAGCGGCCACCATGTATATTGCGCCGGTATACTCGCGGAGGAATACCGTATGATGGGCGGTGAAATCACTTATTTCGGTAAACCGCATCGCGCTGTGTATGAAGCCTCGCTGGAAGGGCTAGAACATCATGGCAAGAAGCGCATTATTGCGATTGGCGACAGTCTTGGCACCGATATTGCCGGAGCAGCCCGCACCGGCCTCGCAAACGTACTGGTCACGGGCGGAATCGTCAAAAAAACACTTGGGGAACCCTCCGCACCCGACTACAAAGAGAAGCTGGATAAATTGTTCAGGGATGAAGGAATAAAACCCGATTATGTAATTCCTGAGTTCATCTGGCAGTAACCGAAGTAAAACAAGAGTATGGAATGAGCACAATCATCGAACAAACCATATTTCTTTTAATCGTAGCGATTATCGTGGCGCTTGCAGCGCATAGACTGCGCCTACCCTATACGGTCGGGCTTGTGCTGACAGGTATTGTGCTTGCTCTTTTTCATGTCAGTCCCGGTCTCCGCCTGACGCATGAATTCATATTCGATGTTATCCTGCCGCCACTGTTATTTGAAGCCGCAATCAATTTACACTGGAAGGAATTGCGGCGTGATATGTTCCCTATTTTACTGCTTGCCAATGCCGGTGTCATTATCGCCGCATTATTCGTGACCTGGGGCATGGGGTATTTTCTGCAATGGCCTTTAAGCGCGGCGCTGGCATTTGGCGTGCTGATCTCCGCTACCGACCCGGTCGCCGTCATTGCCATGTTCAAGGACACGGGCGTGACAGGCCGACTGCGCCTGCTGGTGGAAAGCGAGAGTCTGTTTAACGACGGCGTAGCCGCAGTACTCTTTGCAGTCGTGCTGGCCTGGACACAGGCAACTGGAAGCGCAGCTGTATCCCCAGGTTCTGTATTACAGGCAATCGCATTCTCCGCAGGCGGCGGCATACTCGCAGGAGCGATATGCGCCTATGTCACTATGTTCCTTGCCGGCCGTGCCTCCGACCATCTTCTGGAAACCGCTCTGACCACCGTCATAGCGTATGGCTCATTCCTGCTGGCCGAGCACCTGCATGTTTCCGGTGTGCTGGCAACGGTAACAGCAGGCCTGATCATCGGCCATTCGGGAATTCAAAGCGAAGACGACAGTGAGCATAAGAAGAAACCCGTTTCCGAGCGCGGAAAAGCGTTTATTCTGGACTTCTGGGAGTTTGCGGCGTTCCTCGCCAATTCGATTATATTTCTGATGATGGGCTTGCGCGTGGCGGAAATTCCCTTCAACGCCATCACCAATATTGCCCTGCCCGTCGCCATCCTGCTGGTGTTAATTGGCAGGGCACTATCCGTCTATCCTTTATGCCTTCCGCTTAAGAAAACCAGATGGGCCATACCGGAAAAATACCAGCATGTTTTATGGTGGGGAGGCTTGCGCGGCGCATTGGCGCTCGCGCTAGTACTTTCTTTGCCTGAGACGATCCCGCTACATAACGAGATTGTTGTTGTGACCTTTACGACAGTGGCGTTTTCTGTACTGATACAAGGCATCACCATGCCATTGCTGCTCAAATTCCTTAAATACGGAAGCTCAGCGTAAACTATCCACCTTATCTGCAAGCCATGCGGCAAACGCAAAGCTGGAGGTGAACGCAGGCGAAACGGCATTGAGCACATGCAGGGACTTCTGATCGCCTTCCACGGCAAAATCCTGCACAAGCGATAAGGTTTTCTTATTCAGCAATTGCGCGCGGATGCCCGGCCTGCCCCACTGGCTGAATTTGGAAGCATCCAAGTTTCTGACCATCCTGAACGCATGCTCGATCAGGTTACTCTTGCGGTATTTCTGCATTTCCTCCAGTGCGAACGTCCTGAAGCCGAAGGAATTGCGCAGGAACAGATTGGCCTGCCAGTATAGAATCTCTGCCATCTCACGAGCATTGAAGTTAGAAAGCCCGTGGTAATTTTCGCGCCAGAAAGCTGGAATCGCCGTAGGACCGATGCGAATACTACCATCCACGCCAATGGCAAACTGCACGCCAAGGAAAGGCTTACGCATATCCGGCACGCCGTAAATCAGCGTATGCAGCGGTCGATCCTGTCCTGTATAATTCAGATACACACCTTTGAAAGGCAGCACCGTATAATCCGTGGCAAAGCCGAAATCCTGTGCCACATCCACCGCATAAAGCCCTGCACAGTTGATGATAACGCCACCTTCAAACACCTCGCCTCCGGCCATCACACGATTGCCACCGAGATTCTTCTGATACGGTGAGTTCAGAACGATCTTCACCCCCATATCGGTCAGGCGCGAACGCAGATGCCTGCATATTTCTACCGGATCGAACGTCGCTGTGGTCGGCGAGAGCAGCGCATATTCATGCGTACGCACATTCGGCTCAATCTCCACGGCTTCTTTTTCTGTGATCAGCTCCACCGGAACGCCGTTTACATCGCCGCGCCGTTTCAACTCGCGAAGCCCCTCCACTTCCTGTGCATCGACAGCGATAACCAGTTTACGGCATTCATTCAGGTGCAAGCCGTTTTCCTTGCAGTACGCGCGCAGTGCGCGGTTACCATCGCGGCAGAAGCGCGCCTTCAGTGAGTCGGCGGAATAATAAAAGCCCGCATGCAGCACGCCACTATTGCGGCCGCTAGCATGCCGTCCGACATCGGCTTCCTTCTCTAAGATTGTAACGGAAAGATCAGGGTGGCGTGTCTTTAGCGTATGCGCCGTGGTAAGCCCGATAATACCGCCGCCGATAATCAGGAAATCCATACACTTAGCCTTTCAATGGAAAGGGAGGAAACACGTATATATTTTTACATGAGACATTTTAACATATTGTTAAGGAATATAAAATAAAATTGGAACAGTTCCATCATTGCCAACAGCTTCATGCCATCCACACCCACCCTTTCCTTTCTGCCCGGAGAAACTGAACATATCCCTGCCGTTCCGGCTCATATTGAATATGCAGAGGGCGGACAGAGAATAGTGCGTAGCAGAACGTTCAACGAAATATTTAACGGCACACAAATTGCCTTTGATCCCAGCCCCCCTATGGGCCAAAGTGCTTCCATTGTTAACGAATTTCCTATTTTTATCAGACAGGATAAGCATTCACCTGACAATAAAGCAATTTTTAATGCCATTCGCGAAGTATTGCTGTCAGATGAAATCACACAATATTGCGCAGGCATAGAAGCACCGGACTTTGGTTATCCTGTGAGTATTCCCCAGGAGAATTCAAACCTTTACAGCTATAAGCTCACGTGTGGAAAAGGGCAGGCAGAAGTATTAGCAAGCCATATTCAAAATAAACTTATTGCTGCACTGGGAAGATTTCAGCCTATTGGAGAATCCAGTATTTTTGATACAGAAAGGCGAAGCAGGATTTACCCCCCTCCATCTCGCAACCCTCAACCGTATAAAGACATTGGAAATGTAGAGCTCTGGCTGGAAGCCCGTAGCGGTGAGAAGCTCACACTTTGTGAATGTAAACCGGCTGATTTGCAGGAAATCTATGAAATGGCTCTTTCCGGCATTGAGTTTGGCCCCTTCACGGGTAAGCTAAATCAGGAGGAAGACCGGCTTATCGATCTTGATCCTCATAGTTTCGCAGGCCGAAGAGATGAAACTACGCAAATGCATTTGGTAAGAAAATGGCTTTCACAGGAGTACAGACAATACAAGGAAGGCGACGAATCCATAGAACAATACTTTCAGCGCAGATACGATGCGACTTACAGTAATCCTGAAGGTGGGCCGCAGACCCTGCTGCTTAAAAGCGGAAATCAGGAACCACCGGCCATAGCATGTCATGACTACCTTTATACGGAAGCACTTGCTCCAAGAGGAAGGGATAGGAAATCTTATATTCTTAAACTATGCGGAACGAACGGTGAAACGCTTGGTATGATAGAGGGATTCTCTGTTGAGCAGGCATTCGGGAAAGGAACGGATCACACTGCAAAACCCGGACAGAAGGGTATAGGGTATGTACTGCTTGAAGAAGCCCAAGGAAAGGGGCTGGCGATACGAGGCAGTGTAGAAATGGTGCGCTTTCTCTATCAGCATACAGGAGCGACCAGCCTATATTCCGGTGCAGATCCTGATAATGAAGCAAGCTTACGCATATTATTCCTGCTTGGATTTCGCCCCAAAGAAACAGATGACGGAAAAATTAAGTTCCTGAAAGCCGAACAATCAGGCTATACGGATAAGAATGGCATCCCCCGTCCCCGAGTGGAAATGGAAATGAGCGAAGAAGCAATAATGGCATTGCTGACTAACCCTCAAGCCATAGACACAAGAGCCCACAAGGATACTATAGAAAACGATTATAACAGCTTCATCGCTCGCGTTCGTGAAGATAAAAAGGCGGTATTACCGCAAGCAAGCTGGCGCGAACGTACCTCTTCCCCTGTCACTGGAAATCGCCCATTACCGCCTCACTAGCTTTTTTACATCATGAACTTGCCGAAATGCCCCTGAATACCCTGCACTACAGGAGGCTCAATCCTGTGCACAAGTTCCACAGTGATTGCATGATAGGCTTTGTTACGGTCCATGATAGTGGCATTCTCAGGTAGCGTCATGGAGCTTTCGGAAGAGGCCTGAACCATCGCTAGAGGAAGCGCACTGATGCCGTCATATATTTTAATTTCCACCTCAAGCCTTCCGTTCAGTTCCTGCGTCTGCTCGGTTGTGAAATATCCCTCTACGCCGCTCTTCTTTTTGGGCAAGGATTTCTGCACAATATGCGCATCCTTAATGACCACTTCCGCACGACCAGTGTTCCCTTTGGCCACAAGCCGCTCATCCGACCATTGCCTCATCGCCTGCGCGGGCGTAATATCGGAAAGCAGCTCTACATTCGGCAATTCCTTGCTGGACTGATATTCATCCACAACGTTAACGCCTGCCACATTGAGCGTATATTGCTCACCGGCAAAGCTGACTGGCTCTTTATACGGTACGGCCGTGTCATTACAGGCGGACAATCCGGCCAGAAACAACACCATGGGTGCAATGGCTATTTTGCGCATAAAATTCCTCTAATATGATTGCATTTGCGCGAATATATCATGTAAGTTCAGCACTGGCAATTTGCTAAGAACAGGCCCATGAGCGAAAACAGCACGATCATATCCACATTCGGCACAAGTTACCGTGAGGTTGCCGTGGGCAATATCGCTATGGTCGCGGCTGAAAAACCGCTGAAACTTGAATGCGGTATGGAGATTGCCTCTTTTCCCGTCGCCTACCAGACCTACGGCAGGTTGAATGCGGAGAAAAGCAACGCCATTCTGGTCTGCCATGGCCTGACGGGCGATCAATATGCCGCTAGCCCCCATCCCGTCACCGGCAAGCCCGGCTGGTGGGAATCCATTATCGGTCCCGGCAAACCGCTCGATACGGAACGTTTCTTCATCGTCGCTTCTAATGTGATCGGCGGCTGCATGGGATCGTTCGGACCCAAATCCATAAATCCGGTCACTGGAAAGCCTTATGGGCTGGATTTCCCCGTCCTCACAATTAACGACATGGTACGTGCTCAGGCATTGCTACTGGACTACCTCGGCATTGCACAGCTTTTCTGCGTAATCGGCGGCTCCATGGGAGGCATGTTGACGCTTGCCTGGACAGCTCTTTACCCTGAACGTGTTTTTTCCGCGATCCCTATTGCCACCTCCGCAAGGCATTCAGCACAGAATATCGCATTCCATGAGATCGGCCGTCAGGCGATCATGGTGGACCCGGACTGGTGTGAAGGACGCTATTACGACGAAAAGAAGATACCGGAAAAAGGACTCGGCGTTGCACGCATGGCAGCGCATGTAACCTATCTTTCCGACAACGCACTGCACAGAAAATTCGGACGCACTTTACAGGACCGCGAACAGGTATCTTATGGTTTTGAGGCGGATTTCCAGGTGGAGAGTTATCTGCGCCATCAGGGAGCCGCTTTTGTGGAACGGTTCGATGCCAATTCCTATTTCTATATCACCCGTGCGATGGATTATTTCGACCTCACACAAAACGGCGGGCTGACGCAGTGTTTCAAGGGCACCAAAATCCGCTTTCTTGTCATTTCATTCACCTCGGACTGGTTGTTCCCCTCTTCGGAAAGCCGCAATCTTGTACGCGCGCTGAATGCCGTCGCGGCGAATGTAAGCTTTGCTGATATCACCACGGATAAAGGACACGATGCTTTCCTACTCGACGAGCCTGAATTCTTCGCAAGCGTCGGCGGTTTCATCAACGGCTCCGCCAAGGTAAGGGGAATATGATATGACATTACGCCCTGCCCTTAAAGTGATTGCAGATTTCGTGCCCGAAGGCAGCAAGGTGTTGGATATTGGCTGCGGCGATGGTGAGTTATTAAGTCTGCTGGCATCGGAAAAGAAAGTGGACGGGCGCGGGCTGGAATTAAGCCAGTCCGGCGTGAATGCCGCCATTGCGAAAGGCATTTGCGTCGTGCAGGGAGATGCGGATACCGACCTGCAATACTATCCCGACAAGGCCTATGATTACGTAATCCTGAGCCAGACACTGCAGACTATGCGCGCACCTAAAGAGGTACTGGCCAACCTCGTGCGCATCGGCAAACACGCTATCGTTTCCGTGCCCAATTTCGGCTACTGGAAAAACCGTGCTTATCTTGGGTTTCTGGGGCGCATGCCGGTTACCAAAACACTCTCCTATCAGTGGCACGACACACCGAACATCCATTTCTGTACGCTGACCGATTTCGTCGAGCTATGCGACCTGATGCATATCACAATCGACAAGCGCGTTTATATCGATGACCGAGGGATGCCTTCTTACTTCCAGGGCAAAGGCATGTTCGCCAACCTGTTCGGCGAAGAAGGCATCTTTGTCCTGCACGGAAACTGATTTCACCTAATACTTAATGCTGCAGCCGTAAGAAGGAGAAAAATCCGGATTCGGTTTTTGCCCCGCAAGCACGGCGTCAATCGCATTGGCCGCAAACGGAGTGGCTTTGGCAAGCGATGCCGGATCGGTGGAGGGAACGCTGTCAATCGCACCTTCATAAGCCAGTTTGCCTTGGGGATCGATCACGAATATATGCGGTGTCGTCTTTGCGCCGTAGAGGTGTCCTATCTTACCATCTGCATCCATCAACACATGCGTTGCATGATTGTGATTCTCAGTATTCTGCTGCTTGAATTGATCCTGCGTAAAATAACCCTGCTTGCCCGGCGCGGAAGACATTACGCTCAGCCAGACAATACCTTTCTGCGTATATTTTTCCTGCAGCGTTGGAAGGTTGCCGCTGGAATAATGCATATGGTCGAACGGGCAACCGTAATTCGCCCAGTCGAGCACCACAATTTTACCCTTTAAGGAAGAAAGCTTTACCTTCGTGCCGTCTGTAGCCTTCGCAGTAAAATCTGGCGCATCCTGTCCCGGCGTAAGTTCAGCGGCTATAGCAACGGAGGACATGCCCGCAATAATCAAGCTGATGAGAATATTTCTGACGGCACTGCGCATAGGCTTCCCCCGTAGGTTGATTACTGGAGGGCAGATGTTAGCGCCTGCTTGTCCTTCTGTGCAAGTACATTTCTTACCTGTTGCAACCTCGCAATCATCTGTCCCAATAAGGGGGCAATCGTATGATTGGCAGCGGAAACTTTTGAGAGCAGGAGTTGCGGATCGTCCATACGCGCGGCCGTCATATCCGCAAATCCCGTTCCGGCATATCGCACAGGGTTTATTCCGGCTTGCTCCTGTAAGAGCGAAGCCGTGGCAATAAGACATGCGCCGATAAGCGCAGCAAATAACATCGCCGGATTACCCGCCTCTCCTTCTCCCGGCGGGTTGGCCTTGAGTTCGCCATGAATCTGCATGGTAAAGCGCAATAAATCATCGATCGCATGACCGACACAATCAGCATTTTCGATATAAATATCCGCCCACAACGCAGCATCCGAGCGCGTAAGACGAGTAAAGCGCACATATTTATCGTCCGTAACCGCACGGTCAATCAACGGTGCAACGGCGAACGCGACCGCCTGCGGCAGATGGGAAACATAAGCATAAATGAGATCATGCAAAGCGGCGGGCATAAACTCTACCTTCGCGCCAATCCTCTCCCAGAAATCGCGCACTTCATTCACAGGCTCCGAACGCAGGTCTGCTTCTTCCGGAGTCAGGATGACTTTCTTTCCGGAAAAGAGCGAAGCCGCGGAAGCTTCAGCCCCAGTCTTCTCGCTGCCTGCTATCGGATGCGCAGGCACATAATGTGCATGCGGCGGCAGATACGGCATGATTGCAGCAATGGCGCTTTGTTTGACAGACCCTACATCCGTTACGATTGCGCCCGGCTTTAGCTCTATAGCTATTTCCTGCATCAGCCCGGCAAAAGCTTGCGGCGGCGTGGCCAGTACAACAATATCGGCATCCTTGACCGCTTCCCCTGCGGTTTGATGCGCGGAATGTATGAAGCCGGTCTTTAGGGCATAATCAAGCGCACGCTCTGAGTGGTTATAAGCTGCAATATGCGTAGCCAGCCCTTTTTCAGCCAGCGCACGCGCAACAGAGCCGCCGATGAGACCAAGCCCCAATATCGCAACACGTTTATAAACGGCTTGCGTCACGCGTTGCTTTCCACAAAAGCTTTCAGCCCATCCACAAGCGCACGGTTTTCTTCTTCCGTACCGATGGTAATACGCAGACAATCAGGTAAACCGTATTCTCCCACTTCACGCGGTATGATTCCACGCTCCAGCAGAAAAGCATTGGCCGCCTGTGCGCTGAGCTTGCCGCCTGGGAATTGCACGAGGATAAAATTAGCTGCCGAAGGGTGCACTGTCATCACATTAGAGGCCAGCTGTTTGCTCACCCATTCACGCCATTTGGTATTATGCTCCTTTGCCTTTTGAACATACTGCACGTCCTTAATGGCAGCAACACCGGCAGCCTGTGCAACGGCGGAAACGTTAAATGGTCCACGCACGCGGTTTAGCACATCGGCAATACCTTCAGGAAAATAGCCCCATCCCAGACGCAAAGCCGAGAGTCCATATATCTTGGAGAACGTCCTGAGCATGACCACGTTATGCGCTTCATCTACTAATTCGCGCCCGTCAGAATAATCCGGCGAATCCACATATTCCGCATAAGCATCGTCAATCACGAGAATCACATTTTCTGGCAATCCCTTATGCAGACGTTTAAGTTCGCTGGCTGGAAGGCAGGAGCCCGTAGGATTATTCGGGTTGGCAATGAATACCAGCTTCGTGCGCGGCGTCACATGCGCTAATATCGCATCCACATCCGCAATCAGATTTTTCTCAGGTGCCACGACTGGTGTAGCCCCGGCTCCGAGTGTATAAATCTTATACATCAGGAAACCATGCTGGCTGTACAGCACTTCATCACCTGACCCGGCATAGGCATTCACCAGCAGCCCAATCAGTTCGTCGGAACCCGCACCGCAGACAATGCGCGCCGGATTCATTTTATAAACCTGCCCGATCGCTTCACGCAGTTCCGCGCAGCGACTGTCAGGATAGCGGTGAACTTTCGCAGCGCTTTCCGCAATCGCCTGCACGGCTAACGGGCTCGCACCGAGATTATTTTCATTAGAGGAAAGCTTGATGATCTTCTGCGTTCCGGCCTTGGATTTTCCGGCAACGTAAGGCTTGATGGACATAATGCCCGGTTGGGGCTGCGGCAGTGACATAGATTCCTCTGGGTTAGACAGTGATGGGAGCAGCATACGCGCCAAGCAGCGTTACAGCAAACCCGGTTTTATGTTGTATATCCGAAATGACAGCGCTGTCAGCGGCAATAAAACCTTGTGCTTCAACAAGGCAGACGCCATCTTCGCACGTGTCAGCCAACCTGGCTTTGACATCATGACTGAAAAACAGTGCTTGGAGTTTGGATTCGTTGAAAGAAGCATCAGCTTTGATACTCATCAGGCTTATATCGTCACCGGTATTCTCCGGCTCGAGCCTGGCAGCCGCTAGGGCTTGGATAGAAGAGTTCTGGGGTAACAGGAAAGGTATGCAGGCGAATATTTTTATATCGTGAGGCAACTCGCGCCACCATCGCCCTCTCACAGGAAACACGCCAACCTGTGCCTTACCGGAAGCAAGGTCTTGCCATACACTCTCGGTATTATCATGCCCTGAAACCGGTAGGACATTGCCAAAATATTCACGCGCCAGCCAATAGACTGCTTCTTCACCCTGCGGAACATAGGTTGAAACAGACATGGCGGATTCCAGGGAAAGCGACGCGCAGATAATCATGCGCCACATCTGGATCGAGGCTTCCGCTGGAAATATGCCGGATTTCAACTTTGTATAAATACGGCGGACCACTTCCGCCTCACGGCCTGAGCGAATATAGCAAATGCCTTCGCGCTGGCTGTTTTTCTTGGCAATACCGACCCTTTTGACAATCGCTGAACGCTCATTCAGCAAAGCGATGATCTTATCGTCAATCGCATCTATTTCCGCACGGAATTGAGATATGTCAGTGTTGGCCATAAACACACATAAAAAAGTTGCAGGCACCGGCCCATAAGCCAATGCCTGCAACCCGCTAAACGTGAAGCAGCATTAGACGCTGTAGTACATCTGGAATTCAACCGGAGCCGGCGAGTGTTCCCACTTATACACTTCTTCCATCTTCAGTTCGATATACGCATCGATCTGTTCGTCCGTGAACACGTCACCCTTCTTGAGGAAGGCGCGGTCGGCAGAGAGAGCTGCCAGCGAATCACGCAAGGAACCACTGACGGTCGGAACGTTCTTGAGTTCTTCCGGCGGCAGGTCATAGAGATTCTTATCCATTGCATCGCCGGGGTGGATCTTGTTCTCGATACCGTCAAGGCCCGCCATCATCATGGCAGCGAATGCATAATAGGGGTTTGCGGTCGGATCAGGGAAGCGGACTTCGATACGCTTGCCTTTCGGATTTGCCACATACGGAATACGGATGGAAGCCGAACGGTTGCGCGAAGAGTAAGCCAGCAGCACCGGAGCTTCAAAGCCCGGGATCAGGCGCTTGTAGCTGTTGGTGGACGGGTTGGTAAACGCGTTGAGCGCCTTGGCATGCTTAATGATACCGCCGATATAGTACAGGCACATTTCGGACAGGTCTGCATAACCGTTACCGGCGAACAGCGGCTTGCCTGCTTTCCAGATCGACTGGTGAACGTGCATGCCGGAACCGTTATCGCCCGAAATCGGCTTGGGCATGAAGGTTACGCTCTTGCCATAGGAATGTGCTACGTTATGCACAACATATTTATATTTCTGCACGTTATCAGCAGTAGCGGTCAGCGTGCTGAAATCGAAACCGAGTTCGCACTGGCCGGGAGCCACTTCATGGTGGTGCAGTACGCCGGAAAGGCCGACTGCGTCCAGCACGGAGATCATTTCAGCACGCATATCGGACAGGGAGTCAACCGGCTGAACGGGGAAATAACCGCCTTTAACGCCCGGACGGTGACCCATATTACCGGTTTCGTACACTTTGCCGGTGTTATGAGGGGATTCTTCGGAATCCAGCGAGTAGAACGCTTCGTTCATGCTGACTTTATAGCGAACGTCATCAAACACGAAGAATTCGAGTTCAGGGCCGAAATAAGCTTTATCGCCAAGGCCGGTGTAAGCCAGGTACTGCTCAGCGCGCTTAGCGGTCGAACGCGGGTCGCGGCTATAGTTCTGGCCGGTCGAGGGTTCGATAACGTCGCAGAAGATCACGATCGTCGGCTGAGCCGTGAACGGATCGAGGAACGCAGTGGAAGCATCCGGCATCAGGATCATGTCGGATTCATTGATCGACTTCCAGCCAGCGATGGAGGAACCATCGAACATGATGCCGTCTTCAAAAACGCCCTTATCGACTTTCTTAGCCGAATAAGCGGTATGCTGCCATTTCCCCTTCGGGTCGGTAAAGCGGAAATCGACGAACTGTACCTCATGTTCCTTAATCAGGTTCAGAGCGTGGCTAATTGCATTATTTTTGTCAGACATGTCCTTTTCTTTCTTTTGATTGGAATAAAACTCTTAGATGGCGGCGCTTCCCTTTTCGCCCGTGCGGATGCGGATGACTTCCGCCACGTCAGAAACGAAGATTTTGCCGTCCCCGATTTTGCCGGTACGGGAAGCATTGACGATCGCTTCAATCACGCGCTCCGCCATGCCGTCCTCGACTACGATAACGACCATTACTTTTGGAAGGAAGTCAACAACATACTCCGCGCCGCGGTATAATTCGGTATGGCCTTTCTGGCGACCGAACCCCTTAACTTCGGCGACAGTCAACCCCTGGATCCCTATCTCCTGCAGGGCTTCCTTGACTTCGTCCAGCTTGAAAGGCTTGATGATGGCTTCAATTTTTTTCATAAATCCCTCTGGCTGGGGGACATTACTAAATACACTTCAAGAATTTTTCAAGAAAAATAGTTTTTTGTTTGACCTTTGGGAGAATTTTGTTTTTATGCACACTCTTGAAACATGGCGGATGTAGCTCAGTTGGTTAGAGCGCCAGATTGTGATTCTGGATGTCGGGGGTTCGAGTCCCCTCATTCGCCCCATTTTCCCGTTTATTAGTCGAAATCCTTGCGAATTGCCATTAGACATTTGCTGATACCGCGTTATTATCAAGCAAACATAGTAGTTTAATATACGGCCTTACATGAATGCCCCTCTTGAGAAACCGCATATACTCGTGGTAGATGACGATACGCGACTGCGTGAGCTCTTA
Source organism: Rickettsiales bacterium (assembly GCA_035765535.1). NCBI lineage: Bacteria > Pseudomonadati > Pseudomonadota > Alphaproteobacteria > Rickettsiales > Rickettsiales bacterium. Next base: position 111,681 of record DASTXE010000005.1, on the reverse strand, counting down.
CAGACCTACCTGCGTGACCAGGGGTTCGCCGTAACGGTCGCCGTAAACGCAAAAGATGCCCGGGCAAAATTAGCGCTCTTCCGTTTCGATCTTATGGTGCTGGACGTGATGATGCCTGGAGAAACTGGAGTGGAGCTTGCACACTCCTTAAAAAGAGAGGTCATTATCCCTCCCATCCTGCTACTGACCGCTATGGCGGAAACGGAAGACAGGATCACAGGTCTTGAAACGGGGGCGGATGATTACCTTACCAAACCGTTCGAACCGCGGGAACTGGTGCTGCGCATCCAGGCGATACTGCGCCGCACGAATATCACTTCCGCTAAAACCTTTATCCAATTCGGAGAATTCCGCTTCGACCTGACCAACGGGAACCTGCAGAAAAATACGGAAACTATCTTCCTGACCACCAGCGAATCGCAACTACTCAAAACACTGGCGGAAAATTCTCCGGAAGCAGTCACACGCAGCGATCTCGCGAAAAGTCTCGGTATCGGCGACAACGAACGCAATGTAGACGTACAGATCACCCGTTTGCGTAAAAAGATTGAAGCAGACAGCAGCAGACCTGTATATATAAAGACCGTACGCGGTTCCGGTTACGCGCTTTCCTCTGACTGAGAGATGAAATAATGACCCGCCTTAAACGCCTTCTTCCCACCAGCCTGTTCACACGAGCCCTGCTAATCCTCGTGCTGCCGATGTTGATCATGCAGACAGTCGCGATCTATGTATTCTATATTGCGCATTGGGAACATGTGGAGCGTCATTTTTCAATCACACTGGCCGGAGATATCGCGTTTCTCGTGGAAGAATTCAAGCATTCCGACGATAAAGAACGCCAGAAGCTGGTGCGTATGGCCTACCGCTTTATGGATATCGATATCTCAAAGAAACCTTCCGATCCTTCCGGCTCGCATTACCCCAGCGCCACGGACGACAAGATGTTCAAGACCGTCGCCTCGCAACTGCGCGATACGATTGAAGAGCCGTTCCTGATCCGTCGTTCACGCGGCAATAGCAACGTCATCCTGCTGATCCAGATGAAGGACTATGTGCTCCAGATGCAGTTCTCACTCAAACGGCTTATCAGCGTCAGCGGATGGGTTTTCATTATCTGGATGGTGAGTTCGGCCATGCTGCTGGTGCTGGTGGCAACGATATTCATGCGCAATCAGATCCGCCCGATCGCCAAACTCGCGGAAGTAGCCGAGAAATTCGGTAAGGGCCAAGATGATATTGAGTTTCGCCCGCAAGGAGCAAGCGAGGTGAGGCAGGCAGGTCGTTCATTCCTTGCCATGCGTGAACGCCTGAAGCGAATGATTGGTGCACGCACGGAAATGCTGGCCTCAATCTCGCACGATCTGCGCACACCGCTCACACGTATGAGACTGGCGCTCGCCATGCTGCCCGACCAGAAATACAGCAAGCCTCTGCTGGCTGACGTGCAGGATATGGAAAACATGATTCAGGAGTATCTGGACTTCGCACGCGGCAAAGGCGGGGAAAAGGCAAAACTCGTCGATATTTCAACTCTGCTTGGCGATGTCGTAGGCAAATATGCTTCTCAAGGAAAAGACGTCAAACTCATATCTACCACGCATACGCAGGTGACATTATTCCGCAATGCCATGTGCCGCTGTCTGAACAACGTGATCGATAACGCCCTTCGCTACGGCCAGCGCTGTGAAATCTCTGTACGGGAGACACGCGGCCATGTGGAAATCATGCTGGATGATTACGGTCCCGGTATTCCGCCGGATGAAAGAGAGACCGCCCTGCAGCCTTTCAAGCGCCTTGATATCTCCCGCAATCTCGACACGAGCGGCGCCGGGCTTGGTCTTTCTATCGTACAGGATATCATTCTCCGCCACGGTGGAGAAATGGCACTGGAGGATGCGCCAAGCGGTGGCTTACGCGTGAGACTCAGCCTACCCGCCTAATCCGGAAGGAACCCACCTGCCTGCATTTTCCAGAGCTTAGCATAATGGCCGTTCGCCGCTAGCAACTCGGCATGCGTTCCGTCTTCGGTAATCGAGCCATCTTTGAACACCAGTACGCGATCCAGATGCGCAAGCGTGGAAAGCCGGTGCGCAATGACAATCGTTGTGCGCCCGGCCATGAGTGTATTCAGGCTCTCCTGAATGTATTTTTCCGTAACAGAGTCAAGCGCTGAAGTTGCTTCGTCCAGGATAAGAATAGGGGCGTTTTTGAGCATGGCACGTGCAATAGCAATGCGTTGCCGCTGGCCGCCGGAAAGCTTGATACCGCGTTCGCCCACCAGCGAATCGTAGCCTTCCTCCAGCTTCAGGATAAATTCATGGCAGTGCGCTCGTTTGGATGCTTCGATTACCTCTTCATCCGTCGCCTCCATACGCCCATAACGTATATTCTCCATCAGCGTGCGGTGAAAGAGCGAAGAATCCTGCGGAATCATAGCAATGGATGCACGAAGACTATCCTGCGTCACTTTGGCAATATCCTGCCCATCTATGAGTATGCGCCCGCCTTCCACATCGTAAAGCCGCAGGATAAGGTTAACGAATGTGCTCTTGCCGCTGCCGGAAAATCCCACCAGTCCCACTCGCTGACCGGAAGGAATGGTAATATTTTTATCGCGGAAGATATCCTTGCCCGGCCGGTACTGGAAATGCACATTGTCGAATGCGATCTCTCCCCCGCTCACTTTCAGCGTTCCCGCATCCGGCGCATCCACAACGCCATGCGCGCCGCTGACAATCGTCAGCGCCTGTTTGCACACTCCAATTTCACTGAACAGCATCGGCAGCTCCATGCCGAGCTGCCAGACCGTTTCCAATATGCCGAAACCACTGTAAAGGATGAATACGGCATCCCCCAGCCCTACACTACCGTGACTCCAGCCAAAAACAATGGCCGCCATGAGCCCCGCCCCCATCGCCAGCCCCGGCCACTCAAAGATTAACCGCACCTTCCACATTTCAAACAATACTCTGCGGTTGCTTGTCTGTTCAGTAGCCTGAAACCCTCCGATATAGGATTGCTCCGCCTGTCTGCGGGCAAACAGCCGCACGGCCGAATTATTCGTCAGCGAGTCGATAACGTGACCATGCAGGCGCGTGCGGTCTTCGGCATTGATTGCAGAAAAGCGTGCAACACGGCGCGTAATGAAATAACCGATTCCCACCTGCGTTACGACAAATGCCGCCACGATCAGTGCAAATACCGCATGGATATGCGCCATCATGACGATGCCCGCTAGTGCAACACTAAGCGTGCCGACGATGCGCCAGCGCACAAGGTCGACGAGCGCACTGGCCGCGCGCGGCAGATCGGAAATCTTTCCGGCAATGCTGCCGGCGAAATGATCAGCAAAATACTGGTGCGAATGCTGCTGTACATACTCCACGACACTCATGCGTATCGCTGCCTGAAATTTTGGAATGGTGTGGACATATACAATTTCCTGCGAGCGGAAAAAGACGATCCAGCCGAGCCACACACCGAAATACATCGCAATCGGCTTCCATAAACTGTCGATGACATGGGAATGCTGCTTGTCGAGCAGCATCATGGCATCCACAAGCATCTTCAGCGCATAGGGAAACAGATTAACCGCAAGAATGCGAGCAGCCGGCACTAACAGCAGAATGGCAAACTGCCATTTCCACTTGCATATGAAGTGCCAGAGGAACGAAGGCACATCGGAAGGAAAACGCGGAGTATTCATAGGAAAGCCGTTTCTTGAGCGTATACGCACAATACCACAGGCGCATTAACAAGGGGTTAATACAGTGCGGAAAACTAATTTACGATAGGGACTCTGGACGAGCATAGCGAGGACTAGCGCCATTGAGGCGCGCAGCCTGCGTGGCGCTCTTGAACGCAAATACAAAACTACTGCAGCAGTTCGTAACCCGGCAACGTCAGGAATTCCGTGAACTCTTCCTGCTTCACAAGCTTTTCCAGCAGCTTTGCAGCACGAGCGAACAAGCTGTCATCGAACTGATCTCCCAGCTTCTCACGGATTGTTGCGATTTCCTGCGGCAGCAACTGGCGGAAAAGATCATACGTCACTTGCCTGCCGTCATCGAGTTTGGCTTTATGGTGCACCCATTGCCAGATCTGCGAGCGCGAAATTTCTGCCGTTGCAGCGTCTTCCATCAGGTTGTTGATCGGCACGCAGCCATTGCCGCCGATCCATGCCGCAATATATTGCAGGCCTACACTGATATTGCCACGCAGGCCCGCTTCCGTAATGGTTCCTTCCGGAATCGCGAGCAGGTCCTTGGCAGTCACATTCACATCTTCACGTTTACGGTCAATCTGGTTGGGCTGCGGCATAATGCGGTTAAACACATCCATCGCCACCGGCACCAATCCCGGATGCGCAACCCAGGTGCCATCATGGCCGTCACCGGCTTCACGCTCCTTATCGGCGCGCACGGCGGCAATCGCCTTGTCATTGGCTGCTTCGTCATTCTTAACCGGAATAAAAGCCGCCATACCGCCCATAGCCATTGCGCCGCGCCTGTGCGTGGTCTTGATAAGCAACTGCGAATAAGAACGCAGGAAGTGCGTCGTCATTGTGACCTGCGCGCGTTCCGGAAGCATGAAATCCGGTCTTGCATGGAATTTCTTGATGAAGCTGAAAATATAGTCCCAGCGTCCGCAGTTCAGCGCCACGCAATAATCCTTAAGCGCGTGAATGATCTCATCCATCTGGAATGTGGCATTGATCGTTTCAATCAGCAGCGTTGCCTTGATAGTTCCACGCTTCAGTTCCAACGTCTCTTCAGCAAACTGGAAAATATCGCGCCACAGCTCAGCTTCCTTATAATGCTCGGTTTTAGGCAGGTAGAAATAGGGACCGCTATCGTTTGCAAGCAGCGCTTTTGCATTGTTATAAAAATAGATGCCGAAATCCAGAAACGCACCGGGAATTTCCTTGCCGTCCACCAGCACATGTTTTTCATTCAGATGCCAACCGCGCGGGCGCACGATAAGTACGGCAGTCTTCTCATTCAACTGATACTGTTTGCCTTCGGGGCTGACATAACGGATCGTGCGGCTGACAGCATCACGCATGTTGATCTGCCCCTGCACGACCGCCTCCCATACGGGAGACAGCGAATCTTCAAAATCCGCCATGAATACTTTGGCACCGGAATTTAGTGCGTTGATTACCATCTTACGTTCAACCGGACCCGTGATTTCCACGCGCCTGTCCTGCAGGTCTTTCGGAATGCCCGCAATACCCCAGTCGCTTTCGCGGATATTCTTGGTCTCCGGCAGGAAATCCAGCAACTCACCTTTATCGAGTCTGGATTGTACCTCAGCACGTGCGGCAAGCAGTGCGTCGCGACGCGCCGAGAACTTCCGTGCAATCTCAGCCACGAATGCAAGCGCTTCCGCTGTAAACACAGTCTCTCCGCCCGGAACATAGGCTCCTTTGATCGTCATGCCGGCAGGAACAGGATAGGCATTAGCCAGGTTCTTCGCAGTGGACTGGGACATCGCAACACTCCTTATAAAGCAATATTATCAATCAGCCTTGTATTACCAAGATATGCCGCCGCAAGCAAGCGCGCAGGCTTCTTTACTTCGGAAATCGGCGCTAATGTCTCAGCATCGCGCACCTCGAGATAGTCAATGCTGCGGAATCCGTTTCGAAGTAGCACATCTTTACCGGTCGACACCGCTTCCGCAATATTCTGTCCCGCTTTGATATCTTCTGCAACACGCAGCATGGCCTGGTAAAGCGATGCCGCTTTTTCACGCTCTTCTGGGCTCAGATAGCGGTTACGAGAGGAAAGTGCGAGCCCGTCCGCTTCACGCATCAGCGGCGCACCGATAATACGCACCGGGATATCCAGATCACGTGTAAACTGGCGGATGATATGGAGCTGCTGATAGTCCTTCTCACCAAATATCGCCACGTCCGGCATTGCCTGCATAAAAAGCTTTGTTACAACCGTTGCAACCCCGTCAAAATGGCCGGGACGGAACGCTCCGCATAGCTGGCTGGAAATTCCCGGCACCTGCACGATCGTGATCGCATTTTTGCCATAGACTTCATCCACGCTCGGAATATAGGCGATCGTGCACCCGGCAGCTTCCAGCTTGCGCACATCCTCTTCTTCCGTACGCGGGTATTTTGCAAAATCCTCATTCGGCCCAAATTGGGTCGGATTTACAAATATGCTTGTCACCACCGCATCCGCATGCTGCAACCCAATTCGCACGAGCGAAATATGCCCATCATGCAGCGCCCCCATAGTCGGCACAAGTGCAATGGTCTTGCCGGCTTTACGCAACCGCGCTACCGCTTCCCGTAAATCTGTTTTTGTTCTGACGATTTCCATAAAAAGGCTTTTTATCTTATTTGGGGGATGATATGCAAACGCTAACTGCAAAAAGGAGGAGACGCCATGGAAAACAGCATTACCACGGAAACCCTGCAGATCGCCGTTGGCGGCAGTGCATCGTCTATGGGTATATATGTCGCTCGTCCCGCCCAGGAAGGCAAATATCCTGCCTGTATCGTATGCGGTGAACTGTTCGGCATGACCGAGCATATTATGGATATCACGCGCCGCCTGGCAAAACTCGGCTATGTTGCCGCTACATTCGATTTTTATCACCGCAGCGCTCCCGGCGTTCAGTTACCTTATGACGAAGCAGGACGGGATAAGGGCTTCGAATTGCTGCACCAGCTAAAACGGGAAGACGTGGTGAACGATGTCCAAAGCCTGTTGCAATATTTGCGCGGCCGCAAGGACGTTATTCCTAAAATCGGTATCGTGGGCTTTAGCCTCGGTGGGCATATCGCCTTTCTGGCGGCAACGCAGCTCGACCTGGCCGTATGCGTATCATTCTATGGCGGGTGGCTCACCAATACAGAAATTTCACTGAGCCAGCCAGAACCAACCGTCAATCTTTCTCCCGGTATCGCAAAACACGGAGGCCGCGTTCTGTATATGGTCGGCGATCTGGATCATGCAGTGAGCAAGGAACAGACGAGCGCTCTGGAAGCAGGGCTGAAAGCTGCAGGCGTAAAACATGAAGTAATCCGCTACCCCGGCGTCAAGCACGGCTTCTTCGCGGATGTACGCAATACATACGACGCTGATGCCAGCAAAAACGCCTGGGAACATATGCAGAAAGTGCTCAAGGAAGAACTGGGCAATTAACGCTCTATTCCTCCGGAACCGGAGGGACCTGTGCGACTGCTCCATGAATTTCCGCGATGGCGCTGGCTGAGAATCTCAACCGCTTCTGCCGCAGGAATAAGCGCACCGCCTTCCTCGGGTCCTATTGTCTGCAATGCGTCTATGAGATTCTTCAATCGCCCTCTGCCTCCCATATACTGAGGGAGATTTTCCACACGCCGGGCCAGTCGCTCTAAAAAATTTGTAGTACGAAAATCGGCAAACGATAATCTTTCTATGGAAGCAATAACCACCGTCATATTCTCGTTGGTGATACCTTCCTCACCAATCCTGTGCATTAACGGTTCAAACAGCATCGGCTGAGGTCGCAAAGAAGAGGTTATTTGAGAAGGCACAGGCTGATCCAGCCCTCTCCCTTCCGTTTGCGTATTAAGCCGGATTTGTTCGATAACATTACGCAGGCTGGCAAACTCCGGATCATCGGGTAATTGTTCCACCAAACCCGCAAGACGGTTAATTCCTTCCCAGCTACCGCACTCTAGCACAAAAAAGTCAACCGGAACTGTTTCCCTGAGCAAACCGGCAATCCTATCTGCATTCGCATGAGTAATACCGTCATTATTGACAATCTCCACAGCAGTAATGACATCCCGCATGCGAGGAGAAAGTCCTAGTCTTTCACCTAGGAATTCCTGCTTTAGGGGTCCAAGTCTTACCGGTGTTTGCGCCTGATAAGAACTGATATCATCTATATTGACAACAGGCCGCCCTAAGCTATCCGAAATAGACGAAACCATAATATATTGTAATAACTAAATTATTTAAACCCAATTATATTGTTTATCTATCTGTCCGATTCCATTATACGAGAAATAGATAAATAAAAGATGAACAAAGGTTAGAATCCAAGCACATGCGTCCGGATAAGCTGTTCTCTCTCTTTTCCGATATTACGCGCCTGAACGGGGTCGGTCCCGGGGCAAAAAAGGCGCTTGCCCGGCTTTTCGGCAAAAATGAATTTGGCCGCATACTGATACGCGACCTTGTGTTTCACCTCCCCGTCAGCGTAATCGACCGCAGACATACGCCACCGCTGCACGAGGCTAAAGAAGGGGATATCGTTTCACTGATCGTGACAGTCGAAACGCATCAGCCGTCGGAACGCAGGGGAGGGAAAAAACCTTACAAAGTAATCTGCCACACGGCAGAGGGTTATATCACACTTGTGTTCTTCCATGCCCGCCCCGATTACATCAAATCCATGCTGCCTGTAGGAGCGCAAAAGGCCGTTAGCGGTAAACTGGAGCGTTACGGACAGGCGCCGCAAATTACCCATCCGGATATCATCGCTCCGGCAGGCGATCTGCAAAAAATCATGTCGCTGGAAACGGTCTATGGCCTCACCTACGGCCTTACCAATCGGCATCTGTGCAAAATCATCCAGTCCGCACTGCAATTACTGCCGGATATGCCTGAATGGCTGGATATGCATCACCTGCAGAGCAAGCACTGGAAAGACTGGAAAACTTCTCTGCTGGCTGTGCATAATCCACATGTGCCGGAAGAGTTACTCCCGCTCAGCCCGGCGCGTGAACGTCTGGCTTATGATGAAATACTGGCTAATCAGCTGGCGTTGGCACTGGTGCGCAACCGCCTGCGACGCAAGCTGACTGAGCCGATGCCTGCTCTCTTTACCTTGCGTAATAAAGTTAGCAGTACCCTTCCCTATAGCCTGACCCAAGGACAACAGAAAGTACTCGCGGAAATCGACGAGGATTTGTGCAGCGGCACCCGCATGCTGCGCCTGCTGCAGGGCGATGTTGGCAGCGGTAAGACAGTTGTGGCGCTGATGGCAATGCTACGTGCCGTTGAAGCGGGCGGTCAGGCGGCATTGATGGTGCCGACAGAATTGCTCGGCAGGCAACATTTCGCATTTTTAGAACGTTATGCAAAACCTGCCGGAGTGCGCATTTCACTGCTGACCGGGAGTCTTAAGACAAAAGAACATGAAGCCGTATTGGCTAAGATCGCAGCCGGAGAAACCGATATTGTGATCGGCACGCATGCTTTGTTTCAGGATAAGGTTGTCTTCAAGAATCTTGCTCTCGCCGTCATTGACGAGCAGCACCGTTTCGGCGTTGCGCAAAGGCTGGCACTGACGGGAAAAGCTAAAGACACGCATGTGCTCGTGATGACAGCCACCCCCATTCCGCGCACGCTGACCATGACGGCCTTCGGCGACATGGATTGCTCCATTCTCGCGGAAAAACCGGCAGGCAGGCTGGAAATCACGACCAAGGCCATCCCCATTTCACGCAGCGAGGATGTATTGCAGGGAATAGAACGCACGATCGCCAAAGGTGAAAAAGTGTATTGGATATGCCCGCTTGTTGAAGAAAGCGACGACGAAAACGTGCCAAGCGACCTTGCTGCGGCAGAAGCTAAATACATCGAATTTACGCACCGCTTTAAAGGACGCGCGGGCATGGCGCATGGTCGCATGAAAGCCGAAGAGCGCGATGCCGTCATGAGCGGATTCGCAGGCAGCCAGTACGATATTCTGGTTGCCACGACCGTTGTGGAGGTTGGTGTAGACGTGCCGGATGCAACCGTCATCGTCATCGAACATGCAGAACGTTTTGGCCTGGCACAATTGCATCAGTTGCGCGGGCGCGTCGGCAGAAGCGACAAGCAATCCTCCTGCATCTTGCTCTACACTGACGAATGCAACGATATCGCCAAGTCACGCCTCAGAATCATCCGCGAGACCAATGACGGCTTCCGCATTGCCGAGGAAGACATGCGTCTGCGCGGCAGTGGCGACATTTTAGGCACACGCCAGAGCGGAATGATGGAGTTTCATTTTGCCGATCTTTTACAAAACCAGGAATTACTGTATGCTGCCCACCAGGACGTGAAGCTTATTCTGCATAATGACGCAGAACTGAAGTCTGCACGCGGTGAGGCGCTTAAATGCCTGCTGTATCTATTTGGCTATGACGAAAATATAAGGTTTTTAAACGCCGGGTAAAAAATGCGAAATAAAGTTCCCTTTATAATGCTGCTCAAATCCGCCATTATCGCCACCGCTCCGGCGTTGATGACGCTGATCCTGGCCCTCGTGTTTTCGGCAATCTCCTTCAATGCCGTGCTCTATTGCTACGCGACGATCCTGCTGTGCACTTTTATTATTGTGCGCATGTTCCTGAGCAATATCAGCTCGCTTACCGACTATGTGAATGACCTGGCGGAAGACCGCCAGGGCGAGGAGCCGTCCTTAAAATATTTAAGTGCAATCAGTGACTTGCCAAATAGCATTATTAACCTACACCGTTATTGGGAAAAGAAAAAGAAATATACTGCAGGCCTGATTACGGAATATGAAACGCTGGTGGACTCCCTGCCCGACATTCTGATCATGTGCAATAACGCGCAGAAGATTATCCGCACCAATAAGGCTGCACGTGACGTTTTCGGCCAGAATCTGGCCAATAAATCCTTAAGCAGCATCATCCCGAGCGAAGAATTGCTCAACGCTATCGCCACCGTCATCGAAGAGCGGCAGGGACGCCTTGTGGAATTCCATCTCGATAGCCTCATGCGCGATTTCAGGGCGATGGTGAACCTTTTTTTCCCTGCAGCCTCGGGTGAAAGCATCGCCATCATTATTACACTCAATGACATTACCGAACTGCAGCGCGTGGAAAGGATGCGCGCCGAATTCGTAGCCAATGCAAGCCATGAAATTCGCACACCGCTGGCGAGCCTTAAAGGATTCATCGAAACGTTACGCGGCCCTGCCAAAGACGATAAACAAGCCCATGAAGAGTTTCTGCGCATCATGGACGAACAGGCCAACCGCATGCAAAGCCTGATTGACGACCTGCTGACGCTTTCCAAGATTCAGGCAAATGAGTGGACAATCCCGGACGGCAAAGTGGACCTGTTGCAGCTCATTCGCGGCACAAAAGAAGCCTTCACCTGGGCAATTAAGGAAAAGAATATGACGCTCCGGCTCGATGTGCCGGACAATTTGCCTTACGCGCAGGGCGAAGAAGGCGAATTACGCCAAGTTATGCACAACCTGATCGGCAATGCCATTAAATACGGCAATGCCGGAACCGAAGTCACCGTCAGCGCCCGCGTGACCTCTATTATCCCTGAAGACCCGAATTTCAGCAAACTTCATCGTGCGCTTTGCGTTGCTATTATCGATAACGGTGAAGGCATCCCGCGCGAACATCTGCCGCGCCTGACAGAGCGCTTCTACCGCGTGGATTCCGCGAGGACGCGCTCCATCGGCGGCACGGGGCTGGGGCTGGCCATTGTGAAGCACATTATCAACCGTCATCACGGTATACTTACGATTGATAGTGTGGTAGGAGAAGGCAGTACATTCAGCGTATATCTGCAGATTTATGAAGAAGAGTAACCAAATCTGGACCGGAAAGCTCCTGGAAGCATTGTTCATGCTTTCGGCATTATTCTCCATTGCGGTGACAGTAGCTATTATCTTCACCATTCTCTCCAAGTCACTGGAATTCTTCCATTTTGTTAATCCGCTCGATTTTCTGTTTGGCCTGCACTGGACACCGCAAACCGCCATGCGTGCCGATCAGGCCGGAAGCTCCGGCTCATTTGGCACCGTGCCTCTGTTTGCAGGAACCTGCCTTATCATGCTGATCGCGATGGCCGTAGCCACGCCGATAGGTCTTCTTTCTGCTGTTTACCTGTCGGAATACGCCTCCCGTCAGACCCATGCGCTGATTAAACCGATACTGGAGATCCTCGCGGGCATTCCAACGGTAGTATACGGATATTTTGCGATTATTTCCGTTACTCCCGTACTGAAATCCCTGGGAACAGCATTGCATATCCCGGTTGCTTCGGAAAGCGCGCTTTCCGCTGGGTTCGTGATGGGCATTATGATCATACCGTTCATTTCTTCGCTGTCGGATGATATTATCAGCGCCGTTCCGCGTGCCCTGCGCGACGCTTCGTTGGGTTTAGGCTCCACCAAATCCGAAGCCATTCGCAAAGTCGTGCTGCCCGCCGCCCTGCCCGGCATCATGGGCGCTATGCTGCTGGCCGTTTCACGCGCCATCGGTGAAACGATGATCGTCGTCATGGCGGCTGGCCTTGCGGCCAATCTTACGGCCAATCCGCTGGCTTCAGTCACCACCGTTACAGCTCAGATGGTGTCCCTGCTGGTCGGGGATCAGGAGTTCGACAGCCCCAAAACATTGGCTGCCTTCGCACTGGGGTTCGTATTATTCGCCGTAACGCTCGCCCTTAATTTTATCGCCCTGCGCATCGTCAAGAAATACCGTGAGGCTTATGAATAAGCAAATATCCAATATGGCCGCGCGCCATAAGGCAGAGCGGCGTTTCAAACTTTACGGTCAATTAGCCATAGCCCTGGCGCTTTCCATGCTTGTCCTGCTGCTGGGAAGCATCGTCAAACATGGCTATGACGGTTTCTTCCATGCAGAAATACGCCTCCCTGTCGTAGTGGACGCTACGGCACTTGGTGAGAAGTCCAAATGGCGCCATGCCGACGTCAGCCCGTTCATCAAACAGGCATTGACCTCTCGTTTCCCGGAAGTCAAAAACCCACACGACACGCGTGCTTTAATGGCGCTATTAAGCTCCGGCGCCATACAGGCAGTGCGCGATGCAATATTGAAGGACGAAACAATTCTGCACCGGCCGGTAGAATTATGGCTGCCAGCCTCGGACAAAGTTGATATGGCGCTTAAAGAACACGTCACGCGCAAAACACCACAGGATAACCGCAAAATCAGCGACATGCAGTTAGGATGGCTGGAAAGCCTGCAGCGAGACAACGCGGCGCGGCTGACTTTTTCACCCTACTTCTTCACGCAAGGCGATTCGCTGGAACCTGAACTGGCAGGTTTCCTGGGAAGTATGGTTGGATCGCTCCTCACATTGCTCGCCTGCATGATGATAGCTTTACCCGTCGGGGTAATGGCGGCGATTTACCTTGAAGAATTCGCTGCCAAAGGCTGGATAACCGACCTGATCGAACTGAATATCAATAATCTGGCGGCCGTTCCTTCCATCGTTTACGGCCTGCTGGGCCTGTCGCTATACCTTAATATTATGGGTATGCCACGCTCAGCCTCACTGGCCGGCGGTTTTACGCTTGCCTTTATCATTCTGCCCACAATCATTATCGCCACGCGCGCAAGCTTGAGAGCTATTCCGGATACTATACGCGACGCTGCGCGCGGTCTTGGCGCCTCGCCGCTGCAGGTCGTACTGCACCACACATTCCCGCTTGCCATTCCCGGTATTATGACCGGAACGATACTCGGCATTGCCAGGGCCATGGGCGAAACTGCGCCACTGCTGATGATCGGTATGGTAGCCTTTATCGTGGATATTCCGCATAACCTGCTGGATCCCGCCACCACCATGCCCGTGCAGGTCTATCTCTGGTCCACGAATCCGCAGGAAAGCTTCGTGCAGAAAACCGATGCCGGGATTCTTGTACTGCTCGTTATACTGGCCCTGCTGAACTCACTGGCCATGTATGTGCGTAAACGCTTCGAGCACCGGTGGTAACTCTCAAAGCGAGTGCATGGCGCTGCGCACCGCCTGCTCTACCTGATCCACGCTGATCATCTGCATGTATTTATTGTCGCGCTTCTCTTTCTCGCCCATCGCAAAATCATAGGATTTCACGATTGTCACGTGCGGCCCGCGCGGCGCATAAACCTTGTCGTTAGAAGGCCCATAGAGACCAACGCAACGAATGCCGGAAGCGGCGGCCATATGCAGCAAGCCCGAATCATTGCCGATAAATAGTTGCGAACGCTCCATGATTGCATAGGCGGTGAGCAGATCGGTTACGCCGCTTAAATCCAGCACATTCTCTTTGGGTAACGCCTCTATAATAGGCTGCACAGATTCCTTTTGCACCTGCGCTGCAAGTACTACGAAAACTGTATTCGGCGTGCAGAGCCGCTTTGCAAGTTCCGCAAATCGCTCAATAGGCCAGTCCTTCGCTTCCGAATTGGTTTTAGGAGCCAGCAGGATTATTTGCTTACCCGCAGGCAGTAATTTTTCCGCATTCGCTTTTGCCTCTGCGCTGGACCAAAGTCGCGTGGGCGGCGGTGCGGGAAGCCGCATCATCAGCGCAAGCTGCTGAGCTTTCGACTTGGATTTATCCGGACGGAAAAAAACATAGCGCCTCTTTGCCCTTAGCAGATAACTGAGAGCCGATCCGCGCAGATCCACCACAATATCCCATTTCTGCCCGCGCACTTCCTGCCATAAAGTGAGCCAATGCCGATTACGCGGCTGCTTGATAATTTTAATAATGCGATCCAGTCTCGGAAATGCTTCGAATACACTGACAGCAGCAGGACCGCCCGCAACAGTAAAACGCGCCTGCGGATATTGGTCGGCAAGATAATTAAATATCCCGGAAGAGATAATAGCATCGCCTATGCTGCCGCTGGTAATAAAGAGTATATTCATGCGCCTTTGACCGTTTTTGCAAAAAATATTCAGTTAAGCCCTTGACGTATTTTGAAAAGTTTTTAAACTTCCCAAAAACAAAGGCTCGATATGCAGGACACTATAGCACAAAGCAAATTCGATCACACAGATTATGCCGGTTTCTGGGTACGCTTCTTATCAGTCTGTATTGACCTCGCCATTTTCACGCCCATTTATTACGGCATCATGATGCTCCCGGGGCTGGATTACCCTTGGGTAAAGGAGGCTATCTCCGTGGTGGTGGCATGCGCCTATTACGCTTTCTTTTTTTCCAGCAGAATGAAAGCCACTCCCGGAATGTACCTGCTGCACTTCCATATCTGCAATGCAGACGGCAGTAAAGTTTCTGTCGGACAGGCTATGTACTGGCTGGTTACCAGCACCATTGGCTGGATGTTCTGCTTTGCAGGTATCATGTACATACAGTCCAAATTCGACCTGGTGGCTGTCAGTGAATTAAGGCAGAGCTGCAAGGAACAGAATATCGGGTTGGATGATTGCATTGCTGAAATAGAAACGATTATCCACGTTCCCTTCAGCCAGTTCCAGCAGCTTTGCTTTGCAGCATTGGCTCTCGCGGCTTTCATGGCACTTATCTGGGCCTTGTCCATTGCCCTGCCTAAGGACAAAACCGGGTTTCATAACCTGCTTTGCGGCACACGCTTCGTCAAGGGCAGAGGGGCGTAATCGCCTTGCTATAGGCAGGCTTTTGCTGTATGAAAAACTAAGCTTTTAAGCATACGTATTATAGATTCTATTCATTAAGAAAATCCATGCAAGCCACCATACAGAATTCCGCTTCTTCCAGTTCCGCTACAGACGCTGCCATTTCAGGTGCCGTAACGGCTTTCAATAACGCCGAAAAAAAGACGGTCCCTTACACCTACTGGCTGTTTGAAGGCGCACTTCCAACCGAATTATGTAAACAGGTTATCGCTCTTCCTATTCAGGCCGCCGGTGAATATGACACGCAAGGCAAACGCGACAGTCATAACGAACTGCGCCGCTTTTTCTCGCCACAGATGCAGGCGGAATATGGCACAATGAAACAGGTGGCAGATATTTTCCAGAACCGCGACGTCATCCGGTCAATTGAGCAGTTATGCGGTATATCCTGTGCAGGCAGTTATCTGCGTATAGAATATTGCCAGGATAAAAATGGCTTCTGGCTTGAACCGCATATGGATATCAAAGAGAAACTGGTGACTATCCAGATTTACCTCAATACGGGCGAAGATGCGCAAACGCTCGGCACCGATATTTACAATGCGGACAAGAGCCATTTCGGTCGTGCGCCTTCCTTTATGAATCAGGGCATGATCTTCGTCCCCAAAGAGCCCAACAGCTATCACGGCTTCGAGAAACGCAAAATACTGGATACACGCAGGTCGCTCATCATCAATTACGTAACGGATGACTGGCGCGCGCGTCATGAACTCTCTTTCCCACAGGAGCCGGTTTCTATATGAAAGCACTGACACGCTTATCTCTCGCTAGCCTGGCAATATTGTTGCTGGCAGCATGCTCTCCCAACCAGGCCCCGGTAGAAGACCTTGGCAAGAAATATTATGGCCGCGGCGAAGGTTCCGCCAGCTACGGGGAGGCAGATGATAATAGCTCTTCTTATAGCCCCGGAACTCCGGCTTCCAGACCTGTGAAAGCAGCTGCGGTACCCACCGTGGGAGAATCGGACCTGCCCCCCGTGCAGGCGAATCAGAAACACTCGCCCAACGGCAATGATGTTAATACCTACGGCGGCAGCAACACGGACAACAGCATTACCGTCACCAACGAGGATATCTCCTCCCCGTTTAATACCCCTCCCTCCAAGCCACTGGAACAGCCCGCAGCAGCCCCCGTGGCAGGCGCAGCGGATGCTTCCGCTCCCGGAAAAGTATATGCGCATGACGGTATCGGCCTGATCTGGCCGGTAACCGGAGGCAAGATCACCGCGCATTTCAAGGGTGCCGAGAATGACGGTATCAATATCTCCCTTGAAGAAGGGGAGCCTATCGTTGCGGCTGCCAGCGGTACCGTGGTCTATTCCGGTGACGATCTGAAAGACTACGGCAATATGGTGATCCTGCGCCACGACAATTCATGGCTTACCGCTTATGCCAATGCCAGCAGGCTCGCGGTTAAGAAAGGCCAGCACGTGAAACAGGGCGACATCATCGCCTATGTCGGCGCCAGCGGAAACGCCAAAACACCGCAGCTGCATTTCTCGCTGCGCAAAGGCAGAGCCCCTGTTGATCCCGAACAATACCTGCCGAAGAAATAGCATCCTTGCAGCAAGTACGCCGGTAATTCATGACGTCAAAAACCAAATCCGTAGCCAAGTATGTGCTGGCTCTTCTGCTGCTGGCATTAATACTGTATAAAACCGATATAGAAAAGATCGGCAGCTACATGCGCCATATCTCGACACTGCACTTGCTGGGCGCTTTGTTGTGCATGACAATCGCACAGCTTATTTCCGCTTTGCGTACCCGTTATTTTTTCCAACGCTCCGGTTATCATCTTTCCCACAAATTCGCCGTTATCCTGTTTTACGTGGGAACATTTTATAATTTCCTGTTGCCTGGCGGCATTGGCGGCGATGCATATAAGGTCATGCTATCGCGCAAGCGCTTCGACATGCCGACTGCAAAAGGCATTCAAATTATGGTGGCCGACCGCGCCAGCGGCTTGTGTATTCTATTATTATTTATGTATGCCAGCCTGTGGGGTTACAACTGGACCTCCGCTATCCCCTATCACAAACCCTTGCTAATTGCAGCGGCGGCACTGACACTCATTGGTTACACTGCCCTCTCATGGATTTTGCTGAAACAACCTGCTAAAACCATGCTGGTTTCACTGCATTACTCTTTTTCCGCGCAAGTATTCTGGGTACTGACCGTCTGGATGCTTTGGCGATCGCTTGGTAACGGTCACGGATTTATCGACTACGCCACACTCTATTGCGCTGCCAGCGTTGCCGCCATGATCCCGATCTCCGTCGGCGGCCTGGGCATCAAAGAAAGCGCATATTATTACGGTGCAACGCTTTTGCGCCATTATACGGAAAGCAGTGCCGATGGAGAATTAGGCATTTCCCTATCACTGTGCTTCTTCGCGCTCTCCTTTATAGCCTGCCTGCCCGGCGTACTGTGGCTGCACAAAATCGGCAGACCGGAATTTGCGCATTCAACAGGCTCACCCTCCGCGCGCAGCAGCTAACTCAGCTTCCACATGCACTTTCACTTTGACGGCATCTGCAATGGCGTTCGTATCTGCCCATGAGCCCTGCCCCACGCCGAAATCCAGGCGCTTCAAGACCACGTCACTATCCATTACCGCTGTGTTCCCGCTTATCTTCAGGGAGAATGGCAATTGCACCGGAAGGCTTTTATCACGCAGCGTCAACGTACCATTGGCAAGATAGCGGCCGCCTCCCAGAGACTGGAACTGGGTACAATTGAAGATCGCCAACGGATACTGATTGCTGGCAAACCAATCTCGGCTTGGAAGGTTTTCACGTGCATCCGTATCATCCGTTTTCACTTCCTCCGTTTTGATTTCTACACGCACACTGCTCTTATTAAGCTGTGCAGGATCAAATACGATGTCGGAAGAAAAGGTTGGGAAAAAACCTGTAATAGGCTTACCGGAAGAGACGGTTGCCCATTGAACCCAGCTCTTGCCTGCATTCACTTTCCAATGCGGCATTCCACCTGCATTCGCCGTGAGCGGTAGCAACAATAAAGCAGAGAGTAAAAGACTTTTTATCATGCTGTAAGCTTTCCTAATAATGCTTCTTGTGACAATTCAATCTTTTCGCCGGTGCGGCGGTTTTTCAGTTCAACGACTCCCGCAGCCACCCCCTTGGGGCCTACGACAACCTGCCACGGAAGGCCGATGAGATCCATACCCGAAAACTTCTTGCCGGCGCTCTCCGCAGTATCGTCATACAAAGTCTCTACGCCTGCAGCGATAAGTTTACTATATAATTCTTCTGCCGCTTTATCGCATGCAGCATCGCCAACACGGATATTGATAAGCCCCACACGGTAGGGCGCTACCGGCTCCGGCCAGATAATGCCGTTTTCATCGTGATTAGCTTCTATAATCGCACCAAGCAGACGGGAAACGCCGATACCGTAAGTCCCCATTTCCACGCGAACGGGCTGACTGTCCGGTCCGGTTACATCCACTTTCATCGCATCCGTATATCTGCGTCCCAGCAGGAATATCTGCCCCACTTCGATACCGCGTGCCGTACGCAGACGGTCCGCAGGCACGGGGCATTTCGCAGCATCATGCATTTCATCCGCTGCAGCATAAAGCCCACGAAGTTTTTCACTGTCGAATGCGATCTTGCCACTACGGTAATCATCCACTACGGCATCGTAATAAACCTGGCTCTCACCGGTTTCTGCCAGCACATGAAACTCGTGGCTCTGGCTTCCGCCAATTTCTCCCGTCGCAGCATTCACTGCAATTGTAACGAGTCCCATGCGGTGGAAAATATTATGGTAAACCTCATACATCTTGGAATATTCGCGCTTGGCATCCTCAATATCCACATGGAAGGAATAGGCATCTTTCATCAGGAATTCACGACCGCGCATGACACCGAAACGGGGGCGGATCTCATCGCGGAATTTCCAATTGATCTGGTAGAGATGGAGCGGCAAGGATTTGTAGCTCTTCACATAGCTGCGGAAAATATCGACAATCACTTCCTCGCAGGTCGGGCTGTAGAGCAACTCACGCCCCGAACGGTCGGGAAAACGCAGCATTTCTTCGCCATACGCATCATAACGCCCGGATTCTTTCCATAAATCAGCTGGTTGAAGTGTTGGCATACGCAATTGAATACATCCGGCCTTATTCAACTCATCCGCGACAATATTTTCTACCTTATTCAGGACATTAAGCCCCAGTGGCAGCCAGCTGTAGATACCCGCTGCCTGTAATTTGATCATCCCGGCGCGCAACATCAGGCGATGGGAAACAATCTGGGCTTCCGAGGGGGTTTCTTTAAGCAGGGGCAGGAAAAAACGGGAAACGCGCATCTTTAAACTCTCGTGGTTAAATTATACATTATTAATCAGTGTGTTACTTTACGATGTCACAAAAACTTAACTTTTCTAATCGCCATGTTGTCAATATAATGAATTCTGGAGATAAGTCACCAGCGTTTGAGATAAATTGTAATGGTCGAAACAACGGGAATCGGAATTGCCCAGCCGGAGACATGGCAGACTCGCACGGCAGGCAATAATCCGGAACAATACCAGCGCATCTTCTGGGGTGGGTATAAACACCACGTCCGGGGCATGCTGACTGGTGTTTCGCTCGGTACACTGGTTGGCGGAGCTATCGGCCTTGCAACGATGGCCATCTTTCCTCCTTTAGGACTTTTAGGCGTGGCAGCTTTCGCAGGCGCAGGCGCGCTCACCGGCGCAGAACAACTCAGCAGCATTGGCACAGCATCTGGCTCGCGAGCGGCAAGCCTGGCAGAAAGCCATGCGAGCGCCCTTGATCCTGCCAATGAAGGCGATCAGGAAAAGATCCTCAAAGATCGTTTAATGAATTTTGATGATTACCACTATCAGGGTAACCCCGAAAGGAAACGCTCGTGGTTTCAGTGGAAATCCGGCACAACAGGCGCATTGGTTGGAATGGCGGCTGGTGCATTGATTGGAATTGCCGCAGAAGCAGAAATACCGGTTATCGCGACCCTTATCGGTGGCGGTGTATTGGGATTAAGCGCAGCAGCAGCCCCGATTGTCGCAGGCGCTTTGGTGTTTGGTTTGCTGGGGCTGACTTTTGGTATCGATCGCGGAATTTTCGGCACAGTCTTCAATAAGATCGATAGCTTCGTCAATGGCAGGAAGAAGGGCAAGGAAGGTCACGAACAGTTCATTGAGCAAGAAAAAGATCCGCGCCTGAAAGAGCGCCGCATGGAACGCGAAGAAATGATTCACGACCTGCACATGAAATACGACGAGAAAATTTTCATGGGTGGCATCAAGGGTTATCTTCAGGGTGGCCTGGGGGGCAGCTTGATTGGCGCTGTTACGGGCGCAGTCGTAGGCGGCCTTCTCGCCCTGACTGCCGTGCATCTGGCACTGCCCATTATCGGTGCGACCATCATAGCAGGTGCCATTTTTGGCGCAAAGACATTCGCAGAAGCTGGCTATAACGCCGGCACCGAAGCCATTACGCGCACCATAGATGACGAATTCAAACTGCGTGAACTGCAGAAGCAGAAAGGTATCGACACTACGGTAGAAGAAAATATCGACAAAGGCCGCAAGAGAATACCCGGCATGGTATTTGACGGCGCACTAAATACTATCGGAGCCATCTCCAGCGCCAGCAAGGCCGTCTATAATAATGTATATGATATCAAGCCGGAAAATCCTGTAGGCGCGACCGCCACCGTACCAGGTTTCCCGGAATATAAAATTACGCCGGAAGAAGCGGCAGAGCTCAATAGAAAGCTCGAAAGAAATCCTCAGAGCACACCAGAAACAATCCTGGCGGACAGACGTATGTCGGAGGAACAGCGTAACTTCTCGGACACGATTGCACAGCAGAAAATGAAACCAGTTTCAGCAGCCATACAATAAGGGGGGAACATATGCAAAACACAGGCACCAACACACCGGGCAATACCGCCTCAACACTGACAGAACCAAGAGTCAGTTCGGCCCCACAACTTAAGATCACCATCAGCCAGGAGCGCGATGCGCACCCGGTTCAACATCACAAAGCTGGCTTTCTGCGGCGCATGCTGATGCTATGCACGCGCATATTGCCTTCACGCAGGAAGGATACCCAGCCTGCCGCCGTGACTGCCGCAGCCCCCCTGCAGCAGACCAGCGTCACGCTGCAGGAAAAACATATCAAGCATATTGAGAATAATATTTTACCCCTGAATCCTCAGCCCCACATTCCCGCAACATCCCCTACCGCCGCCAGCGGAGATGCTTATTTGCGCAAACTGGCTGAGCAGCAGTTCTGGGAAATGGATATTACTCAGGTTACCAGGAATTAGGATTTTCTTCATGGCAAAAATAAAAGGAGGATGTGCAGACATCCTCCTTCTTTTTTTATAGCCGTATATTCGCAGCTAATTAACGAACTTCCTGAAGCGCTTCGTCAATTGTATTGACCACACGGTACAGGCTGCGGGTTTCATATTTTGCAAAGCCCGTTTCAATGATATTGTCCATCAGAGAAACCAGCGGATCCCAATAACCCTGGTTATTCAGGATGACGACCGGCTTGTTATGGAACTGGAGCTGTTTCCAGGTAATGATTTCAAACATTTCATCCATCGTGCCGAAACCGCCCGGCAGCACCACGACAGCATCCGAACGCTCAAACATGATGCGCTTACGCTCATGCATGCTTTCCACCATGATAATTTCGCTTAAGGAAGCGTGTTCGGATTCGATATTTTTCAGGCTGCGCGGAAATACGCCTGTTACCTTGCCGTTATTGCGCAGTACAGCATTGGCAACCGTTCCCATTACGCCGCAATCGCCGCCGCCGTAAACCAGACGGATGCCTTCCCTTGCCAGCATCTCGCCAAACTTGGTTCCGATATCGAGATGCTCCTTCGGAGCATTATTGCTTGCACCACAAAATACACAGACGGCTTTGGACACTTTCACAACTCCATAAAAATAACTAAAGGATGTTCTGACTATGCCAAAGTATCGGAAAATGCAACTGATTTCCTATTTAGCACTCGAACAGGTGTCATAAATGCACTCGGATAAAAGGCAGGCGACAGTTAAAACTTTGAATTACACGCCTAGCGCGTGCCGAGCAGCTGCTTTGTAGCCTGCTCCACGTCCGGATGACGCATCAGCGATTCCCCGACCAGGAAACAATGAATACCGGCGCGCTTCATACGCAGAACATCCTCATGCGTGGCAATGCCGCTTTCGCACACGACCGCCCTGTCCTGTGGCACCAGCTTCACAAGCGCTTCGCTTGTCGCAAGATCCACTTCCAGCGTTTTGAGGTTACGGTTATTGATGCCTATCAGCGGAGATTTAAGCTGCAAAGCCCGCTCAAGCTCATCGGCATCATGCACTTCGATCAGTACGTCCATATTCAATTCATGCGCCGCTTGCTCCAGTTCCTGCGCCTGCGCATCGCTGAGCGCCGCCACGATCAGCAGGATGCAATCCGCCCCAAGCACGCGCGATTCCGTGATCTGGTACGTATCCAGCATAAAATCCTTGCGCAGCACAGGCAGGCGTACCGCGTTTCTGGCCGCCACAAGATAATTATCGTGCCCCTTGAAATAAGGCTCGTCCGTCAGCACTGAAAGACATGCCGCACCGCCAGCTTCATAAGCAACGGCCAGACTTGCAGGATCAAAATCATTGCGGATAATTCCCCGGCTCGGAGAGGCTTTTTTAACCTCCGCTATCAATCCCGTTTCCTGACGTTGAAGCGCACGGATAAATCCTCGCGTGGCCGGCAGATACTGGACCGCGGAAGTCAATTCCTGCTGGGGGCGCTCTAATTTACGCGCCGCTACATGATCCAGTTTTACCTGACAGATTTCCGCGAGAACATTTTTCATAAAAACAGGTACTATATAAGTTACGATAGTGATAGAATGCTTAAGTGCTTAATATAGTTGCACAGTAGAATCAAGATTCTAGCGGAATTATTCCTGATCGCTCCATAAGGGCCAATGGCAGGATTAATAAATAATATTGCATTGTAACGAAGCGTCAATATACTGCGTTTCTCTTGCCGGAACGGGAGCATCCGGCAGTGGCAACATCAGGACGCAAGCTTCAGACTAGGTTAGGAAATGGCATTTACAGATAAATTGAAGCCCGTGGTAATTTCGGGAAAAGAAGTGCTACCCATCATCGAAGGCGGAAAAGGGATTGCGGCAACCACCGGCGTAAGCTGCGGAGCGTTTGCTGCAGCGGGTGCCGTGGGCACATTTTCCGGCGTCAACGCAGATACGTATGACGAACAGGGCCACCCCATTCCCCAAATTTACCATGGCAAGACGCGCCGTGAACGTCATGAAGAACTGATTGAATTTGGCATCAAAGGCGGCATTGAACAGGCACGCCGCGCACACGATATTTCCGGCGGCCAGGGCCGAATCCATATGAACGTGCTGTGGGAAATGGGCGGCGCTGAGCGCATCCTCCACGGCGTGCTCGAAGGCAGCAAAGGCATCATCCACGGCATCACCTGCGGCGCGGGCATGCCCTATAAGCTTGCGGAAATCGCAGCGCAATATAATGTCTACTATCATCCTATCGTTTCCTCCATGCGTGCATTCCGCGCATTATGGGCGCGCTCCTACAGCAAGGTTCCCCATCTGCTGGGCAGCGTAGTGTATGAAGATCCGTGGCTTGCAGGTGGGCATAACGGCCTTTCCAACAGCGAAGATCCGCGCAAACCGGAAGATCCGTACCCGCGCGTGGCTGAAATACGCAAATTCATGAATGAAGTCGGCCTGCAGGATACCCCCATCATCATGGCGGGCGGAGCATGGCATCTGAAAGACTGGGAAAGCTGGCTCGAAAATCCCGAGATCGGCAAAATTGCCTTCCAGTTCGGCACGCGTCCGCTGCTGACGAAGGAAAGCCCGGTCCCGGATACCTGGAAACGCAAGTTGCTCACGCTGAAGGAAGGCGATGTCTACCTGAACCGTTTCAGCCCTACCGGTTTTTATTCCTCCGCGGTAAAGAACGAATTCATCCACGAACTGACTGAACGCAGCCACCGGCAGATCGACTACCGCACCGCGCCGGATGAAGATGAGTTCGTGGAAACATTGCTGATCGGCCCGCGCGGCAGGCCGGTTTACGTGCGCACTGCGGACAAAACCAAGGCAGAGGAATATATCGCTCATGGTTTTACGGAAGCGCTGAAAACGGAAGATTCAACCCTGGTCTTCGTCACACCGGAAAAATCAGCGGAAATCCTGGCTGACCAGATTGCCTGCATGGGCTGCCTGAGCCATTGCAAGTTCAGCAACTGGAAAGACCGTGACGATTTCACCACCGGCAAAAAGGCCGACCCGCGCAGTTTCTGCATTCAGAAAACGCTGCAGGCCATTGTCCATACCGGCGATGTGGAAAACCAGTTGATGTTCTCCGGCCATAATGCTTACAAGTTCGGACAGGACCCCTTCTACGCGAATGGGTTTGTTCCTACCGTGAAGCAGCTGGTGGACCGTATCATGACAGGTTACTAACCTTTACCAGAGGCATATATGGCTCATAAAGCATCCCGCATCCTTCTCACTTTCCTGGCTGCGGCCGCATTGCCTTATGCAGCTGCTGCGGAGCCCGATAATGCTTTCTATGAACATAGCATGATGTACATGGATAATTTAAAAACCTGTACTCCTTATACGTTCGCTTATCCCAACCCGATGGATCCATCCTCGACATCGAAGAATATTATCAAGGGCAAGGAAGGCGATCACTGCCTTGTTGAATTTTTGCTGCCCAATAACATGAAGATGGAATGCAGCTTCAGCCCTGCCGCCATCACTGCTTTAACGTCGGAACAGAAATACGACGAAGCGCGTAAGCATGAAATGTCCGGCTCATCCGAAGACAACGCGAGCCAGTTCATGACGCAGGAATGCAAATCCTTTATGAACGGCAATCCGCTCTAAAATTAGCTTACGAACTTTTCCACCATGTGCGGATTCACCATGATGGGTAAGCCTCCAATGGAACTTGTAAAGCCCTGGATGTAGATATTGCCATACCCCCACAGCCGCCCCCAGAAGGTTTGGTAAACCGTAACACCGGCCACACGCCGCCGGTCCATTTCCAGCGTAATGACAGTAAGAATCCCCGTCTTGGCGATAATGCGCAGATTCGTCACGACCAGCTCCGTCGTCTGCATGATGGCCAGCTGGGTGCCTAACTTGGAGAAACCGTACATCGCAATGCCGAGCGCCACGACCTTGATCTCCAGTGCAATATTGGGGGTCGTGGTCTGCCAGTTCCAGAGCATTCGGTAGAGCCCCATAGTAGACGGAAAATTCTGTGCAAGGCGGTAAGAAAAATTGAGCAGGAAAGAATGGCCGCCGCCCGTATTGCTCGCCCCCATCAGGATGAGCGCAGCTAGCCCAAGCAGCAAGAGCCCCGGCACGAGCACACGGGGATGGACATGGCCGTCATAAAGGATTTCTTCATCCGGCAAAAGGATATGCTTTATATACCTCATATACCAATGGCATTTTTTTCGCTGCCATTGGTATATTTATATTGTGCAATCAAGGCGTTCCCCTTTAGAATCGCCGCTCGCACAATCGATAAGAACGTTACTAGTCAACCTATATGATATGAAAAATAAACTCCAAGCAAATTTTGAAATTATACGCCTATATGATGAAGGGGTTCTGCCTCCGCAAGTGATTAAAGTGGGGATTCTGCCGTTCGTCCGGCAGCCGGAAGGCATAAAAATCATGGCGATGAAACCGCTCGCGGAAAATGAAGTGCTGGGTAAGCCCCAGTTCCAGATCGCCAAGGGCACGCGCCGCATCAACATCAGCGGCGAATGGTGCGACATGCGCCTGGACGATCTGCACTATGCCGACGAGTCGTTCCACGAGACATTGCTCGCCACGGCGCTGCGCGAAGGTAATGAAGAGATCGGACTGAAGCAGGAAAACATCCGCTCCATGTTCGATCTCGGCGGGTTCACTTTTATTTCCGCAAGCAAAGGCATCCAGAAACCGATGCACCTGTTTGCCGCGGAGATTATCGACACCGAAAATTTCGGGCATTACGAAGCCACCACGGACGAAGTGCGCTGGTTCACGGAAGAAGAATTCGTCCATCACGGCAGGCCGGATCATGTCGCCATCATCCGGCAGGTCATGCAGAGGCTGGAAAAACTCTAACCGCAAGGCATCTTTATGGCATTGTTGACAGCATTCAGGTCGCACGGGGTCATACCGGGGTTTAAAACCACGCTCGGCTTCACATTGCTGTATCTGCTGCTGATCGTTGTTATTCCGCTTTCCGGCCTGTTCGTCGAAACCGCCGCTATGCCGTGGCGGCAATTCGTGGATGCCGTCACCAGCCCGCGCGTCATGGCGTCCTACCGCGTGAGCTTCGGCATGTCGCTGGTGGCTGCCGCCGTGAACGCCGTCTTCGGCTTTATTGTCGCCTGGGTGCTCGTGCGCTACCGGATACCGGGCAAACGCATTCTCGACGCGATGATCGACCTCCCCTTCGCCCTGCCCACCGCCGTAGCAGGCATTGCCTTATCCACACTTTATTCCTCGCAAGGCTGGCTCGGCAAGCCGCTGGAGCAGATGGGCATCAAGCTCGGCTTTACTCCCGCAGGCATCGCCATTGCGCTTATTTTCGTAGGGCTACCCTTCGTCATCCGCACGATCGAACCGATCCTGAAAGACATGGATTCCGAAGTGGAAGAAGCCGCCGCCATGCTCGGCGCTAACCGCTGGCAGGTCTTCTACAAAATCATCCTGCCGCATCTCGCCCCTGCCCTTGTCACCGGTTTTGCGATGGCGTTCGCCAGGGGGCTCGGGGAATACGGTTCGGTCATCTTCATCGCCGGAAACCTGCCCGGAGTCTCAGAAATCACACCGCTCATCATCATCACGAAACTCGAGCAGTATGATTACGCCGGAGCCACCGCCATCGCCCTAGTGATGCTGATCGCTTCGTTTGTTTTATTGTTCCTAATCAATATATTAAACAAGTGGCTTACCGCCGCCACCTCACGCTAGGTAAAAAAGTCAAAATCGCCCGAGTATTTCATTTACATACCGGGCGATTTATCTTATAAGCGTGGTTCCTCCGGCTGTTGGGCGATTAGCTCAGTTGGTAGAGCAGCTGACTCTTAATCAGCCTGTCCGCAGTTCGATTCTGCGATCGCCCACCACTTCCCCAACTGACTATTACAGCCTTGCATAAGCTTCTTCTGTTGATTTAAAGTCAGGGAAATAATGCTGAAGCGGACGTGTGGGACGAGCTCCATACTCTTCAATAACCTTACTTGCTACGCGCACTGCAAGACGAGCGCATTTATCAACTTCCAAGCCTCTTGCCTGTCCCAATAAAAACGCTGCAGTAAATGCATCTCCTGCCCCAACCGAGCTTACAAACTCTTGAGGAGGAGCGGCCAGTACATGCAGAATTCTATTACCTACCGAAACATCTGCTCCATTTTCGCCTCGTGTGGTAATCACCATTTGACCGGCTTTTTCAGGGCTACTCTTTTTGGCCGCAAAAAATGCAGCCTGCTCTTCCTCATTGCCGATAACAACATCGGCATGTTGTAAAATGTAATGCAGCACATCTTCATGCCCACTCCAGTCCAATATATTCTGCAAATTAACAGCGATACGACACTTGCCTTCAGCCTGCTTCATAGCTTCCATGACTGCCGGTTTTGCTTTGGTATTAACGCCTGTCAGCAGATCTCCCTCTACGAGGCAGAAATGAGTAGAATTAAAGTCAAAACCGGAAAAATCCTGAGCAGAAAAATCCTCGCTTGCTCCTGGAGCGTAAGCGAAGCTGCGATTCTTACCATTGAGCAAAACAAGGCAGGTAGAGGAGATATCAGATTCATTACTATAAGGAGGGCAACATACATCGACACTCCTGCGCCTGAAATCATTTAAGAACACTTTGCCTTTATCATCATCGCACACCTTGCCGAAGAATCCCGCACGCCCCCCAAGTGCGGAAACAACCGCCATTGAATTAGCGGTTGCTCCACCTGCCTGAATCTGGAACGCACCAAGAGATGCTTGAAGAGTCCGCACTTCATCGGCTGAACAATCCTTCTGAGCATTGGGGGGAATACCATTCTCCTGAAGAAAACGCTCAGAAACTTCCGCAATAACATCAGTATCAGCCCTTCCAATCGCAACCACATCGTATTTTTTGGGTTCTACCGCAGGCACAACACCGGCACGCTTGAATTTTGCTGCTATGTTTTCAGGCATTACTAATACTGAAGACTTAATTAACGCATCATCACCAGCGCGGCCACGCCCGCGCCGATCACGATCCAGATGGCGATCATGCTGATGCCACCGTTTTTGATCTTGCTGTAAGAGGAAAACTTGGAATAGGAAAGTCCGCTGCCCGGCAGGCCGACGGTCGTGCGGGCACCTTTGGTGCCGATATTATAGCTAACGCCTTTTTCACCGAGCGAAATGCTCGCGCCGCTCTTGCTCAGGTTCAGGTGAACCCCCGGTAAGATTTTAATGGCTTTATGAAAGCGTAAACCCATAGCACCTCCGGTAATGTGACTTGCAGCTACTTGCGCTGGTGTATCATATCCCTCGGCTTTTGCAATCCGGTTTACATCCGCAACATCTCATTGATATCCTGTAAAACCTGCCGTCATAAAAAATTCATATTATTAAATTAGCAAATTTATTGATAATTCTTAAAATACCCGTGTTCGTCGTTTAGTTGTCGGAAGCTGAAGCGGTTTCCCTAAACGGTTTGCCAGCATGTGCAAAATGATATGTTGGTTTTCTTGGTTGAAAATACCTACAGTCTATGCATGACAATTCGCGTAGACCAGCGAGATAAGGAGTTCTTATTGAATGCCAGAGACGATGCCAGAAAAGCTGTTCAGAAGTCTGCGGCAAAGCCCGATGATCCTGATGCATTGAAAGCAGCTGAGGATGCATTGGCGAAGCTCCCTCCGAAGGAGGCCTTGAATGTGGTAAAGGAAGCGAGCGAGCTCCACCCGAACCCTTACTCGGAGTAGTGCCAGTTATCGAATAAGGCCGATTTTCTTTCGGCAAAATATAAATTGTTAGTGTTAGGCGGTGGCCTCTTTGCATATGATGCGAAGGGCCATTTGCTTTTGAGCGGAAATTGGTGGCTCGGGGGTGATTTGAACACCCGACCAAGGGATTATGATTCCCCTGCTCTACCACTGAGCTACCGAGCCATAATTCAGGTGGGAATAGTCGTATATGGGCAGTGTAACCATCTGTCAAGCGCCTAATAAGCTAAGACGCCTATTTTCCCGGATTTTCCTGCATGGCGGCCACCAGTTCGGCCACATTGTGGCGCTGCATAGCCAGATAATCCGCCGCCGGGCCGTGTGGAGGCGAAAGCGCGTCCGAATAGAGCGTTCCGCCCAGATGTGCCCCTGAATCCTGCTTTATCTGCTCCATCAGGCGCGTATCGGCCATATTTTCCAGAAATACCGCCCTGATATCCTGCTTGCGCACAGCATCGATAATCCGGGCGATATCCGCCGCCGAAGGCTGGCTTTCCGCGCTCATGCCAAGCGGCGCAATGAAAACCACTCCGTAATGCGCGGCAAAATAGCCAAACGCATCATGCGCGCTGATCACTTTGCGCTTCTGGGGTGGTACGCTCGCAATCTGTGCCTTCACCCATGTATCCAGCGCTTCCAGCTGCGCGATATAGGCGTCCGCATTGCGAGTATAATCCGCCGCATGTTCCATATCCGTCTGGGCAAGCGCATCGCGAATATTGGCGGCATAAAGCTTTACATTCGCCACATCCTGCCAAGCATGCGGGTCTTCATGCCCGAGCGTTGTGATCGGCTTCACACCTGCACTGACCGTCACCACCCGCCCCTTATACCCCGCCGAGGCGATAAGCCGCTGCATCCACCCCTCAAACCCGAGCCCGTTGACGAACACTATATCCGCATCCGCAATCATGCGCGCGTCCGCCGTGGTGGGCTCATATTCATGCGCATTACCGTTGGGTCCTACAAGCACCTGCACATCCGCATCGTTCTGTGCCACCTGATGCACAATATCGCCAAGTACGCTAAAACTGGCCACGACCTTTAGCTTATGCTGCGCACTGGCCTGCATCGGCAAAAGCAATACCAGCATGGAGATCAGCAATGCTTTCATAACGAATGCTCTTAATGGAAATGCTTACGCGGAAAGAACCGGATCAATATGCCGCCATCTGCCCCTGCAAAGACGGAAATGATGTACCATGCGCTCGCTGTCAGCACGATCGCCGGGCCGGAAGGCAGGCTGTAATGGTAGGAAAGCAGCAGCCCTATTACGGAAGAGAGGATGCCGAACAGGATACTGAGCCCTACGGCTATATCAATATTGCGCGTCCAGAACCGTGTAGCAATGGCAGGCAGCACCATGATACCCACCGCCATGAGCGTTCCTAAAGCCTGAAACGCCGCCACCAGATTCAGCACCACCAGCACGAGAAACAGGTGATGATACACCGCTCCGCGCCCCTGCTGCACCTTGAGGAAGAACGGGTCGAAACATTCCATAATCAAAGGCCGGTAAATCACGGCCAGCGTCAAAAGGCTCACCGTGGCGATCATCGCGATCAGCCGCAGCGAATCATTATCCACCGCCAGCACATTACCGAATAATATATGCATAAGGTCGATAGCGCTGCCATGCATGGAGATGATCATCACGCCTGCCGCAAGTGAAGTAAGGTACGCCGCCGTAAAACTCGCATCCTCCCTGAGCGCAGTGAGCCGCGTCACTACTCCAGCCGCAAGCGCCATCAGCAACCCGGCGGCAAGCCCGCCAAGCGTCATCGGCCAGAGCGCAACGCCACTGAAGATAAATGCTACTGCCACACCGGGCAGGATCGCATGCGCGGCTGCGTCTCCCATCAGGCTCATGCGGCGCAGCACCAGAAACAGGCCGAGCGGAGCGCTGCTTGCGGCCATCACGATGCACGCCGCAAGTGCCCGGCGCATAAATCCGTAATCGGCAAAAGGCTGGATAATCGCATCGTATAACATCATATCAGTGTTGCCTATGGGGTAAAACTTCGCGGAACAGCCGCGCACTGACAAGGTTCTCCGGCTTCAGCACATCCTGCGATTTTCCCCATGCAATGCACTCACGCGCAATCAGCAGGCAGGTAGGAAAATGCTCCCTGATCTGATCAAAATCATGCAGAACACTGATGACCGTGCGGCCTTCCCCCTGCCACTGGTGGATCACTTTCAGTAATGCGTCCGTCGTGCCTGCATCCATGGCGGTGAACGGCTCATCCAGCATAATCAGCTTTGCATCCTGCACGATGACGCGCGCAAACAGCGCACGCTGGAACTGGCCTGCGGAGAGACTGCCAAGCGTCCTGTCCGCCATCCCTAGCAGCCCCACGACCGCAAGCGCTTCTTCTGCCCGCTCGCGCTGCTGCTTGCTGATACGCTGGAACCCATTGCTCACGCGCCAGAAACCGGAGCATACCATCTGCAATACATTAAGAGGGAAATCCACCTGCAGCTCAGCCGCCTGCGGGAGATAAGCCATATCCTTACGTGTGATCCCACAGAACTCGACAGAACCTTCATGCACGGGCAATATGCCCGCAATCGTCTTGAGCAGCGTGCTCTTGCCTGCGCCGTTCGGCCCGGTAATAGCCGTCAAAGCGCCACCAGCAAACTCGCCTTTTAAATGATGCACCGCCGGATAACGGTTATATGCGACGGTCAAGTCGTGCAGTTTCAGAATCGGGGCCATAATCCCATCGCCCACGCGCAGATGATCCATATACCCGCTATTGCGAGCAACGCCGCTCCCACACGTTGCAGCGCGCTCCAGTAATACATCAGTGCGCACCTTTCTGCTCGCTGCAGTTACCGCAGAGCCCGGTCACTTCCACGATTTCATGCTCAATCCTGAATCCCTTCTCGCGACGCACGCCTTCAAACGCATGATGAAGGTCTTCGCTGGGGATCTCGTCCACATTATCGCAACGGTTACAGACAGCAAAAATAATGGACTCATTCGCATGTTCGCTGCCATGACGGCAGATGATATAGGTATGTTTGGATGCAATACGATGCACCATGCCGAGCTTCATCAGCTTGTCCAACGCACGGTATACGGTGGGCGGGCCGTTGATGCCCTTCACTTTCACGCGCTCAAGTATCTCATAAGCTCCCAGAGGCTTTCCGCTTTCGCTGAGAACGTCCTGCACGAGCTTATTGGGACCTTTTATCGGCTTTTTGGGGATCATAGAAAATGTTATGATATAATATTACACAAATTTTCTATAGAATCCAGAAGACGTTGTAAAGGGCAAAGAGTGCCGCCGCCAATACTTAGGCGGCAGACTCCCCTTGTGCACTCTCTGCAAACGTCAGCGCCAGCGTGAATCGGCGGTCTTCCGTATAGACCCCGTCTTCCGGCAACGTATCAACCCATTCCAGCTTCTGCACGGTACCGGCGCTCTTGAGATCGGTAACGACAGGTGCGATATCCTGCCAATCCGTTTGCAGCGATGCAAGCACAAGCTCCTGTACCGGGAACTTAATGGAAACCTGCCGCTCGGATTTGGCCTTACGGATTGCTTCCAGAATACTGACGCAGTAGATGCCGCTTTGCTCAGCATTATCGTCCGCCGGATAGGCTTCCGCCTTCGGCCAGTTGCCGCAACGGTGGATGGAGCCCTGTCCGTCAAACAGATGGGTATAGAGCTCTTCCGTCACATGCGGTACGAACGGTGCGAACAGACGCAATATCGCATCCAGGCAGTGATAAAGCGTCAGATGGGCGGAAAGACTGCCAGCTTCATCAGAGACCTCGCCGTAAGCGCGGGCCTTGACCAGTTCGAGATAATTATCGCAGAAATCTTTCCAGAAAAATTCCTCAATCGCCACACGTGCATCGCAATATTCGAAATTCTCGAATTCCGAGGTCGCTTTCACGATGGTCTTACGCAGCCGTGCGAGAATCCATTTATCGAGTGTCTCGCTGATCCTGCCGCTCGCAACATCTTCCGCTGCGGTGGAAGGCTTACCGCTGAGCTTGCTCAGATGAATACCTGCGAAGCTAGTAGCATTCCACAGCTTGGTCACAAGCTTCCTGCCGATCTTCAACAGATCTTCCGAAAACGCCGTATCCGCCCCCAGACGTGACGTCGACGCCCAGTAACGCACAACGTCTGCCCCCTTATCGATAATCAGATCGACCGGGGTAACGACATTACCCTTGGACTTGCTCATCTTGGTCTTGTCGGAGGCAAGACACCAGCCTGAGATCATCAGGTTTTTCCAGGGAATACTGTTTTCGTGCAGATGCGCCTTCACAATCGTGTAGAACGCCCAGGTGCGGATGATCTCATGGGCCTGCGGACGCAGATCGGCCGGGAAAAGCTGCTCGTAGCGCGTAGCATCTACGCAACGATTCTTGCTGATCCCCTTGGCGTTAATCTGCGGGCTGATGGAAGAAGTCGCCCAGGTATCCATAACATCCGTGCAGGGGATGACTTCATCACGCGTATAGCCCTCAGGCGCATCCGTAAGCGGGTCGACCGGCAATTGCTTCACGTCCGCAACCAGCACTTTGCCTTCTTCACCCTCGCGTTTGGAATACCACACGGGGAACGGCACACCAAAGAAACGCTGGCGCGAGATACACCAGTCTTCTTTGAGTCCTTCGATCCACTGGTTCAGGCGGATATGCATGAATTCCGGATACCATTTGCACTCATTGCCCTTGGTAATCAGCGCCTCCTTCTTATCCACCACCTTGATGAACCACTGGTAGGTCGGAATGATTTCAATCGGCGTGCCGGAACGTTCGGCGCATTTTACCGTATGCATGATCGGCGTCTGCTTGCGCAGTTTACCCTGCACCTCCAGCATTTCCAATATCTTGGAGTTTGCCTGCTTGGGCTTCAGCCCTTCAATCGCACCGAAAACCGCAAGCGTCTTTTCAAAATCCTGCGTATTGGTTTCGTCGAGCATGGCTTTCTGCTTGCCGTCACGCGCAGCCGTAAAGGTGAGCCCCACGCACAGATCATCCTTCATGACGCGAGTGAACTCGATCTTACCGTTCGTTGCCAGCACAGGACGCATCGGCAGATTATGAGCGCGCCACCATTCCTTGTCCGTATCGTCACCGAAAGTGCAGCACATAACAAGACCCGTGCCTTTATCGCGCTCAACGGCGCTGTCTGCAATCATCGGCACTTTCACGTCAAACAGCGGCGTTACGGCAATCTGCCCTTTATAATTTGACGCATTCGGATCATCCGGATGGTACATGACCGCAACGCAGGCACCGAGCAATTCTGGACGTGTCGTGGCAATCACAATCGGTGTTTCTCCTTCCAGCATGAACTCGATCTCGTTCATTGTGCCAGGCATTTCCTTATTTTCGATCTCAGCCTGCGCAATCGCGGTCTGGTCTACCCAGTCCCAGTAAGTAGGGCGGAAATCGCGGTAAGCTTCGCCTTTGCGCATCAAATCCAGGAATGACATC
The DNA here is from genome assembly GCA_035765535.1 of Rickettsiales bacterium. Taxonomy (NCBI): domain Bacteria; kingdom Pseudomonadati; phylum Pseudomonadota; class Alphaproteobacteria; order Rickettsiales; species Rickettsiales bacterium. The sequence continues at coordinate 76,743 of DASTXE010000005.1, read as the reverse complement.
TGCGACAGCATGCGCACTTCGTCGCTGATCGTCTGGTATTCCTGGCTCCAGTCCACGCTAACGGCCACGCTCTTGAAGAGGTTGCGGAACTCATCTTCCGCGTTCTTCACCACCTCGCGGCACAAGGCCACGAACTCATCACGCGGCATCGCGCTGCCGCGCACCTTCTTTTCCTTTTCAACAAGGCGCTCCGTCGGCAGACCGTTATCGTCAAACCCCATCGGGTAGAATACGGTCTTGCCTTTCATGCGCTGGTAACGCGCCACGAAATCCGCTTGTGTATAGCTGAAGATATGCCCCATATGCAGCACGCCGGATACTGTCGGAGGCGGTGTATCGATGACAAAAGTATTCTCGCGCGGCTGCGTATTATCCCACGCATAAACGCCTTCAGCTTCCCACTGAAGCTGTATCCGCTTTTCAGCTTCTTTATGGTCGTAATTCTTGGGTAGTTGCTTCATATCGTCCGGTCACCATATTCAATAGCCTGGCTGACGAGAATCTCGAGCGTCGGCTTGGGTTGTATCACTGCCGCAATCTGGTAGGAAAACAGCGTCCTGCTGATTTTCATCAGCGATTGATTAAATTTCAATAGCGCACGTGCGAACCCGTTATCGCCGAAAGCAAGCGGGAACGGCGCGGGAATGCCTTCCAGTTTTATCACATTGAAACCGGAATTGCTGAGCAGGCGCGAAAGGGATGCAAACGTAAAGAGGCGTGTATGCTTCCGGTTAAGAATACCGCGCTTGCCGTAATTGAACTGGCCAAGCAGCAGCATGATGCGCTGGATAAAGAAAGCAATGTTCGGCGTCGTCACGACAATACGCGGGTTCATCGCCGCGAACCGCCTATGCAGCCTTTCCATGAACGCTTCCGGGTCGCTGATATGTTCAATCACATCGAGGAGCATAATCACATCGAAATGCTGCTGGCCTAGCACATCGAAATCAGGCTGGTTCAGGTCCATTGCGAATACGCCTTCATAAGCTTCGCGCATACGGTCGTTCACCTGCCAGTCGCAGCCGATTACCTTGCATCCGCGCGTTTTCAGGTTGCCCGTAACATACGCCTCGCAGCCAAGATCAAGCACGGTTTCATTGGCATTGACCTGTTCCAGCGCAAAACTATGGCTGCTGGCAAACTGGCTTTTATCGGGATAGGTGACTGTGCGCTCATAGTCGAACTTGGGATCGTAAAAGATGCCAAACTTCTGGATACGCGAAAGCAGCGTCGAAACCATGACATCCTTAGCATAACGCAGACCGTTCACATGGCAGACTTCATCCCCGTAATGCGTCGGAATAGGGATTTCCTTAATGGTAAGCCCATTATCCACCAACTGGATGATAATATCCGTGTCGAAGTGGAAGACGTTGGAATTATACTGAAACGGAATCTGCCTCAGCGCCGCAATGCTATAAGCCCGGAACCCGGAATGGAATTCGCTGAGATTGCTGCCAAGCATCCAGTTCTGCAACTGCGTCAGAACGATATTGCCCGCAAATTTATAATACGGCATGCCGCCCGCAAGCGCATCTTTTTTATTGATCATACGCGAGCCGTATACGGCAGCTGCTTCACCTCTCATGAGCGGCTCCAGCATCTGCGGAATGAATTCCGGCGGATATTGCCCGTCCCCATGCACCATGACAACAGCCTCATAACCATTCTCGATCGCATAAGTATAGCCGACTTTCTGGTTACCACCGTACCCCTGATTGAGCTGGTTGCGCAGCAGGCGGATCGGGCGGCTGGAGCCGGAGATATACTCGCGCGCCACAGCACTGGTATGATCCTTCGAACAATCGTCGATCACCACGACATCCGCCTGATAATCCGGATTATTCCACAAAGTATCGGGAATGCGGTTCAATACCGAGACGATATGCCGCTCAGCATTGTAGGCGATAATCATAACCAGCGCTTTTTTCATTGTTTGTGTTCTTGCTAAGGTTGCTATAAATTGCCCAAAATGGAAAACCAGACAGATAATTATTGGAATAATCCGCCAATGTCCAAAGTTTTTATAAGAACATGGCTGATAATATTGATAATTATCGCCATTTTCATACGTGTGCACGGTGTCGACCAATATGCTTACGGGGACGACGAATTGCTCCACACCGCCATTGCCGGTGCAGACTCCCTGAAACAGGTACTGCAATTTTCCCTTTATGAGGCCCACCCGCCATTGGGCAATATCCTGCGCCATTACTGGCAGGAAATCTCGGATACGGTATGGTTTTCAAGATTATTTTCATTGCTGTTCGGCATCGCACTCGTTCCACTATACTACCGGATCGGCCGCCGTCTGGGTGGTGAGTTTGCGGGCCTCTGCGCAGCCGCATTGATAACATTCAGCTTCGGCTGCATCATCCAATCCTATATCGCTCGCAATTACACAGTTTTCCTGCTCTTTCTCTCCTTAAGCTTTGACGCATGGCTCTCCTGGCGTGAAAAGCCTTCCTTGCGCTCGTTACTACAATACGGCGGATTCGGCCTGCTCGCCTGCCTCACACATTTCTTTGCGGTACTGAGCCTTACACCGCTCGCGGTGCTTGAAGCGCTCCGCCTCTATCGTACGGGTCAGAAATCCAAGCTGCTGCAATGGCTTGGGATCAATGCCTTGCTGGCAGTTTCAGCTGTGTTGATTACACTGCCCTGGCGGAAAACTCTGGCACTTGCCCAGCCTTATTCCCATTTCCCAACCGATCTTACCCAGACAGTCTATAATGCCCTGTCTTATCCGTTTCACGATCTGGATTATCTCCTGCCCTCGCCCTACGCTCTTTATCTGCTGATTCTATTGTTTGCGCTACGTGCGGGAAAACATTCACAGGCCACGCGCAACTGCCTGGCACTGGCGGCTTGCGGCATCGGCATCAAAATCTTCATGATCGTCACGCTGCATTATTCCTCGTCCGGCACGCGGCACGATTTATGGCTGATTCCGCTTATTATTCCCTGCGCTGCCCTCATCATATCAGATGCTGCCAGTGCATATTCCTCCAAGACTCATACAATGGCAATCATGCTGCTCACAGCCGGGCTGCTAGCTTACAGCCCGCAGCGGCGTTTCACGGACTATAGCGAATATGGCATCAAACAGGCAAATCTTGACGCTGTAAAATATTACCTGGAAACACTGGACGAGCATGACGCCATTATTGCCGAACGCGACGAAGCGTTCCGCATCAAGGATATCTATCCCTATCTAGGCGATGCCGCTTTCACGGGCAAGGATATGGCCCTGAAAATCCCCTACGAGAGCACCTCTTTGATCGTGAATCCGTATTACCGCCGCCTACGCACACGCAATCTTCTTCTCACTACGCTGAAGGCGGCAGAGGAACAGCATATGCTGGACGGCGTGGAAAGGCTTATCTTCATGCATTCTTATCCTCAGGCGGTGCTGATAGGCTGTCCGGAGCTGGACAGGCAGATATTCACTTTCCCTCCCACGGGGAAATCATTTACCGCTGAGGAAGCTTTCGCCAATCCGGCGATGCTGCTCATCGTCCGCAAGAAAGATTTTCTGGAACAGGTTGTATCCGAAAACGGAAAAGCCTATCACTGCCTGAAGGAAAACACCTATCTGGAACAATATGTCGAACCGCCTCCGGGAAACAAAATCCATGCCGAATAACGAACGCATTTTCTCAAAAACTTTCATCTGGGGCTGGCTGACAGTTCTCATCCTGCTGGCTATTTACGTCCGCGTGCATGGCGCTGGCGTCTATTACTATAGCGAAGATGAAATCCTGCATATCTGGCTCGCCAAGGCAAAGTCGCTGAAGCAGCTCATGGTGCTCTCGCTCTATGAAACCCATCCGCCGCTTGGCCATCTGTTACGCTATTACTGGCTTCAGATAGATGATTCCGTCTGGTTCTCGCGCTGCCTGTCACTTGTCTTCGGCATTGCGACAATCCCGGTCTATTACTGCATTGGAAACCGCCTCAAGGGCCAGTTTGCAGGTATGTGCGCCGCAGCACTCGCAGCCTACAGCTACGGCTCGATCATCGAATCCTATGTCACCCGCAACTACTCTATCTTCGTCTTCTTCGCCACGATGTTCCTGTATTACTATGTGCAATGGCGCGATAGCAGACAGAATAAACATCTATGGCTTTACGTATTCTATGCACTGCTTGCAGCCCTCACGCATTTCTCCGCCATACTCGCCATCTTTCCTATTGCAGCTTATGAAACCGTGGATGCTTACGTTACTAAACGCCCGCTTAGGAGCCAACTGCAATGGATTGCGCTTAACTTTACGCTCGCCGCAATCGCCATAGGCATTTACCTGATCTGGTTTTTCAAAGGCATTGTGCTTTCTTCACCTTATTTCCATGTCGATGAGTGGTATAAATATATTCTGATCACCCTGATCAATCCGCTCACCGCTACGTTATACGTGCTGCCATCGGCTTATTTCCTACCGCTGATAATCTTTCTACTGTTCCTGCCGGTCGTTCGCGAAGACAAAAAATTCCGAGATTTCTCGGCGATCTGCGTTATCGCGCTGGAAGTCGGCATGTTCCTAATCGCCATCAATCATTATTATCCCGCAGGCACGCGCCACGGTATATGGGTGATGCCCTTCATCATCGTCACTGCAGGCTGGATGATGGGCAATGGGGCCGAGCTTTTGAGCCCGTATATCGAACAAAAAACCCGCATCAATGGCAATATTGCTGTCGCCACACTGATCTTGCTAGGAAGTCTTATTCTCTGCAACGCCGGACAACGCTTTGAAAAAGAGCCCAGCGAATACCAGATGAAACAGGAAAACTGGCAGGCCATGACGGATTACCTGAAGACACTGGACAACCACTCCGTCATTATCGCCGCGCGTGATGACGCTGTTATGTTGCACGATACTTACCCTTACCTCGGCAAGGATGCTTTCACGGATAAAAATGCTGCCGTGATAATTCCTTATGCTAATACGCATATTATCATTCATCCTTACGAGCGCCGAATCGAAACCACTGGCATCCTGCTTGCAACGTTGAACCAAGCGCAGCAGAAGGGTATGCTGAACGGCGTGGACAAACTTGTTTTTATGAAAACCGTGTGGGACGTCTATGCCAAAGGCTATGAACCTCTGCCATGGCTCTTTACCTGCAAACAGCTTGATAAGCAGATCGTCTCCTTCCCCTCCTTTAATTTCCCTGAGATAACACTCAAGAAATCGGTTTCGGATGAGGAAAAGGCGCTTGCCCCGGCAGCATTCATGACTGTTTCCAAGAAAGAGTTCTTCGAGCAGGTGATCGCACCCAACGGAAAAGCACATGAATGCCTTAAGTAAACGCTCCGCAATGCTATGGCTTGCGCTGCTGGTAGCAGTGGGTACTTGGCTGCGCGTGCATGGGGTGGACGCTTACCATTACCATGCAGACGAACTGATGCATATTGGCATCGCTCAGGGCAAGAATCTCCGACAGGTATGGCAGTTCTCACTGATGGAGACCCATCCTCCGCTCGGCCATATCTTACGCCATTACTGGCAGATGCTGGGCGACTCCGTGCAATTCACGCGCGGCTTTTCTCTGCTGTTCGGCTTAGCACTGATCCCACTTTATTATGTAACCGGTAAAAAGCTGGGCGGCCAGTTCTGCGGCATATGCGCAGCCATATTAATTACCTTCAGCCAGGGCTGCATCGTCGAGTCTTACGTTGTGCGTAATTACACCTTATTCCTATGCCTGCTGACAGCTGCATTTTATGCTTATCTGGCATGGCGCGAAAATCGTAAGACCTCATGGCTTATTGCCTATAGCCTATGCGCTGGACTGGCCTGTTTTACGCATTTCTCAGGCATTTTCACAGCGCTCTGCCTGTTCGCATATGAACTGTCATGTATGTTGCAGTCAAAGATTCCCCGCAGGGAAGCAGCAAACTGGCTGCTGGCCAATTCCATTCCTGCTATGCTTTTCTGGAGTGCCTATCTGCTATGGCAACCGGCGCTCGCGCCCGTAGATGCATTAGCCCGCCAGGAAATGGCCTCGCAGAATATCTGGGAGCAGATTGCGTTGCTTCCGTCTTATATTATCTCCGTCATCAGTTATATATTCCCGGGATGGCCTTTTATCTTCTTATTGGTCCTCGCGTTGATACCCGTAATCAATGGCAAGAATACCGTGCTTAAATCTACGCTGGCACTGGCAGGCACAACATTGTGCTTCGCCGCAGCTTTATGGATAAGCCGCGCTTACCCGTTCGCCGGAGACCGGCATAGTCTTTGGATGCTGCCTTTGCTGGCCATACCCATGGGCTGGCTGCTTGCCGAGGGTTTGCAGTATTACAACAGGCATTTGCGCTTTTTCAATATTATAATCGCGCTTACGCTCTTCACTCTAGGACTGCAATGCGCCAATCCTATCTACCGCTTCGACGATCAGACGGAATACGGTATGACCGAGACAGAATGGCGACAGGTCTCAGCTTATCTGCAATCACTCGGTCCAGATTCACTTATTGTCATGGGCAGAACGGATGCAATTATGCTCGCCCCCTCCAACCTGCAAATGTATGCGGAATTAGGGGATAGCAACCCCCGTAATATTTCCGCTCTCGCAGCTCTGATGCCTTACTATCGTACCACTCTGCTTTGGAATAACCGCCGCGATATGCGTATTTATAAGGATAGCATGCTCCTTGCCATGCTGGAGCAGGCAAAGAATGCAGGTATCCTGAATCGTTTTACTCATCTCGTCTTCGTCAACACCTATCTCAATTCTGCCCCTATGATGCATCTGATCGAGTGCAACGCACTTGATAAACAGATAACCACATTTCCTGCCCTCGCATCCGCAACTCCGCTCGCCGGTGCAGAGATGCACAAATATCCGGTCATTTTTGTTGCTGTAAAGAAAGATGACTTTCTGAATGAAGTCCTCTCACCCATTGGGAAAGCCCATCATTGCCTTGCGCAATAAAAAACCCCCGCGGCAAAGGCCAGCGGGGGTTCCTTTAGACCTATGCTTAAAGAAGTTTATTTCTTCTTATCGGCTGCAGCTTTTTCCGGATGACGGCTGTCAACGATTTCGTCGATCAGGCCGAAATCCTTAGCCGCTTCAGCGGACATGAAATTATCGCGATCCATTGCCTTTTCAACGGTGGAAAGCTTCTGGCTGGTATGCTTCACATAGATCTCATTGAGACGGTGACGCAGCGAGATGATTTCCTTGGCGTGGATTTCGATATCCGAAGCCTGACCCTGGAACCCGCCGGAAGGCTGGTGGATCATGATGCGTGCGTTCGGCGTAGCAAAACGCTTACCGGTAGCACCTGCCGTGAGCAGCAGGGAGCCCATGGAAGCTGCCTGGCCGATGCAGAGCGTGGAAACCTTCGGCTTGATGTACTGCATCGTGTCGTAGATCGACAGACCTGCAGTCACAACGCCACCCGGCGAGTTGATGTACATGGAGATTTCCTTGTCCGGGTTTTCCGATTCAAGGAACAGCAGCTGCGCCACGATCAGCGAAGCCATGCCGTCATGCACCTGTCCGGTCAGGAAGATAATGCGTTCTTTCAGCAGGCGGGAGAAAATGTCATACGCACGTTCGCCGCGGCTGCTCTGTTCCACTACCATCGGGACGAGGTCCATGTGCGGAACATTACCTGCATCCATCATTTTATCAAAAATATTCTTCATATCCTGTGTCATAATACTTCCATATTAAGGTTATGCGTGATGGGCTTAAGAGTTAGCAGCCTTTTTCTTCTTAGGCTTTTCCTCGGCAGCCGGAGCGTCTTCGTCGATTTCCTTCATCAGCTCTTCCTGGGAAACCTTGCGTTCGGTCACCTTGGCTTTGCCGAGAATCAGATCGACTGCTTTTTCTTCCATGATTGGGCCACGCAGCTCCTGCAGATACTGCGGGTTTTTCTGGTAGAAATCAAAGATAGCGCGTTCCTGGCCCGGGAACTGCCTCGCCTGCTGCATCACAGCACGGGAAAGTTCTTCCTGCGTGATCTGGAGCTTATTCTTGGCAGCGATATCCGAAAGCGCAATACCGAGCTTTACACGGCGTTCAGCGATCTTGGTGTATTCGGTGCGCAGCTCTTCGTCGCTCTTGCTGGAAATCGCTTCGTCGCCTTCTTTCTTCGCCTGTTCCAGCTTGTCCCAGATCGCCTTGAATTCAGCGTCGAACATGCTTTGCGGAACGGGGAACGTCAGGCGCTTGTCCAGATCGTCAAACAATTGCTTTTTGATCTTCACGCGCGACATGGATTCATGGTCGCCGCCCAGCTGATCTTTGATTGCTTTCTTGAGGCCTTCGAGGTTCTCGAAGCCGAATTTCTTGGCGAATTCGTCATTCACTTCCGGTTTTTCGCCTTTGAGGATTTCATGCACATGCACGTCGAATTCAGCGGGCTTACCGGAAAGATCGGCCTTATGGTAGTTTTCCGGGAACGTAACTTTTACAACCAAGTCGTCACCTTCCTTGGCGCCGACAATCTGGTCTTCAAACCCCGCGATGAAGCTGCCGCTGCCGAGTTCAAGCGCGAACTTCTTTGCAGCACCGCCTTCAAACGCCACACCATCCACCTTGCCGGTGAAATCGATCACGGCACGGTTGCCCTTTTTAGCTTTCGCGCCTTCTTTTTCACGCACGAAGTTCTGGTTACGCTCTGCAAGACGTTCAATCGCCTCATCGACTTCCTTTTCATCGATATCGCAAGTCAGTTTATCGAGTGCAATCTGGGAGAAATCCAGTTCCGGCACTTCCGGCAGCACTTCCATATCGATCTTGAATTCCAGATCGCCGCCTTCTTCGTAAGCGGTGACTTCCACTTTGGGCTGCATGGCAGGCGTCAGGTTCTTTTCACGCAGAACGTTCTGGGTCGCTTCATTCACCGAACCTTCCATAACTTCGCCGGCGACATGTTTTCCATAGCGCTTCTTCAGCACGTTCATGGGCACATGACCGGGGCGGAATCCGTCGATCTTCATGTTCTTGGACATCGACTCCAGGCGGGCTTCCGTCTTCTCGTTAAGGGTTTTGGCATCCAGCTTTACGGTAAATTCGCGCTTGAGGCCTTCATTTTTAACTTCGGTGACTTGCATAGTGGGTAACGTTCCTTTTTTTATAAAAGTAGAGTTAGGCAAATAATCATAATTAAAGGGAAAGAGCAACTATATCGTTGCAAAAAGTTTAATCAATGCCGGGGCTAAGATCACCACGAACAGGGTCGGCAGAATGAAAACGATCATGGGAACCGTCATGATTGCCGGAAGGCGCGCGGCCTTCTGCTCGGCACGCAGCATGCGCTGGGTTCTGAACTCCGCCGCCAGCACGCGTAGCGCCTGCGCAACAGGTGTCCCATATTTCTCAGTTTGAATCAACACCCCCGCCACACCACGTATTTCGGGAATATCAACACGTTCCACGAGATTACTGAGCGCTTTCTTACGGTCCGGCAGGAAGCCGAGCTCAATCGAAGTCAGAGCAAGCTCTTCAGCCAGTTCGGGATAGGTCATGCCAAGCTCGCGCGACACACGGTCGAGCGAAGCGGCGAGACTCAATCCCGCTTCCGCGCAGATCATCATAAGATCCAGAGTGTCGGAAAGCCCCTGCTGAACCTTGTGATAGCGTTTCTTCAACGCATTGCTGACGATAAGCTGCGGCAGTTTGAACCCCAGCAGCACCATCCCTAGCAATATCATCAAATTCGTCTTGTCAGCAAACGGATCGGAAAATTTAATGTCCAGATCGTAAATTCCCACTACGAAGGCAAAAATCGGTCCCACCAGCTGGAAAAATGCATAGATAAAAATCGCATCTTTCGAGCGGTAACCGGCATTGGAAAGTGTTTTGGTCATCTTTCCGACCTGTGACTTCTGGATCAGGTTCATCTTGTCAACAATCAGACGTATCAGATCCACGCTGGTTGAGCTGGAGCCACTTTTCTTGCCGCGTTTGCGCGGCGCCATTAGCTGCCCCTTCAGAAGCGCTCTGCGCTGGTGAAGTGACCGTACACGGGCTGCTCTGCGCTGGGTCTCAAACATGCTGGTGGCAAGCATATACAGCACCACAAGCCCCATCAGGCCTGTGAGAAACATGTAAACGTCATTGGCTTTAATATCGGGGAGGTACTGAAGAATCGGCATTTTTTGTTTCCCTCCCCTGTTAAATCTCGAACTTCGTCATTTTAATCATGATGCCGATTCCAAGCGCCAGGCTGAAACCACATCCCAGTGCAATCATATTGCCCTTGGCCGTATCTATAAGCGGATCGAGATAGCCCGGCGAAACAAACCGCAACGCCAGAATCACGATAAACGGCAGTGAGCCGACAATCATGGCGGATGCTTTTGCTTCCGATGACATCGCTTTAATTTTAAGCCGCATCATGAGGCGCTTACGCAATACGTCAGAAAGATTATTAAGGATTTCCGAAAGGTTACCACCCGTTTCACGCTGAAGAATAATACTGGTAACAAAGAAGTTAAATTCCGTCGAATTGAGCTTTCGCGCCATATCCTGCAAAGCTTTGTCCAGCGGCACGCCAAGCCTTACCGATTCTCCGATATGGGAAAATATGCTCCTGATCGGCTCCGCCATCTCATTGCCGACGATATTCATGGATTCCGTTACCGGCAGACCGGATCGCAACCCGCGTACGATGAAGTCAATTGCATCCGGAAACAGCACCAGGAATTTTTTGATCCTGCGCCCTCCCAGAAAACCGATAACAAAATGCGGGACAACCACGCCCAGCATCACCCCAACTATGATGCCGCCGAACGCCGACTTGCCAGTCAGCAGAAACAGACCGACACAAAGCGCAACAACACCCGCAGAGCCCATAACGTAACGGTCTGTAGGAATAGCCAGGCCTGCGCGTTCCAGTCTGGCCTTGAGCGCCGCCTGCGTAGGCAATTTACTGATGATGACACCGATAATGGGAACGGAATGTTCCTGTGTCTTGCGGCGCAAGGTAAGCGCATCCACTTGCTTTTGGACCACGACACCGGATTTACGATTCTTCATGCGCTGAATGCGTTGTTCGATACGCCTGCTACGGTCGCTTTTCCATAACAATAGGAAGAGCAGTATGCAGAAAACGGCTGCGAGCGGCGCTATCTGAAGCATTAATTGCTGGTTCATAGCCCTAACGGTTCATGTTTGAAGCACTCCTTGCATATCCCACGCGGAAACTCTTGCCCAAAGATGGAATATATGCCGGAAAGCTAACCACAACACTATAATATATAAATAGAAATCAGTCCACTACCGATTCGGGAATATTCATTTTATGCCGCCGCCACACAACCATGGCGATAAAGGCCGTATTGCCGCAAATAATGAACAGAGGGTAAAAAATATTCACAAGGTAATAATGCTCCATGGCAAACAGGGAAAGTATCACCTGTATAAGGCCGATAATGTATAGCTGCAGCATTTCCTGATGTGGTTTATAATAGGATTTGCGAAAAGTGGGATAATACCCCCCGAAAGCGTCGATAACCGCCACCATAATAACGGCCGTAAGCGGATTCTTAGTCGCATACCAGACTGGCAATATGCACAATGCCCCCACGAACATAATGCAATCGCTGCGTCTTATATCTTTTTCTCCGATAAAGAATGCAAGCAACGCCACAAGAAAACAGAAAGCAGCCACCAGACAGGTTGCCCACGCCCCCGCCCCGGCCTCATTGGTATATTGGGCATAAAATGCTATGGAGGTCAGGATTCCCCAGGTCGTCCAGGAAAAAGCATGCGGCTTCGTTCGCCCCTGAAGCACGGAACGCAGGTAAAACACATAACTGATGGCGGCGGCGACTAACGAACAATAACCAATCAGTGTTTTGATTTGTATCATTTATAAAAGACGGTTCTTGGCAGTATAGACAATAACGGAAACAGCAATAAAAATACCGATCCAGCTTAGTGCATTACCGGACATGATGAAGCCTAAGTCCATAAATCCAGGGATTTTGCCCACCATCCCCATATGCTCCGGCGGCATCTGCGTGGCATAATTTCCCAACTCGACAAACAGATTCAGCACTCCCATGCCGGTGAGGCTTGTCAGCACCACTTCCGTACGCCCCTGGTTACGGTGATTCGTCTCCTGATTCAGCACCTCGATATTGGATTTGCACAGTTCAAGCTTCTTGGAAACGTTTCCAGCCAGCACGGCAAAATCCCATTCCTTCTGCAGAACATGGAACAGTTTGCGCGGCACTCCCTGCAATTCCATCATAAAGTCATTATAACGTACCTGCAGGATGGTAATCTTGTTGATAATGGATTCCATTTCTCCGCTCAGCCGGCGCAGATTACGGCTGCTCTGCCGGTTAAAGGTGGTGCCGATATATTTAACGAGATTCAGATTCACCACGTCCAGCGCCGCATAGTAGTATTGCGCGGTCAGCATGACATCCCACAACTGTCCCAGGTGACGCGTATCCATTCCCGCCGGCATAAGCACCAGACTGTTTCCTGAATTCAGATGCACTTCCGCTCCGCGCACATGCTGGATCTCATGCTGCTTGAACAACGGCTTCATCCATGCGTTCACGGGATAATCGTTATAATAGCAGAGTGTCCGGTTTACCCACATCAGGATAAAACGCTTACGGATATCATTGCGCGGCTCGTCAGCATCACCAACCAGATCGAGGAATATGTTATAATCATTCACCGATTGGATAAAGTGGCTTTCCACCTTCTCACTGAATTCCCGCAAGGCTTCCAACAGAGGAAAGATATAAGTCTCGTAAAGGCCTGCCAACAGAAAATGTACCAATACGGTCGTCCATTCATCCAGCCGGTTCCAAGCACCAGTCTGTTTAGTGTCCACGGCCAGCTCTAACGACAATGTCGCAATGGTGTTATCCTGCAGGTCCACCCGCAAAGATGCGATATCCGGGGTAAAACAATTCGAATGTTGTCCGACCACTTCATCCGCCATAAGGGCGGACTTGGTATAAATTTTCTTGAGCTCTTCCGCTTCGGAAGCTTTGAAATGCACTGTAAAAACGCGCGGTGAGAGGTAAAGGCTGCCATTGGCATTCACGCTGATATAGCGCGACCCGATTTCTGAATCGCTCGCCTCAACCGGTACATTCACGATAACGTCAAGCGCCGGGCTGATGCGACTGCATATGCCGCTTTGCGGATCCTGCAGTTCCTTTTCCACTTGCCTGAGAAAGGCAGTAAACGCTCCGTGATTGGCGGCAACAAGTGAACTGTCGAGACTGAAGAGAACGCGGAAAGGAGCAATAAGCTTCAACATATGTGAGTCTATGAATAATAAGCGTTAAGATACGGCAGGCACACCCGTAAAACCCGCTTGTATTGTAACCATAAAAAACCGTAAAGCACCACTAAAATTCGGTAGTGACTATTTTTCTATTATGATAATCAATGTTTATGCTGACCAGAATTCTATCCGTCCTGACGGCCCTTCTTCTTTGCCTGTGTAATATGCCGGATATGGCATATGCGCAGCAACAGGAGCACCCTGCCGATACGGAAACCATCGAAGTGCCACTGCAGGACGACCCCTTCGCTGTCTTCATTTACGAACAGACGATGTGGCTTGTGGCAGAAAACTCAGCACATATCACGCTGGACGCATTGAAAAAGAATAATCTGCGCTCCGTAACCCATATCGCCCAGATCCCCTCAACACAGGCAGAGATATTCACATTTCAGTTGAGTGGTGACTATTCCGCCACGGTCGAAAAACCTTCTGAGACCGCTATCAACATTCTCCTGCACCAGGGCATTCATAAGCCTTCATCCATCCTGACTCCTTACATCAGCACCGGAACGGATAAACAATCCTCACTGGCTATTATCCTGAAGAATATACGCGCGCCCATCACAGTGAATGAACCGATGACCGGCAGCGACTTCCTGGTAGTGCCCACCAGCGAAATCGGCAGCGGCACCTACCCTACACGCTCCTTTGCAGAATTTAACCTGCTGCAGACCGTTCAGGGTGTAGTAGTACAGAAAAAACTGGATGCGGTAACGGTCGACACAAACAAGGAAGTGGTAAAAGTTTCCGCTCCTTTAGGATTGAAATTCTCGCCCTCTATCGTCGAGCAGCTGAGCGACCTGCCGGAAAAAGAACCCGAAGGCAAAGCAAAAACACTCTTCCCCTACCAGCGCTGGAAACTCAGCGACAATAAGAACTTTGTCGCAACAGAGATGAAGCTGTTCCATGAAATTGCTTACGGCGATATGGATTCCTCCAACAAGGCCCGCCTTAAACTGCTGGAGATTTATCTCGGCCAGGGACTATTCGCGGAAGCGCTGGGCATGTCTAATGACATATTGCGCAGCAGCTATCAATTCTACCGCACAAACAACGTCGCGGCAATGCGCGGTGCAGCGCATTTCTTCTTGCACCATCTGGAGAGGGCTGAACGCGATTTTGCCTCCCCCGAACTGGCGGACGATAAAGAGGCTGCAATGTGGCGGACTCTTTGCCATCAGGAACTGGGCGATTCTTCCTCGGTGTTTGATTTTCCGGGCAATTACGAACGCTATATCAGCAAATACCCCCCTTCTTTCATCCAGAAACTGGCCATCATCTCCGCGAATGCCAGCATTAACCGAAAGGATTTCGATACCGCTCTCAACACATTCAATATTATTGTAAAGAGCAATCTGGACGAACCTATACAGCGTTATATCGAATATTTGCGCGGCAAAATCTATTCCGAAACCGGTAATGAAGATGAGGCGCAGCGTATCTGGGAAAAACAGTCAAGCTACCTGGACGATCCGTTGATACGCGCAAGCGCTTCCTTCTCCCTGACGAACATGCTCGTGCGTGAGGACAGAATTACAACGGACAAGGCCATCACTCAGCTGGAAAAGCTTTTATTCGTCTGGCGTGGCGACAGCCTGGAACTCAATATCCTAACATTGCTAGGCAACCTTTATCTTGAACAGAAACGTTATAGCGATGCACTGCACACATTCCGCGAAATCGTCCGCTACTTCCCGGAATCAGCAGGCACAATTAATGTAGCGGCCAAAATGGAATCCATTTTCGTTTATCTCTATAATAAGAACGGCGCAGACAGCATGCTGGCGCTGGATGCGCTTGCGCTCTTTTATGAGTTCAGGGATCTCGTTCCGAGCGGACGCGACGGCGATATGATGATACGTAATCTGTCGGAGCGCCTGGTGAAGATTGACCTGCTGGAAAGAGCCGCCGAACTTCTGAACCAGCAGGTGCAGAACCGTCTTCAGGGCAGCGAACGCAGCCGTGTGGGCGCAAGGCTCGCCGAGATTTACCTGAAGAATCACCAGCCGGACAAAGCGCTCGATACCCTGAAAAACACTGGTTACGGCGATCTTCCAGCGGATGTCCAGCTACAGCGCATTCGCCTGACGGCAAAAGCACTCGCGGCAGAGGGCCACTCGGATAAGGCTATTGAAGTATTGAACAGCGACAACAGTCCCGAAGGCAGCATGCTGCGCCTGAGCATCTACTGGAACAATAAGGACTGGCCCAACGTAACACTGACGGCCGAGGAAATCCTCAGCAACCGTAACGATCCCGGTGCACCTCTCAATATTGAAGAATCAGGAGTGCTACTGAAACTGGCTACGGCTTACGTCTATGAGCATGATGCCGGACAGATACAATATCTGCGCGATTATTTTACACCCCTGCTGAAAGACAATCCGGACAGGCAAAGCTTCCTCTTTATCACGAGCGAATCAGGCTCGACCGATTACGACAACCTGCCCAATATCGACCAGGATATCAAAACCATCAAAACCTTCCTCGCGGACACCCGCAAGCAAGGCAAGAGCGATAAACTGACTCCATAAAGCGGCACAAAAAAACAGGGGCCGAAGCCCCTGTTAAAACCGTTGTTCGATTCTTATTTATTCATACGCTCAAAGAAATCGTCATTCGTCTTGGCGTCTTTAAGCTTATCCAGCAGGAACTCCATGCCGTCCATAACGCCCATCGGGTTAAGGATACGACGCAGCACCCATACTTTCGTAAGCATGCCCTTATCGTAAAGCAGGTCTTCCTTACGTGTGCCGGACTTGGTGATGTCGATCGCCGGGAATGTACGCTTGTCGGCGAGCTTACGGTCAAGGATAAGTTCGGAGTTACCCGTACCCTTGAATTCTTCAAAGATCACTTCGTCCATGCGCGAACCGGTTTCGATCAGCGCCGTCGCAATAATCGTGAGCGAGCCACCCTGTTCGATGTTACGTGCCGCACCGAAGAAACGCTTCGGGCGCTGCAGCGCATTGGCATCCACACCGCCGGTCAGAACCTTACCGGAAGAAGGAATCACGGTGTTATAAGCACGGGCCAGACGCGTAATGGAGTCGAGCAGAATGACCACGTCTTTCTTATGCTCCACAAGACGCTTCGCCTTCTCGATCACCATTTCAGCCAACTGGACATGGCGTGAAGCCGGTTCATCGAACGTGGAACTGACCACTTCACCTTTTACTGTGCGCTGCATGTCCGTCACTTCTTCAGGACGCTCATCAATCAGCAGCACGATCAGGAAACATTCCGGATGGTTTGCCGTGATAGAGTGTGCGATATTCTGGAGAATAACGGTTTTACCCGTACGCGGCGGCGCCACGATCAATCCGCGCTGGCCTTTGCCGAGCGGGGCAACGATGTCGATCACACGGGTGCTGAGATCATTTTTATTGGAAGCCTTTTCATTCTCCATCTGGAGTTTTTTATCCGGATAGAGCGGGGTAAGGTTGTCGAAGTTAATTTTGTGCTTGATGGAATCCGGCGGATCGAAGTTGATGCTGTTGACTTTCAGCAGGGCAAAATAACGCTCGCCGTCTTTGGGGGCACGGATTTCGCCTTCCACCGTATCGCCTGTGCGCAGGCCGAAGCGGCGCACCTGGCTCGGTGAAACATAAATATCGTCAGGGCCTGCAAGATAATTGGCTTCGGGAGAGCGCAGGAAGCCGAATCCGTCCTGCAGCAGCTCAATCACACCTTCGCCAATGATCGGAGTGTTTTCGGCAACTTTTTTCAGGATCGCGAAAATAATGTCCTGTTTGAGCATCGAGCCGGCATTCTCGATCTGATATTCTTCGGCAAGCGTAAGTAACTCGTCGGGCGATTTACGCTTTAATTCTTGTAAACGCATAGGGAAAATCTCTTAAATATAATACTGAAATACAGGGAGGGGGGAACTAACTGATACTGCTGGGATTTCTTGAAAGCACCACCAGGTGCACCTTAAGTTTCCTGACCGAACGGCCAGACTGCTATTAATGTACCAATTATTTCCCTCCAGTCAACAGGAATGAGGGGCTGGATTATTAATTTTTTGCTGATAATGTGAGAGATACTCTGACCTAAATCATGGATTTATAATGCTTAAAATTATCGCTGGGAAATATCGTGGTAAGAGAATTGAAATCAAGGAAAATGCAAAGATACGCCCGACCGGAAGCAAGGCGCGCGGTGCTATTTTCAACATACTCATGCATGGGCAGTTCGGCGCAAGCGGCCATTCACCGCTGATCGGCAAGCCCGTACTCGACCTTTTCTGCGGAACCGGTGCACTCGGGCTGGAAGCGCTCTCGCGCGGCGCAAGCCACGTAACCTTCGTTGACGAATCCCAGGCTTCGCTTTCGCTTGCCCGCACCAATGTGCAGCATCTCGGTGAGGAAGAAAATGCGCGCTTCGTCCGCAGCGACTCCTCTTCCCTGCCCAAATCCTATAAAACCCACTCGCTCGCTTTTCTCGATCCGCCCTACAACAGCGGTCTGGCACCAAAATCGCTCAAAAGCCTGCATATGCAGGGCTGGCTTGAGCCGGACGCTGTGATTGTTGCAGAGCTTGCGCATAAGGAAACGCTGGAACCGCCCGAGCATTTCACTGTTTTTGACGAACGCCACTACGGAAACACGAAGATTGTTTTCCTGAGATACACGGCTCAACCGAGCGCCTGATTCAGGTTAATCTTACCGCTGCCACGCTTGGCCGCCTGCTGCTGCGACGGGTGCGGCTTCCACCCCGTCATGGTGACCAACTCAAACGTCGCAGTTACACCACCTTCATCCGAAGGGAAATGACGCACATAATAATCGCAGATAGCAGCAATATGCGCGCGCGACATAAACCCGGGATGCTGCTCACATAATACATTGCTCTCCCCCATACCACGCAGGTCCTGCATGAGTTTTAGCGGCGTATCGTAATGCACTTCTATGCTCTCGCTGCCGATAACAGGCAATGAGAATCCTGCTCGCTGCATAAGCGCCCCTGCATCGCGCACTTCCACGAAAGGCGCCACCCTCGGCGAAAGCGGGAATCCGTGTTCGGCAGAAGCACCGGTTACCGAATGCCGCAGCTCAATAAGTGTGTTTGCCCCCGGCACAATGGCAATAAACAACCCGTCCGCTTTGAGAGTATTGCGTATCTGGATCAGGCTGCCGGGAAGATCGTTCACATGATGCAAGGAAAGAACGCTTGTAACCAAGTCGAATATATCGGATGCAAACGGTAATAGTTCTTCATCGCAGACAATATCCGGCTGCATAGCCTGGGCTAAATCCGCACCGATAATATGACTGCTGGCGCCCAGAACCGAAGCCAGTTCACCTTGGTGGCATCCCAGATCCAGCACCAGCGGAAACTCCCTTGCCACATCGGCAACGCAATCCGCAAGCCTGCGAGCCGCTTCCAGTTTCAGAAAGTTGAAACGCTCCCATTCCCCTGCAGCACGATTGCGGCGCTTGCGCAAAAGCGCGCGGTTAAAAATCTTGCTATTATCCATTGCCCACCTAGAATTTACCGATGCGGATAGTAAAACAATATTACGTAAAAGCAAAACCTATCATGGGTGCCGTAGTAGACACACTGTTTCCGGCGCGCTGTCCTGCATGCCGGGAAACGGTCGGCCAGCACGGTTCACTCTGTTCCGCATGCTGGCAAAATATTCACTTCATCACGGACCCGATGTGCTGCAAATGCGGGGTTCCCTTTGAATATCATATTGGTGAACAGGCATTTTGCGGCCCCTGCATGACACGCAAACCCGCCTATACACAGGCCCGCGCAGTATTTCGCTACAACGAAGCCAGCCGCGGCCAGGTTCTGGCAATGAAATACCATGATAAAACCCAGCTAGCCCCCGTATTCGGCGCGTGGCTTGCACGCATTGCCCAGGATTATGCCACGAAAACCCACGCCATTATACCTGTTCCCCTGCATTATACACGCCTCATCTCCCGTCGCTATAATCAGGCCGCGCTGTTGGCGCACGCAATTTCCACTCATACAGGCCTTCCTGTACTGCCTGACACACTGCTTCGGGCACGCAAAACACCACCACAATCGGGGCTTTCCCGCAGGCAGCGCGAAGACAATATGCGCGGTGCCTTTCATATTAAAAAAGGGAAAAACAGCATATTGAAGGGCAAATCTGTCTTGCTGGTGGATGATGTTATGACGACCGGAGCAACGCTGGAAGCCTGTTCCCGCACCCTGCATGACGCTGGCGTCCGCGATGTTTACGTGCTGACCATCGCCCGTACCGTACTGGCGGAATAGGGTTTTTCCCGGAAAACTATTTAAATCAATACCGTAATAAAACGTTAACAATTTTATGCTAATATTAGTTAATTACCCGCCAATAGGGGCTATATATGGCATCCGCAAGAAGAGAATTACTGAACTGCCTTGGGCACTACACCCATGTTCAGAGAGCTTCAGGAGCATCCGAACACGAAGTCGCGCAGGCTTTATTGAGAAAGCATAAAGACAATGCTGCGGAAATCGTCATCGTAAACGAATTTCTGGCAGCTATGAAAGAGGGTAAAACGAATGATATCGGTTTGATTGATCCTGACGGTGTTACCGAAGGGAACAGACACCGAATCCATAGCACATTGAATGCCTTCTTAATCCGTGCAAGCTAGCGACCGTCCAACTGCTTTTCCAATGCGTTGCTTGTTGTATCCGCCGCACCATGAGATTGATGGTGGATAAAATTAAAGCAGCTAAACACCAATAGGCCGAACCAGAACACAATAATCACCGGCGTAACGGTTTTGTTCAAAGAAAACGCGTTGGAATTCTTCAGATCCTCTTCATCGGTCGCACCGTATTTATCGGCAACGAAGAAGCTTTCCAGATCTTGCTTAAGTAAAGGATCCTCTATGGTTTCGAGGCTCTTGAACAAACGCTTTTCCTTATAATGCCATGCAAGGATCATCTTCTCCGCTGCTCTTACTGTCTTGCCGAGCGAAAGTGCGAAATACACCGCGATCGCAAACAGCAGCAGTGAGTTATAAAGCACGAACACCTGATCGGAATTCGTCGCAATAATAAAATAGGAAGTAATGAGCAGAGTCTGCATGTAGATCATCCAGCTCATGCGTGCATTGATGAGCTTGCATTCATGCATGTCTTCCTTGCGGTAGTAATAAAGCCCGGCAAGAAAGTCTTTCTTAAAACTGCTCATACATCCCTATTTTTTAAGGAAGCGGCTTCCCGGCTTGACCGCCGGAACATCTTTCAGATGCGCAGGCAGTGCGTCCGGCTGATATACAGGCACGGAAAGCTTCATTAGCGAAACCAGCGGCACCGGAAGGTTCTTGGCCCCTTCCCCTCTGTCGATCAACGAAGCTTCGGCCACGACCACACCGCCCTGCGCCTGAATGCACTCAATCGTTTCCAGCGAAGATTTAGCGGTTGTCACGACATCTTCCACCACAAGGATTTTGCTGCCCGGCTCAACGGCAAAACCGCGGCGGAACGTAAACGCACCGTTTTCGCGTTCACAGAAAATGGAAGGAATGCCCAACTGCCGTCCCATTTCATATCCGACGACCACACCGCCCATGGCCGGAGCGACTACCATGTCGAATTGGATGCCCGTAAGCTGCTGGCGGATTTTGACCGCAAGTGCAGAGCATAAACGGTCAGCACGCTTGCCGTCCATCAGCACGCGCGCGCACTGGAGATAAGTGTCGCTATGCAGGCCGGAGGAAAGGATGAAATGCCCTTTCAGGATTGCGCCTGCGTCCGTAAATTCTTTAAAAACTTCAGTTTCATTCATAAATAAATTGCACACTAAATTCATATACTAATCAGCCCGGCGCGATTATAATGGCAATATAAATATTTTGAAGCAATAAATAACGGTCCTTCTCATGCTTGAACATATCCTTGCCGAGATAGCGCATCTGCCGACGCATAACCTTGTCGGCAAAGTGTTGTCCGTGAAGGGATTGCTGGTGGAATGCAGTGGGATTGAGAAAATTCTGAGCGTTGGCGCGCGCTGCCAGATTGAAGGCATCATTCCCATCAACGGCAGGCTGCCGAAGGTCATCGCCGAAGTTATCGGCTTCCGTGAAGACCGTGCGCTGCTGATGCCCTATAACAGCCTGGAAGGCATCGGCCTCGGCGCGCAGGTTACATTTCTGGGTTATGAATCCGCCATTTTTCCGGACGACTCCTGGCTCGGCCGCGTCATCAATCCGCTGGGCGAACCGATGGATAGCGGCGGCATACTGCCGATGGGCAAAACTCCCTACAAACTGCGTGGCGAGCCGCCGCCCGCCCACACCCGCCAGCGTGTACGCGGCAAGATCGACCTCGGCGTGCGCGCCATCAACACTTTCCTGAGCTGCTGCCGCGGCCAGCGTATGGGCATCTTCGCAGGTTCGGGGGTGGGGAAATCCATTCTTATGTCCATGCTGGCACGCTATTCGCAAGCCGATGTCAACGTGATCGGTCTCGTCGGCGAGCGCGGCCGCGAAGTACAGGAATTCATCGAGGACGATCTGGGCGAGGAAGGCCTGAAACGCTCGGTCGTGGTCGTGGCCACCTCCAGCGATTCCGCCCTGATGCGGCGTCAGGCTTCTTATTTCACCCTGTCCGTAGCGGAGTATTTTCGCGATCAAGGCAAAAATGTATTGTGCATCATGGACTCCGTCACACGCTTTGCCATGGCGCAACGCGAGATAGGCCTTTCCGCCGGTGAGCCGCCAACCACAAAGGGTTATACGCCAACTGTATTCTCCGAACTGCCGATGATTCTGGAACGTGCAGGCCCGGGCGCCGTAGGTTCAGGCTCCATCACCGCCATGTTCAGCGTGCTGGTGGATGGCGACGATCATAACGAACCGATTGCCGACGCCGTGCGCGGCATTCTGGACGGTCATATCATTCTCGACCGCTCCATCGCCGAACGCGGCCGCTTCCCCGCCATCAATATTTTGCGCAGCGTTTCGCGTACCATGCCGGATTGCAATACGGAGGAAGAAAACAAGCTCGTAACGGCAGCACGTCAGATTCTTTCCACGTACGAGAACATGGCGGAAATGATCCGCCTTGGCGCTTACCGCAAAGGCACGGACCCGGAAGTGGACAGAGCTATTCAAATATATCCTGCCATCGATAACTTCCTACGCCAGCGCAAGGATGAACCAAGCGATCTCGAACGCGGTTATACGGAACTCGCGCGTATCCTGGGCATGAAGTAAAGGACCCTAAATTGCAACCGTCTGTTTCCTCCTCTCCCGCCCTTCCCAAAGCCAACGGCGGATTTACCCTCATAGAACTCAGTATCGTACTGGTCATCATTGGTCTTATTGTCGGTGGAATATTGACCGGGGCGGAACTGATAAACAATGCGTCAATGCGTGCACAGGCGACCCAGCTTGAACGCTACAATACTGCCGTCAATACATTCAGAAGCCAATATGGGGGCATTCCCGGCGATCTAAACGCATCGCTTGCATCGCAATTCGGCTTTACCAGCAGAAGCGGCGCGCAGGGACATGGAGACGGAAATGGCGTTCTGGAAGGAGCCTGCTTCAGCAGCTGTTCGCAGCCCGCATACTCATGGGATGAGGGAGGGGAAACGCTCTTCTTTTGGGAAGACCTGTCTTCAGCCAATTACATTGATGGTAATTTTAACACGGCCATCGACACCGGCAACGGCACGATTAACGCTACCACGAACCCAAGCTTTGATGCTTTTCTACCCAAGGCCAAAATCGGCAATGGCAATTATATCTATACCTACAGTATTAACAGTGGCAATTATTTCGGTCTTTCCGTACCGGTGCAGATCGGCCTGAGTGGAAACTATACTTCCAGTCTCGGCATGTCGGTCTATCAGGCTTATTACGTGGATAAGAAAATTGACGACGGTCTACCCAAATCCGGTAATGTCATAGCACAGTACAGCGCAGGCGGCGCAAGCCCTATTAAGTATGCCACCAATGCAGCTACGGCATCTTCAACCACATGCTTCGATACGACATCGCTACAATATTCGACAAGCCAGAATAACGGCACAGGGATCAATTGCGCGCTAACGCTCAAAATGCAATAAGCCTATTACGCAACACGCACATATTCTCCGTTCATGACAGCTTCCCAGGAAGCGCCGCCATCGAATGAGCTTTCAAGCTGCAGGCTGTATTTACCGTCTTGCTTAAAATTATAAATATGGCGAGTCATGCCGCGTTCGGAGACACGGATAAAAGAGAGCGTATCTGCGTTTTCAAGAATTCCTTCAGCTGGCTGTGCGGGGACGAATCCGAAACTGTCAAACCAGAAAAGCTTATACTGCTTTAATTCAGCACTGCATGTAAACACGGCATGCGCCTGCAGCCAGGACTTCCCATCGCGCACCGCGCTATATTCCTGCGTCAGCATCTTGCCACTCCACTGCTCACGGGCAGTAATATAAGCCTTGGCTATTCCGCCCGCTCCCCACTTGGAAGGGACGATCATTTCTTCACCCTCCCAGATTCCACTGAGTTTGTGCAGCAAATTATATTCCATGGAAAACTAATCTTCGCCGAATTTGTCTTCGACCAGCTTCTTAAGCGCATCTGCGGCGTCGGCAGCCTGAGCCCCACTGATACGAAGACGAATGCTGGAATTGCATTCAGCACCCAGCATCATCAGGCCGAGTATAGAACCGCCGGAAACATCCGTAGCCTGAGCACCATCAGCCACGCCTGCACCGGCGACTTTTGCCACCAGCACTTTGGCGTCATATATTTCAGCGGTTCTTACGAACTTAGCTGCAGCCCGCGCATGCAGGCCTTTCTTGTTGGCAATCCTGACTACGAGCTCCGTGTCACCCATTGCCGACTTTATCCTTCTTGGGTTCCATGGAAAGCAGGTTGCTCGCAACATTGATATATTTGCGGCCAGCTTCCTGCGCCATGCTCACCGCTTCCGTAATCGGGACGGTGGAACGGATGCTTGCGAGCTTCACCAACAGCGGAAGGTTCACCCCTGCTATCACTTCTACGGGAACCTTGCCCATAATTGAGATTGCCAGATTGGAAGGTGTCCCGCCGAACATGTCCGTGAGTACCGCAACCCCTTTGCCGGTATCGACTTCCTTAACGGCAGCGATGATATCTTCGCGCCTTTTTTCTACATCGTCATCCGGTTCAATGCAGATCGCCCGGATATTTTCCTGCTTGCCGACCACATGTTCCGTTGCGGAAATAAAATCCAGGGCCAGCTTGCCGTGCGAAACAACAACAATACCAATCATTCTTTATCCTTTTGTTTTATGATATAAATCTATATCACTCTTTTTCCAGATCGCGATGCCGGATGCCTACGTTATACTCTTTCTGCCTTAAAAATCCAGCAAGCTTTTCAGTCATGAAAACAGAACGGTGCCTCCCCCCCGTGCAGCCGATAGCAATCGTCAGATAGCTCTTGCCTTCTTCCAGGTAACGCGGCAGCAGAGGCTCTAATAATACCGTTAAATTATGAAAGAAAGTGCCCGCATCGGGGTCATTCTCGATAAAACGTACAACCCCCGCATCGAGTCCTGTCTGGTCTCGCAAAGTATCGTCATAAAACGGGTTACGTAAGAAACGGACGTCGAACACGATATCCGCATCGCGCGGCACACCGCGTTTAAAAGAAAATGAAGTAACGAAGACCGAAAGCCGCTTATTGTCATTACCGTAATATTCACGGATTGCCCGGCGCAGATCGCCGTTGCTCCACTGGCTCGTATCGAATGTCACATCCGCCAGATCACGCAGATGTGAGAACATCTCACGCTCATGCGCAATGCCGTCCATGACGGGCCTGTCCAGCGCGAGTGGGTGTTTGCGTCTTGTCTCGGTGAAACGCAACTGCAGGACGCTGTCGTCACAGTCCAGAAAGAGCACTTCTACTTTGTGCCCCTGCTTCTGCAGCGCCGCCACTACATCCTTAAAATGGGAGAGTGAAAAATCACGGCTGCGCACATCCTCACCGATAGCCAGGCTGTGAGACTCACCATAGCCGGAAGCAACAAGCGACGGAATTAACAGCAGCGGGACATTGTCGACAGCCTCACAGCCTATGTCCTCCAGCGTCTTTAACGCGACCGACTTCCCTGCCCCTGATAATCCCGTAACAATTAATATCCGCATATATATTTGTGAATGCCTTTATGGTATGGTAACCCATGAGCGAAAAAATATTCGTTGCACAAAACAGTACAAGCGTTTTATTACAGCATAAACACACAGAAATAAAGTATGAAAAACCCGGTAATCTGCGCCATCGACACCACCGACGTCAACGAATCCGATAGCCTTATCAAAACCTTGCGGGATGATATAGGAGCCATTAAGCTCGGCCTGGAATTCTTTACAGCCAACGGGGCGCGCGGCGTAAGGAAGCTTGCCAACCACAATATACCGGTATTTCTCGACCTGAAATTCCACGATATTCCGAACACGGTTGCCAAAGCCATTAAAGCAACCGCCGGAATCAATACTTTCATGATGACGGTGCACACTGCCGGTGGAAGAGCAATGCTACAGGCTGCCATCGACGCCTCTATGGAAGTAGCATACCTGACCGGCAAGGATCGCCCGCTCATCATCGGTGTCACCGTACTCACCAGCCTGGACCAGGATGATCTCAACATGGTCGGCATTAAGGATAACCTGAACGATCAGGTCGCGCGCCTTGCAGACCTCGCACAGAGCTGCCGCCTCGACGGCGTAGTCTGTTCCGCTTATGAAATCGCAGCACTGCGCAAGCAATGCGGCAATGATTTCACGCTTGTCGTTCCCGGCATCAGACCGGCAGGCAGCGCGGCAGATGATCAGAAACGCACGCTCACCCCAGCAGAGGCCATGAAAAAAGGTGCTGACTATCTCGTCATTGGCCGCCCGATCACGGAAGCGGAAAATCCGCATGAAGCGGCCAAGGCAATATACGAAAGCCTGAAATAACTTCCCCTCTCGCGGAAAAATTTGCCGCAGGCAGGAAAGAATTACCCTCATCCCATTGCATCCGCATTTTTCACAATCGCAGAATTCAGCCGCTCGTGATCATACTAAGCGCAACAAATCGTGTTGGCACAAAAATTGCGTCTTAATTTATGCAGTCAAAGCATTTATGAGGTAGACAGATGGATACTGGCATATATGTAGCATTGTCGAAGGAACTCGGAATCCTGCGCGATGTGGATGTGACCGCCAACAATCTGGCAAACATGGCAACCACAGGTTACCAGGGTGACAGCCTTCTGTTCAGGGATTATCTCGTCAATACGCCATTGCGTGAGAACAACATTGCCTATGCAAATGACATCGGCACCTTCCGCGACAATTCACAGGGTCCGCTGGAATCCACCGGAAATCCACTGGACGCGGCCATCCTCGGTACGGGCTACTTCGTAGTGCAGACACCGCTTGGCACACGTTACACCCGTAGCGGCAACTTCAAAGTCAACGCAACCGGAGTGCTGGTCACGCTGGAAGGTTACCCGGTAATGGACCAGACCAACCAGCCCATCACCTTCGACGAAACCGATCGAAATATTATCTTCCGCGAAGACGGCTCCGTCAGCGTCGACGGCACAAATCGCGCGACACTTAACATCGTGCAGTTCGATAATGATCATCTGCTGGAAAAAGTCGGCAATACCATGTTTAAATCCGCCGCACCGGCAAAACCTGCCCAGAACTTCACCGTCGCTGGCGGCATGCTGGAAGGCTCCAACGTAAAGCCGGTGCTGGCGCTGACCCATATGATCGCCACTTCGCGCAGCCTGGGCGATACGGCGAACTATATCAGCACGATCAACACGCTGGCCCGCAAAGCTTCCGATACCCTGGCAAAAGTATATTAACGTTACGGAGATAATATAAATGTTTCTCTCTCTCGACATAGCCGCCAGCGGATTGCAGGCACAGCAAACCAGCGTAGACGTGGTTTCGAACAACCTCGCGAACGTCAGCACCACAGCATACAAACGGCAGATTCCAGAATTCCGGGATCTGCTTTATGTCAATCTGAAGCGCGTGGGCACCACCTCTTCTGACACCGGCACGGTGAATCCGGTCGGCATCCAGCTGGGCCTCGGTGTGCAGACGGCTGCTATCCACCGCGACCTTGCGCAGGGCACCCCGAACTCCACCTCCGGCCCGCTCGACCTGACCATCAACGGGCTGGGTTATTTTCAGGTAACCATGCCGGACGGCAGCACGTCCTATACGCGTGATGGCACGTTCCAGCTTTCCTCAACCGGTGAAATCGTAACGGCAGATGGCTACCCGGTCGTGCCCAACATTACGATTCCACCCAATGCTACGAGCGTAAGTGTCAATGCCTCCGGTGTAGTGGAAGCGACCATTCCGAACCAGGTGGACCCAAGCAATCTGGGCCAGCTTCAGCTTGCAACATTCATTAACGAAAACGGTCTGCAGGCACTCGGCCATAATCTTTACTCTGAAACGCAGGCTTCAGGTGCACCCGTGGTCGGCACTCCCGCCGTAGATGGCGTAGGCTCAATCGAGCAAGGGTTCCTGGAAACCTCTAACGTCAATCCGGTGACGGAAATCACCACGCTGATCACTGCCCAACGCGCTTATGAAATGAACACAAAAGTCATCACCGCTTCCGATCAGATGCTCCAGACCTTAGGCCAGATCGGGTAATCAGGGAATAAGGCCATTGTATAATCGGTCCCGGTAGGATAGATACATAGTGTGGGACTGCTGAAGATGGTGTTGAGTTATGGAAGGTGTGGTTAGAAAATTCTGGACGATATGCGCAGCCCTGATGCTGGCTTCAGGATATGCCTATGCGGATACCCCCGGCGTATTCACCGGTTATAACGCATCCCAGTTGATCGCCGAAGCGCTTTCCAAGGCTGGCGCCGGCAACGACGTGCATGTGCGCATCAATGAAGTACGCGAGGACGGTATCGTCGCCAATGCCAGCAGCCCTATCACAGGTGAAGTGGATAATCTCAGCTTTGACGATAAAAGCACCGTCTGGAGAGCCGTGCTGCTGTTGAAAACCGGCGATAAGAATCTTGCTCCTGTCGTGCTCACCGGTAATTACGACGTCATAAAGCAGATTCCCGTACTCACCCACACTGTGCGCGCGGATGAGGTCATCAGTGCAGATGACATAAGATATGAAAAACAGTCTGACCGATTCATGCGCAACGACATTATCACGGATACAAAAATGCTGATTGGAAAATCTCCAAGACATGCCATCTCGCAAAACCGCCCTATCCGTCAGGATGAAATTGAAAATGCGGCGCTCATGCATAAAGGCGCGCGCGTAACCATGCTATACCGCTCCGGCAATCTTGAGATTCGCACCATCGGGCAGGCACTCGATAACGGAGCAAAGGGCGATATAGTTCGCGTAAAGAATCTTTCCAGCAAATCGGTAATCGATGCCACTGTGGAAACCAGCGACCTGGTACGCGTAAGCCCGCCAGGCAAAGATACAGCGGGGACAATGTGAAACTATCCCATCACTCTAGCTCCAACACAGCATTGCAGACAGGAAAAGCACTAAGCGCTGCCTGCATACTGCTGCTGTCGCTCAGCTCGTGCCAGAGCCTGTTCGATAGGCTGGATTCAATCGGCAAACCGCCGCCGCTTGCTAAAATAAATGATCCGACAGCAGCCCCGGATTATAAGGGACAGACCTGGCCTCTACCGGAGTCTCCACCTCCGCCAAAGCCTGAAGCTAATTCATTATGGCAACCCGGCGCGCGTGCGTTTTATCGCGACGGCAGGGCTGCCCGCGTCGGCGATATTCTGCGTGTGAAGATCAATATCACCGATCAGGCCGAATTTGATAATAACACCACCAGCACGCGCACCACGGCGGAAAGCGTGAAAGCCCCCGCATTCCTGGGCTTGCAGAAGAAACTCTCCCGTCTGCCAGGCGGCAATCCCAATCCTGCCGATCTGGTGGATTTAACCGGCAGCAATAACCATCAGGGCAACGTGGTAGCCAAACGCAAGGAGACCGTTCAGACACAGGTCGCCGCAATGATTATGCAGGTTCTGCCCAACGGGAACTTCGTCATCAGCGGCAAACAGGAATTCCTGATGAATTACGATATCAGGGAAGTCTCCATTAAGGGAGTGGTGAGACCGCAGGATATTGACTCCACCAATACGATCGATTCCACACAGATCGCCGAAGCACGTATTACCTACGGCGGCCGCGGCCAGAACATGGACACGCAGCAGCGTCGTTGGGGTAGTCAGGTAATCGATGCCGTATCTCCATTCTAATCTTTTCGTAAGGCGAATTTGAGAACAGGTTACTTGTTTTCTAGGTACGGCTTTATATTATTTCTATAAGAAAGATGTTACCAAGAAATATTTATAATTCTTATAGTAATTATAAGTATAAGAAAAACTCATTTTTTACTGTTAGATTTTTCCACCCTAAAAAGCATCAATCAAATAATAATACAACTATTAGAATAACAACCTTAGGGTTGCATGCCTTTTCGTAGGCATAAGAAATATAAGAAAAACAGTATATAAAAACATTTACGAATGAGATGCCTCTCAGCATGATTTAACTTATGCACAGGGAATCATCACCCTATATACACCCCACAGGTGCAGCCCGTACCAACGGTTTCGTCAACTTTTCAATTATGACAGTTTTATGAAATATTGTTTTACATCATTGAATTACATTGAGAGCGGGAAGTATCAGATGGTAAAATAAACATAAGTAATAATTACTCCATCTCTATGGCAGCATTCGATAATATACATGAACGGATGAATAAAGTGTCGAGCGGGTTTCACGCCATTCCCGCCGAAAACTCCAATCCGCTTAAAACACTGCCCGCCATGCACCGCCTGTTTAACGTGCTGGGGATGGTTGCGGGATTTAACGGCGTAAAATATATCGGCGATATCATGTATGGTCACCGCATCAATGGCGGACACCATGAAGAAATCCTGAAAGAAAATGTACCTTCCATTCTGCGCCCTCTGCATGGCATCATAAAATCCAATCCACATTCCGACGAGAAGAGGGATAAGGAACTGACGATCGTGCATAAGATGCTGCCGGCAGTCGGCGGTGCAACAGGCGCCATCATGGGAAGCGCCTATTTCTTCGAACAGAATGGCACAAATCAAAAGTTCAAGGATCTGGTTAAAAAGTCGGCGAGCAAAGGCCTCACCGCAGCCGAACAGGCCGCAGTCGATTCCTATGCAAAAGGCAAGACATGGCGCCTCGCTGCTGGACTTACAGCCTGGCCTTCGAGCGCTTCAGGTCTTACCGGCCTTCTCTACGGGACATCGCTGAATACGGCTTTCTGGCTGGGAAATAACTCCAAGAAAGCACCGCCTGCCCCTACCCGCAGCCGCATCATGTGGGCAGCGGGTGAAATGGGAGCGGTGATTGCCGGACTTGGATTGTTCGCGCATTATATCTCGCGCAAGCGGGAACGCGCAGCTTCCGATGTGGATATCAATGAAGATGTGTCAAAAATATCGGCGCAGCAATATGTCGATGCCGTAGGGAAGAAACGCGACGAGAAAGAAGAAAAAGGACTGTTGAACGGCAAGGTTCTGAAAGTCGCAGACTGGATGGCGGACTCGGCCCTGGCCGTTATTCCCGTTCACCGTTTCTGGTCGGCGATTGGCCTGACCGCTGGCGGCACTCTGGGTCTTGCAGCAGGCAAACTGCTTACCGGCAAAGGCCTTGCCGGTGGCGCTGGCTTTAAAGAAGCAAGCCTTCCAAAGCCGCTGCAATCCCT
Source organism: Rickettsiales bacterium (assembly GCA_035765535.1). Lineage (NCBI taxonomy): Bacteria > Pseudomonadati > Pseudomonadota > Alphaproteobacteria > Rickettsiales > Rickettsiales bacterium. The sequence continues at coordinate 45,712 of DASTXE010000005.1, read as the reverse complement.
CAACGGCATTATGGCGCCGAACCCTGAATATTCGGACGCAAAAAACAAATTGCTCACCGCCGCCGGCAAATATGTATTTGCGGCATTCTGCGCCGTGGGTGTCATGATCGGTAGTAAGCACGCCTATAAAAGCACTTACCTTAGAAACAGCAATCCTGATTCTTTGGAAGATTACGTGGCAAGAGTCAGGCAACATCACGGCGACAGAATGATCCCTTTCATCGCGTCGTCCAGTATATTCGGCTCCGCAGCCGGAACTTATCTGGTCCCTATTATTCCCGGCATCAACTATGGCTCATCGCTCGCCTACCGCGTCGTATCCATGCAGGACCGTAATATCACCAGCCCCGGGCTTGACGTACTCACAGGCAATACGACTTATTCCTATTTCGGTGTGCGCGAAGGCCTGCAATATTTGCGCAAATACGCCGAACATAACCCTTCACAGCGCCCTGAACAGTTTGAATATTACGCCTACACCGTCATGGGGCCACTTGCGAAAGCCGCAGGCGTTGAATTGACCGGCGAACATATTAAGAAGTTTGTCGATAAGCTCAATGGTGTTCGTGATAAGTACTGGCAGGAAGGCGGCGTGCCGAAAGACAAGCAGGAAGACCTGGCCAAGGACTTAAAAGAACATTTTACCGGTCGAGGACTGGATAAGACACTCTATGAATGCGGAATCGATACGATGCAGATCGATTTCCAGCAGATCGGCGGTCTGATCGGACGCTTTGCCCGCCTGATGGGAACCGGAAAGAAAGTCGCCCAGGAACAGAAAGATTACCGCGACATGGTACAGATGTGGCGTGAAGACTGGGGCAAGGAAACCGACAAGCCAGCGAATCACCATTCAGACGTCAAGAAACCTGATGACAAAGCACCCTCTGCCAATCCTGCTTTGACAATGTCACAGGATGTTATTGATGCAAATGCAGCAGAACTGGAAAAGCAGTTTGAGCATAAATCCTCACCTGCGGCTGAAAAGAAGCCCAATCAGGAAGGAACTTCTAAGGTGTCGCATGAAAAAGCAAGCTATACGCAGCGCTACGCAAAACAGGAAGCTCCTGAGCATGATGAGACTTCCATCACCTTCGAAGGCCCTGTCAGCGTGCAGGCTGGTGCAAGCAATATGCCGGAAGCAGGCTCACCACTCCATACGGTAACGGAATCCTACGCAAAAACCTCCCGCGCCTGAACCTTAAGAGTAATCCTGTTTGATCTTTTCTGTAATTTCCTGCGGAGGCTCTTTGCCCCAGCCGGAATACAGCACCTTGCCATATTCGGCGACATCAATAGTTGGGGAATTTACCATACGCTTGAACAGCGGGAGCTTAGCCTTATCCACTAGCACATAATGCCATAAATCCCTGCCTGCATCATTGCCGGTGACAAGATAAACCTGTTCGCCGAGTGAGGATTCAAATTTACCCAGAAACGACTTGCTCACTTTTCGCCTCCACGCAGCTGCCGTTTCCTCACCGAAGAAGACGGGATTTTCATCAGCTCGCGATACTTGGCAACCGTACGTCGCGCCAGCTCAATACCATTCTCCCGCAGGCGCTCTGCAATCGTGTCATCGGAAAGTACGCTGTCTGCTCCTTCTTTATCAATGAGCTCCTTGATCATGTATTGAACGGTCTTATTGGAATAAGACTCTCCGCCGTCACTGCCCTGAATCGAAGCATTAAAGAAATATTTGAATTCAAACGTGCCGCGTGCAGTCAGAATAAATTTATTGGTCGTCACGCGGCTGACCGTGCTTTCATGCAGTTCCACTGCATCCGCAACTTCTTTAAGTGTCAGCGGTTTCAGGTATTTGATACCGTAGAGAAAAAAATTTTCCTGCTGTTTCACAATTTCGGTCGCCACTTTTAATATAGTCTGTGCGCGGCTGTCCAGAGCCCGCACGAGCCAGTTTGCTGCCGCAAATTGCTCCGAGAGATATTTCTTTTCCTGCTTATCGGACGCCTTGCCGGACACTTGCGCATAATAACGGCGATTGACCAGCACACGCGGCAGGCTCGCTGCGTTAAGCTCTATATTCCAGTTATCTCCCGCACGCCGCAGGAATACATCCGGTATGATGGCCTGCACTGCCTCATGCTGAAAACCGCTGCCGGGACGGGGATTAAGCGCACGTACTTCTGCGCTCATCTCGCGGATGTCATCTTCATCCACCCCGCAGATCTTGCTGAGCTGTTTGATATCTTTCTTTGCAACCAGGTCCAGATGTGCAAGCAGCTTCTCCATGGCAGGATCAAGCCGGTTCTTATCACGCAGCTGAATGGAAAGGCATTCCGCCAGATTACGCGCGCATACGCCAATAGGCTCAAACCCTTGCAGCACGCGCAATGTTTCCTCGATCAGCTCCGGCGGACAGGAAAGCAACGCCGCAATATTAGCCAGATCGTCTTTGATATACCCCGATTCATCGACCAGATCGATCAGGTGCTGGCCAATCATGCGCATGACTGGATCGGTTGCTTCCAGGTTCAGCTGTTCCAGCAGAAATTCGCGCAGGCTTTTCTCGCTGGCCGTATAAGACTCGAACCCTTCACCCTCTTCATAGTTATGATCCTGCGTTTTGATACGCGGCTCATACTGTTCGCCTTCGTAAGGATTCTCGTAAACGCTGCTTTCATCTTCATAAGCAGCTGCAGGCTCTTCCTCCTGCGCGGCGAGTTGTTCGTTCTCCTGCCCAGCTGTTTCTAAGACTTCAGCCTCTTCCTGCCCCTCCGGCTTTTCGCCTTCTTCATCTTCGCCCGATAGCAGCGGATTTTTTTCGATTTCCTGCTCGACATACTCCGTGATCTCGAGCGAAGACATCTGCAGCAGCTTGATCGACTGCTGCAACTGCTGCGTCATCGTCAGTGTCTGGCCTTGCCTTAGTTCCAAACGAGGGACAATTGCTGACATAATAAAAACGTTTTGCTTGCAATGATGCTAAAGACTGAATCTCTCGCCAAGATAGACGCGACGCACTTCGTCATCGTCCACAATCTCACGGGGTGTGCCCTCCATGAGCACGATCCCGTCATGCATGATATATGCACGGTCGATAATCTCGAGTGTTTCGCGCACGTTGTGATCCGTAATCAACACGCCGATACCGCGATCTTTCAGATGCGAAACCAACATGCGGATTTCCGCTACCGCAATCGGATCGATACCGGCCAACGGTTCGTCCAGCAGCACGAAGGACGGGTTGGATGCAAGGGCGCGTGCGATTTCAACGCGGCGGCGTTCACCGCCGGACAATGCGAGTGCCGGAACATGACGCAGATGCGTGATGGAAAATTCACCCAGCAGCTCGTCCAGCATCGTATGGCATTTCTCGCGCACGGGCTGATTCACCTCGAGCACTGCCATAATATTCTGTTCCACCGTAAGCCCGCGGAAGATGGAGGATTCCTGCGGCAGATAACCGATACCAAGCCGGGCCCGGCGGTACATCGGCAGAGCTGTAATGTCGTTACCGTCAAGGAAGATGGAACCGTAATCCGGCTGGATCAACCCACTTACCATGTAAAAGCAGGTTGTCTTACCGGCACCGTTGGGGCCTAATACCCCAACCGCTTCCCCGCGCTGAACACTGAGCGTGACATCGCGCACGACCGGCTTCTTCGCATAGCTCTTACCTATGTTGCATGCTTTGAGGCCGGAATTCTTCTCGACAAGTTTCGGCGTAAAGGTTGATTCTGCTTCGTTTCTCATACTCTGCTGACTATACAGTAATAGTGCGGTTATAACAGCTAAAAAATAGTGTGAAATGCTTTTCTGAAGGCTGTGTCAAATTCCCCATACCCCACATTTTTTCCCAGCTGTTGCAAGGAGGTCACGCCATGTTCCGTGATGCCGCATGGGACTATCCCCTTATAATGATCCAGATTAGGGCTGATGTTGACCGCTACGCCGTGATACGTTACCCATTGGCGGATACGCACTCCGAGCGCAGCAATCTTGGATTCCTTGCCATTATACGCTATAGCTTCCGCCTTATCTTCGCCGGAGAGACTTCCTGCTTTTTCCCGCACCCAGACTCCGACACGTCCTTCCCTGATCTCTCCCGTCACGTCAAAATCAGCCAGCGTCGCAATCACAAGCTGCTCCAGCTGCTGCACATAAAGCCGCACATCTGGCGTGCGCCGCTTAAGATCGAGCATAATATAAGCAATGCGCTGGCCGGGGCCGTGATAAGTATATTGCCCACCACGCCCGGTTTTGTAGACAGGGAAACCGTTACTGTCGAGCAGGTCGCCATCCTGCGCGCTTGTCCCTGCGGTATAAAGTGGCGGATGCTCAAGCAGCCAGACAAGCTCGTCTGCTTCACCCGCCCGGATGGCACGCACGCGCCCCTCCATTGCCGCCACTGCGGCAAGGTAATCTACAGGCTGTTCGCTGACTTTCCATTCCATATTTTTTACCGTCACACCTCCCGGTATGAGTTACTACATTACATCTTGACGGTTCAAGAATAAATGAATAGCATCCGCTCAAATCAACCTCGGAGTGTTTAACTATGTACAAAAAAATGATAAAATCGCTCGCCACCCTGGCGCTTATTTTCGGCCTTGCGCAGTCGGCTTTCGCCGCTGAATCGCAGGACGTTGTCGTCGGCCCGGGTAAGCAGCCCGTAAAGAGCGAAAAATTCGGCACCTGCGTCCAGACGAAATGGACCGCCGCTTCCAATCCGTGTGAACCGGCTCCGGCACCGCAACCGGTAGTAGCCGCTCCGGCTCCCGCACCCGCACCTGTTGTTCAGCAGCCGGTAAGCAGGCTCGCTCATGAACAGCTGACCATTTACTTCAACTTCAACAAGGCCGACCTGACCGAAAACGCAAAGATCAAACTCGACGCAATCGCGGACGCTGTAAGGCATTCACCGCGCGTGCTTCGTGTGAAGATCGTTGGGTATACGGACGAAATCGGCACCAGCTCCTATAACGATAAACTGTCCGTCAAACGCGCTAATGCTGTACAGGCTTATCTGGCAAGACGTGTGAATATCGACGTGAACGTTATCGGCCTGCGCGGTATGGGCGAAAAGGATCCGGTAGTGGATTGCTCGAAAGTCAAAGCCCGCAAGAAGAAGATCGCTTGCATGGCAAGAGACCGCCGTGTTGAGATCGAGTTCGACTTCCAGAAATAATCTGGGAACTTGACCAAACAAAAGCAGGGGGCCATAGTTCGCGCTATGGCCCCTTCTTTTTTGTCCCCCTACGCCCTGCATATGCCGCACTGGCCCAAGCCGTTGGGCCCTGAGCCGCAAGGTACCCCCTCCGAACGCGCCAGGAAATTGCTCGCAAAAATGGGGTATCCGGAAAAACGGCTCCCCCCGGTCGTGCATGTCGGCGGCACAAAGGGCAAAGGATCTACCATCGCCTTTATGCGCACCATGCTGGAAGCAGCAGGCTACCGCGTACATACTTATACTTCACCGCATATCGAGCGCTTCAACGAGCGTATTGTGCTGAGCGGAAGAGAAATTGGCGACGAAACACTGCAAGAAGTGCTTGAGGCTACGCGAATGGCGGCGGGCGATATGGATGTCGGCTTCTTTGATGCCACAACAGCCGCCGCCACACTGGCCTTTGCAAATCATCCCGCAGATGTATTATTGATGGAAATGGGGCTGGGCGGCACGGTGGACGCGACCAATATTATCGATTCCCCGCTGCTCACCGTACTGACCACCATCTCCTATGACCATATGGAATATATGGGCAATACGCTGGATTCAATTGCCCGGTTTGAAGCAGGCATATTAAAGCCAGACGTTCCCTGCATTGTCAGCTACCAACCGCCCGAAGCGCTGGAGTCATTGGAGCGGGAAGCAACACGTATTAATGCCCCGCTGCATATATATGGCAAACACTGGCTGACCCGCAAAACACCTGAAGGTATGCTGTATGCCGATGCCGATGCGGAAGCAAAATTACCCCTGCCTTCACTGCTCGGCGCACATCAGATCGTCAATGCAGGCAATGCCATTGCCGCCATCAGCGCGCTACAGGATTTCAATGTGGAATCAAGCCATGTTGTACGCGGCCTCATGCAGGCGCAGTGGAAAGGCCGCCTGCAGAAAATGGACTATCACGATCTGCCGTCAGGTTGCGAACTCTGGTTTGATGGCGGCCACAATATGGCAGCTGCCGGAGTCATAGCCTATCATGCGCAGCAATACTGGCAGGAGAAACCATTCTACCTGATTTTCGGCACCACGGAGGGCAAAGACGTTCCCTCCATGCTCGCTCCTTTTACCGCTATCGCAAAGCAGATATACGCCGTGCCCGTGAAATCCGAACCGCGCAGCTATAAGGCCGAAACCATTCGTGACCTTTCTGCCCCGCTCGCAGTCAAGGCTTGCGAGAGTATTCAGGATGCCTTAAACGATATCATGCGCAATGCAAAAGAGCCGTTTCGTGTCTTGGTGTTCGGCTCACTTTACCTCTGGCTTGAGACAAAATATCTATGAACCATATCTATGTCACCGGTCCCAATGAACTGGAATTCCTAGGCCAGAAATACACTTGCGCCATAGGCAAGCACGGCTTCACGGATACACCACAGGAAGGCGCAAAGAAAACGCCGCTCGGCAGCTTTTATTTACGTGAATGCTGGTACCGGCCGGACCGCGTAACTCCACCGGAAACAAAGCTCAAACTCCGCCCCATCGCGGAAGATGACGGCTGGTGCGATGCGCCGGAACACAAAGACTATAACAAGCATGTGAAACTCCCCTTCCCAGCTTCGCACGAGAAGCTCTGGCGTGAAGATCATATGTACGACATCATTGTTCCAATCGGCTTCAACGACACGGAGATCGTGCCCGGCAAAGGCAGTGCGATCTTCTTCCATCTGGCAAAACCGGATTACAGCCCGACGCTCGGCTGTGTTGCCATTTCGCTGGAACATATGCTGGAAATACTGAGGACCGTCGATGAAACCACGCTGATAGTAATTAATCCGGTCCGCCCATAGAGGTGGAAGCAACCCTTTGCTTGGTGCCGACCGTGGGGCTGTTATCAGGCAACTCTGCATCCTGCGCATAGCAGGTCGAACCGAATTTCTTAGCAAATTCATTCCGGATGGAATCGATCTGCGCCTGTTCCTTATCCGTAAAATGCAGTGACGCCTCGAGTGCGTTTTCCGTAGGGGAAAGCACGCGGTTCATACATCTTTCTTCCGCTTCCAGTTCCGCCAGATTATGCGTATTAAACCAGTTACGGTATTGATCCATCTGCCTTGATGTCAAATTGTGAGGATCCAGCCCCTCCAACCGGATAAAAAGCCGCTCATTCGCATTGAACGGACAAGACCTTTCTTCATCTTTTTCTTCCGTTTTTGCAGCTGCCGCAGCAGCCCTTTCCTCTTCCTCAGCTTTAGCTACTGCTTCCTGACCGAATTGCTTCTCCATAACCGCTTTGGCAGCCGCCTCATGCTCAAGCTGCTTTTCCATCGCAGCTGTATTCGCATTAATCACTTCTTGCGACATCGTCGCTGCAGGATTAGCGCCAAGCGCTTTATCCTCGGGTTTTCTGCCACCCGAATAGCGGTTTATGACAACATTGGCATCTTTACCACGCCCCAATCGCCTGGCAGCCATGAGCGCAGCTTTATCGCCTTCAATCTCCGGAAGCCCCATACTATTGGAGGCAAAGACTGCCAGCACCTTCCTGATAGGACTATTGGGGGAAAGTTTCTTGAACCATTTTTCCTGGTCCAGCGAGGGTGACTCGCCTATTTGAGTGTCTTTGCCTTTTTTAAAAAACATAGCGCACGTATCCTAACTTACCCTGAGTTTAACATTTTTCCCAGGCTATGTCCTTTAAGCTTTTATGACAAATGGCTTTTTCGTGTAAATTTAATGATATACAGATTGAAATAAGATTATAATGAAATTATGATATCTCTCATGGCAGCAGCAAGAACCATCAATATTAAACTGACACCGAAAGCCTCCAGTGACCGTATCGGTGAGATGCGTTCTACCGCAGACGGCAAGGAAGTACTGACCGTCTATGTCACTGCCGCACCTGATAAAAACAAGGCGAATGAAGCCTTGCTGAAATTATTGGCAGGGCATTTCAACGTTCCGCTATCCGCCCTTGCTATCCTGCGGGGGCACACATCACGCAACAAAACAGTGAGTATCGGATGAAACAGAAAGCTATCATAAAAGAAAACCGCACCGCCCGCCTGACAATTCTTATCGACCCGGATAAGAAAAAAGCGTTCGAGGATCTCTGCGCGCGGCTGGATAAAACCCCGTCTCAGGCACTGCGCCAGATGATCCGCGATTTCCTGAACGAACATAACGTAAGCTGGTAATCCTATGTTCCCCTTGGCCTGCGCACTGAGAAAATCGCTTCGGGAAGGATATAGCCTGAATACGTTCAGGCACGATCTGATCGCAGCCCTGATCGTCTCACTGGTCGCCCTGCCGCTGGATATGGCATTGGCGATCGCTGTCGGCCTGCCGCCACAATATGGCCTCTATACCGCCATCGTCACCGGTATTATCGTACCCCTGCTCGGCGGAGCACCATTTCAGGTTAGCGGACCGACCGCCGCGTTCGTAGTCATCCTCGCGCCTATTGTCTCGCAACACGGCCTGCACGGACTGATCATTACCACCATCATCTCCGGTATTCTGCTGATTCTTATGGGGATAACCAAGGTCGGACGTTATATCAATTATGTCCCCTATCCCGTCACTACCGGTTTTACCTCTGGCATCGCCATGGTCATTGCGACTATTTCACTAAATGATCTGCTCGGCTTGCGGATTGAAAATCTTCATGGCAGCTATATTGAGAAAGTAAGTGTCATAGCCAGCCATATGCCATCGCTATATTGGCCGGAAGCGCTTGTAGGATTGGTCTCGCTCTTCATCATGTTCACCTCCCGCTTCGCCCTGCCCAAAGTACCGCCCCCGGTCGTAGGCATTGCTATCGGGACACTGCTTACCTGGGTGCTCAATAGTCACGGTTTTGACATTGCAACACTTGGCAGCCGCTTCACGTTTCAGTGGCCGGATGGCAGTACGGGGCACGGCATTCCGCCCTTTGCGCCTTCCTTCCATTGGCCAAACCACATCCCGGGCGATCTATTCGCATGGCCGTCCTACGAGGAATTAAAAATCCTCGCCGTTCCCTCGCTTGTGATTGCCACGCTCGGTGCTCTGGAATCGCTTCTCTCAGCAACAGTGGCAGACGGTATCGCAGGCACGCGACATGCACCGAATGCGGAACTTATCGCCGTGGGCATCGGCAATGTGCTTTCAGGGCTGGCTTCCGGCATCCCCGCCACGGGCGCCATCGCGCGCACGGCCACGAATATCCATAGCGGCGCAAAAACTCCGCTTGCTTCCGCTATGCACGCACTCTTCATCATGATCTATGTTATGCTGCTTGCACGTTATATGTCTTATATTCCCATGTCTGCGCTCGCTGCGCTGCTGGTAACCGTTGCTTACCGCATGTCGCATTACCGCCAGTTCGTACGCACATTGCGTATCGCCCCCGGAAGCGACAGCCTCGTTCTGCTGGTCTGCTTCGGATTCACCGTCTTTATCGATATGGTGGCAGGCGTAACTGCCGGTGTCGTATTGGCTTGTCTGCTCCTGCTCAAACGCCTAGCCGCACTGACCAGTTCCGGCATAAGCACTCCCCCTCCCCACCTGAATCTTCCAAGCAACGTATTGATTTATCATATTAACGGCGCTTTATTCTTCGCAACGGCAGAAAAAGCATTCGACCGCGCCGGATTTATGCTGGATAATGTCAGGACGCTGATTATCGATATGCTGAACGTGCCGCTGATCGACATGACAGGACTGGTCGCAATGAAAACCATGATCCTGGATATCGCCGGCAGGACGGAACGCATCATTCTGTGCGGCAAACCGGAAATTACAGGCAAGATCATACAGAAACTGCCGCCGGAATTGACGAAAGTCAGCGTAGCGGATACTCTGGAAAACGCAGCAATGGCAGCATTACATGGCAATTCTGGAAGAGATTGAAACGGGTCTGGGCAGAATCAGTATACTGGATTCTCAGGAGAAAGGCACGCGCACCTATTACCATAACAACTGCTCGCACAGCGAGGTCAATGGCGATGGTATCAGCACCTGCGCCTATATTCACCTCATGTACCATATCATTCTCGATAGCGGCGCGAAGAAAGTGCTCATGCTCGGCTGCGGCGGCGGTACGCTTGCAACCATGCTCCATAAAGCGGGCTGTAAAGTTACGGTTGTAGATATCAGCTCCGAATCATTCACAGTCGCTAAGCGTTATTTTGCCCTCCCCCAGGAAGTAGAGTGTATCGTGCAGGATGCGTTCTCCTACGTTGCAGACACAACACAAGCCTATGACGCCATTGCAATCGATGTGTTCGACAGCAAAGGCACCATTCCCGAACCGTTCACCACGCCGGTTTTTTTCCGCCATATACGCAGAATCCTGAATTTTGCAGGCGTGATAGTCATGAACGTGATTATCGATCATGATTTCGATATGAAAGCCGACCGCATCGCCTTGAATATGGAACTTCTGACTATGCCGGCAATGCTGCTCGACTGGGATAACGACACAGACCGCAATATGCTGATTGCCGCCGGAGCCATTGACGATCTGCATATCTCCCTAAATGCTTACCCTGAATTCATCCGCAAGGAATTAAAACGCATTACACAGCGCAGAATCCGTAGCCGGGTTTATCAAGAAAAGAATAAGCAATAGAAACAACTGGTTAAGAAAAATCGAATAGAAATCCCGTTTTAAAACAGTTAACGCAACTTTAACCAATAAAAGATAGAATAAACCGTCACTATATTAGGCTCTTAAAAGGAGTAGGCTATCGATGACGGCTTCGTCAACTTTCCAGGAACGCATAAAAAGTGAGCGTAGCGCCGCCAAGGAAGATATAGGACATTATCTGTGTATTCCCACTATGCGCCTGCGCGAAGCAGCGGAAACATTAAAACAATTCGATGCCAATTTCACCCATTATGGTCATCGTATCCCTATCATTATTTTTTCCGATGCCGATCCTTACGCGAGAGTTGATAAAAAGAATCTGCGCTTCCCTAATTACGAAACAGATTTTGCTCACCTGCAAAACATCGCACGAACATGTAATAATGATGTATTTATTGTCACACGGGAGGATAAAGATGCCTTCAAAGCGATGCTACGAGAAAGAACCGGACGCGCAGTCAACCAGCGCTTCAGGACGCTCAAAGTGATCTTCTGACAGAGAAAGGCGATATCTTTAACCAGATGCTGGAAGGTTCCGCAGGCGGAAACAAGAATTATACACTGCTTTATACATTAGGCGGCCGTATCATGCAGATGGATGATGATATTCGCCCCTATGAGATTGCCGCCGCCAATACTCGTGATACATCATACCGTGAAGATACATGTACATGGGAGACAACTGAAATACAGTGCCAGGAAGGTTCAGATGTTTATGAGTCACTAAAAGATTTTGATCCGATGCAAAGCAGGCAGAGAATGATACGCCACCTTGGCAAAGATATTCTGCAGATTAAGCCTGAACAATATCCCTTTCCGCAAGAACGGCGGCTTTCCTATAGCACATATGATACGGCAGGGGCCTTCTTTTCGGCGCTTGGAATGCCTCTGAATGAGTTAGAGAAGCAATCTTCTCAACCGCGATATGGCTCGGCTATATGTCTTGATCAAGGAGATGTGTTTACCACGAATGATGTTGACTGGAGAACGAATAACGGCACAGGTTCTATTACATCGTTCCTGCCGTTTGTGTCGCTTCTGTTTGGAGAAAGGTATAGTATTGACAAACATTCAGAGCAGGAAATCGATCTATTTTCAACAAACAAAACCGCAGAATTGAAATCCCAGAGAATTAACGTACCCGCCCCTGAACCTTCCAGGAATCCGGTAATACGCTTCGTCAATAGCGCTTTAACTGGTTCTTTTGACGATGATGCCACAGCGCATTACGGTGATGCTACAGCGCCACAAAATATTACTATCATGAATAAGCACTCTCAGCACCCCGCTGTGGCGCAGCGTTGCTTGTCTATTCTGAGCGGCGTCTTAGGCATAGATAACCGTGGCAGAGGAATTGGCCCTAATGTAAAAAATCTTCGGATTGACGATTGGGGATATCGTTATGAATCCTTGCGCCCCGATACGATGACCATGCAGTTACCGTGTGGCTTGACGCACATCCGCTCGCCCGAGCGTAATAGTCTGTTGCGTGATACATATAATGAAATGCTCGGCGCCATTGTTAAAGTCCTACTATTGGATGGCAGAGACGACCAAGGTCATTTCTCTAATCTTTCAAAGCGATATACACCGGAAATGGCAAATCAACTGTTGATGGTGGTAGCCGCCTACCATAAACATTTTTCTCCCCACAGTGATATCCAGAAAGATGAGGCATTTGTAACACTCTTCAAGAATGGAAAGCTGAAAGAATTCTATAAAAGCACCGCCGCAGAAATAAATTACGAGATCGAATTATTCAGGGTCATGACAGATGTCTGGCCGAACCTGCAGCGCGCCGTGAAGCAAAATCGTGACCGGATGCCACTGCATAATTTAAAGACCGGGGAACAAGTAACCATGGCTGAAATCAGCAGTCCTGAATACCGGCAGGAAAGAGATTACAGCACAGAATTCAGCTTCAGTTATCCGAATCATACTATTTCAAGCTCGCAGCAAGACCGGACGAAATTTACGGATCGCGCTGCTTCATCGCGCACGGACAATTCACCTTCACCTTCTTAATAGCCTATCCTTACAAACCGGGGCTGATAGATATGCATATTATGGGCATAAGCCTGAAGACCGTCCGTCGTATTGATATTATAAGAAGCTACAATATATCCCTCTCCATCCAGTTCAGGATGCACCGTCGGCAGATAGGCTATTTCATCCTTATAGGCCAAAGGCCCTGCAACCTCTGGTAAACGGTAAACCGCTACCGGCTTGCTCCATGGTCCTTGCGGTGCACAGGCGAAGGAAACATCCAGCTCATTATCGACAAACACTCCGGCAGGAATAGAAACAGCAAGATATCCCTTTCCCATCCAAGTGGGCTGACGCATGACACCGTCAAGCTCATGCCCTGTGTCGATCGTTACAGCTTGCCCCACATCACGCGTCCATTTTTTACCATTCCAATACTCCCATACGCTGAAAATATCAGATTTTCCGAGCGGTACGCGCGCGAGTTTCATTTTGCCGAAAGTAGCATCCATCGCGCGCCCATAAATATAATGATAAGCATCATCCTGCACCGTAGCCATACCCCACATCACCCTTGAAGGCTGTAATGTGAGCTTGCTTAGATGCGGCGCGCTATCCTTGGACACCTGCATGCCCGCAATGCCGCTGATACCTGTAAAATTACCAAACGGATTCTGGTTATCGAATTCATTGATGAATATTAGCTGGCTGCCGTTTTCGTAATAAGTGGCAAATGTCCAAAACCATTTACCTCTATGAGCATTCGGAATAAGCGCCTCCGGTTTCGCATAACTGCCGCCGTAATAGCTAGCAAGTTTTGGAAGCTTGCCTACCAGCTCCGTATTATGCAGCATACCGGCGAGACTCGCTGTCCCATCCGGCTTTGCAGTGCCGATAAAACTATCCGAGAAAGAAAAAGCCACACGCCCATCTGGCAGAAGCGTAGAATAAGTGCTGTCTCCACCAATCCAGCCTGGCCCATATTGATGGGCAAATATAGAATTTAACTCTGTATCCGCTACCGCCTTCAATGCGTGCGAAGGCGCACAATAATCCGCAGCATTGGCTGAAGCCGCCGCTAGCAGACATATTCCAGCCGCCCATTTTGCGTAAGCCATAGCTTCTCCTTCCGTCAGTTAAACCGGAAGCGCATAGCGCAGTTTGGCGTATCGCCGCCGTTATTGATATCCAGATTGTATGTTACCGTGGAATAATCTGTAATAGGCCATGTTCCTCCAACAACACACGCTGGCCCGGAAGCTGTGGCCGTCCAGTAAGGGAAGTTGGTCCCACCATTCAAAACGGCCAGTATGTCACCCGCACCGTATCCACGGGCCTGAACATTGCCAAGCAGCGGTAAGCTATCGTCAATTTTGCGGTCTATGTTACGCCCTTCCGTACCGCTGAAGCTCGGTGTGCGTATGCCAAAATAATTGGCCGTTCCTGCCGCGCCGCCTGTGGCGCCATTGATCAGACCTAAGATACCTAAATAATTGATACCGGCATCCGAGCCGACAATAACATTACTGCCGCGTCCAATCTTGGCCGCAGGAAAATCATTGGCCACAACAATGCTTGCAGGAGCCTGCGCTGTCGCTACGGTAATATCCATATCAAACGCACCGTCTATTAAAGCCGCATCCGACAGATGCCGCCAGAACAGCAATATCTCTTCCACTGGGGTATTGGTCTGGTTGGGGTCCTGGATAAGCCCGTTACCGTCCCCAAGCCCTGTTCCGCCACCGGTCGTCGCAGCCAATCCAAAACCGGAAGCCGATGAATACGGGAGATCACCCGGCAGGCCGTTATATTTATTCCTGAAGGTATTGACGGCAGTATTGTATTTTTCAAGCTGAGCGATGGTGGCCCGTAATTGCGCTGCCTTAATCAAATCCTGCCCGGTAAGAATTCCACCCACAATCAGGCCGATAATCACCAGCACGATGGAAAGCTCGATAAGCGTAAACCCCTTCTCAAGTCGAGACATAAACGCGCCATGCCCAGAAACAATTCGCTTTAGCTTAGCTCAACCGGCCGTAATACACAAAGCTTTTATGCTTTTGTATTCACAGTAAAATACGGGAAAATCATTATCGGGTAATGGAAAGTCCGCCGGGACCACTTAACTGGCCAGTGCCCGAGCCATAGCTGCTCGGACAAGTACCGCTGGTACAGATACAGCTGGAACAGCTAGAAGATGTTCCGCCAATGGAAGCCTGCCAGGTACCGGTATGGGTATATTTCATGATTCTGTTATTGCCCGAATCCACCACCCATGCTGTTGGCGGCGAGACCGTATTATCGAAGGCAATCTGCTGCGGACTGAAGACCGTATTGGTGCCGGAAGTTCCCACCGTAAACTTATAAGTACCGGTGGAATCATAGACCATCACACTGCCATAGGAAGTATTGCTTGCCCAGACATAGCCATTGGAAGGATCGATTGCCACACCATAGGGTCCTCCAAGATCGCCTGTATTATATCCTGCGGAGCTTGGGCAGGCCGTTCCGGCAGTCGTACAACCGCAACTGGTGCAGGATGTAGTCAAACCGCCGATCGATTGCAACCAAGTGCCAGTATTGGTGAACTCCACAATACGGTTATTGCTTGTATCCGCCACCCAGATATTTCCGCTGGCATCAATCGCCAGTGCGCGTGGGCGGTTAAGCTGGCCGTTGCCGCTACCGCTGGAGCTCGGACAGCTGCCGCTGGTGCAGGCGCATGCGCCGGCAGTTCCTGCGCAAGCAGCAGCCGTACCGCCAATATTCATCTTCCATGCCCCTGAGCTATCATAGGCGACCAGTCGATTATTAAGTAAATCAGCTACCCATATATAACCTGTTGTAGGGTCGACTGCGACACCGGCAGGTGAATATAGCTGCCCCGTGCCGCTGCCAAATGATCCCGGACAGGAACCCGAACTTGTGAAACAGCCGCAGGACGTGGTGCAGCTCGATCCTTTACCGCCAACCTGCCCCTTCCATACGCCGCTGGAAGAATATTCCTGCACGCGGTTATTACCTGAATCCACGACCCAGAGATTGCCGCTGGCATCAACGGCAACATCGCGCGGACTGGTCGGAGAACCATAGCTCCCAAAACCTAGCGTATAGGTTCCGCTGGTCGTAAAGGCCTGAATATTGTTATTGGACGGATCCGCAATATAAATCATCGTGCTTCTCTGAATCAGCACTCCGGAAAGATCAGGAGAAGAGAAAAAAGTCAGGCAGGGATTAATCAGGGCAGTGTTGGAGCCGGTATTCATATTGACCGGCGAAGCAAGCGTAATCCCGTTCGGAGCATAATCGGTGGCAAGCACAGGATAGTTAAACGTAAGCTGGGTGGTTCCGCTGCCGCTGGCATAAGTCGCATAGGCAACATTACCGGTACCGATACTGGCAGAAGGTGTTGTGGTGGTAATGGCAGAAAGCGCAAGCCTTGGCTGACCTGTCACTATGGTGGCGGCTCTGGGAAAGGTCAGTACGAACTGGAGCGTATTCCCCAGAGTATACGTTCCATTCGCAGGATAAGAGGAAACGCTTGTCGCTGTCGTAACGGATTGCGGTAAAGTATTAAGCATACCGTAGCCGCTCTGGAAAAGCACTGTATCATCATAGGTATTTCCGGTGGTTTTCTTAACAAAAGAGACACTCGTTCCCAGTGAATTACTGCCCAGAGAGCTTGTCATTGCTGCAAAACCGCTCGTTATATGGGCATTGAGCAACTGATCCGTATCAGATGTTACCCCGGAGTTAAGACGACTGGCGGTGCCGCTGCCTCCAGGCAATGGCAGCCATGCTCCATGCCCATCCGCACCGTGACTGACGAGCGCAGCAACAGAATTAAGGGTTACGTCGCTTGCAGCAAGCGCTGTTCCGGCACTATCCACAATCTTAAGTTTTCCCATCAGTCCCTGAGAGGCCCAGCATCCACTGGCACTCGTATCGACCGCATAAGTAATGTCATGGCCGTAACCATCCAGAGCATCGTTCATGGAAAGTCCCAATGTGCGCACCGGCACCATTCCGATAGCAACGCCATTCGTGCTGTCGACAAGATTGGCCGCTGGCGTACCGCCGCAGTTGGAATAGCTGCCCGGGCTTCCGGCTTCCAAACCATAAGTAGAGCTGCCCTGAGGTTTACTGGCATCGGCAGGACAAGGCAGACGACCGTTAGAGGCTTCAAACTGGCGTAACGCATTCATGATATTGGCTAGTTTAGCCCGGTTAATATCATTTGTAACAGGACGCAGCTTAGCGGAAGGCAGCGTTGCCACCATCGCAAGACTGGCCGCAGCAAGAAGAATGCTGATCTGTATAAGGGAGAAACCGTGATTTCTTTTAAGAAACGGACACGAGCCGCTCATAAGAAAATTACCGTTACCTGATAGAAGCTGCCTTGGTTCGTAGAGCAATAATCTTACTGTATTTGGGCTCAGGAAAAAAGTTGAATATTAAGCCCATCACTCGCTAAACACTCGAATCCATCATAAAATCAAGGAATTCATCATACGGTACAGTATGATATTAACTTTCTTCATATGACTGAAAATTAACAGTTGAAATTGCGAATAAGAGTGATTATTAATTGCAACAATTAATAAAGGAATCTGGAAATGCGCAATCTCACAAAGACATTTGCAGCTCTTGCAGTTGCTGCCACCCTCATTGCCCCACTGCAACAGGCGCATGCGGAAGAAAGCCAGTTCGGTTACGTTTACACGACTGACCTTCTTCCCAAGGGCCAGAAAGAAGCTGTACAGTGGACGACATGGCGTCATGACAAGGCTGACATGAATGACGGTTATTTCGACATGGTAGATGGCAGAACGGAAATCGAATACGGCGTGGCTGATAACTTCCAGCTCGGTGTCTATGCAAGCTACGCGGCGACACGCGCCTATCATAACGGTCCCGATGGCGCGACCACACCGCCGGAAACGTTTGCAGGCAGAACACTCGTCGGTGCCGATGACCACTACGCCGACAGAGAGTTGATCGGCTTCTCAGTTGAAGGTATTTATCGCATCCTGAGCCCGTATAAAGATTCGGTCGGTCTTGCAGTGCTGTTCGAGCCTACCATTGGCCGTAATCTGCACGAGCTGGAAAGCCGTATCATCCTGCAGAAGAATTTCCTCGATGACAGACTCGTCTTTGCGGGCAACATCACTATCGCACAGGAAGATCGCTGGCTTCCTTTCGATCCGGGTGAAGGCGCCGACGGGCACTGGGACCATGAATCTGATATAAACTTTGGTCTGGCAGGCTCCTATCGTTTCGCCCCGAACTGGACCTTCGGTCTGGAGTTCCTGAACGAGCGCGAATATTCCTGCTTCTGCGTCAAGTCTGGAAACCGCACGAACAACGCCTTTTATACCGGCCCCACCGTTGAATATGGAGGAGAAGATTTCTTTGTGGCACTCACAGCGCTTGAACAGCTTCGGCTGGCCAGTGACTACACAGGCGGCGGCGCCGTGATTGACGGGCGCAACTATGCGGACGATTTTGAGAAATACCGCGTGCGCCTTAAATTCGGATTTTACTTCTAGGAGGAACTATGCGGCATTACCAGTGGCTCTGGCTGCCGGTCGCAGCCATAAGCTACCCTGCTTATTGTGAAACATATTTCACAATGGATCAGGCGCAGCAGGCCATTTTTCCGGGAGCCTCTTTCACGCCTTCTCCTGTCACGCTGACGGATGCGCAGGCACAGGCAATCGAGCAGCAAAGCGGCGTGAATGTGCGTCATAAAGATATAAAGCTGTGGAAGGTTTCAAGCGGCGGCTATTTCATCGTGGATGACGTCGTGGGCAAACACGAATTCATTACCTACGCCATCGGCCTCAACCAGGATGGCAGCGTGCACCATCTGGAAATCATGGAGTACAAGGAAACTTACGGCTATCAGGTACGCGATCCAAAATGGCTGGCGCAGTTTACCACCAAGACTTCTGCCTCCACGCTGGAACTGGATAAGGATATCAAGAACATCAGCGGAGCCACGTTGTCCAGCAAGCACATCACGGACGGCGTCAAACGCATTCTTGCGACTTACGCAGTAGCTCTGAAATGAAAGAACAGCCACAGGATAGCACCCGGCGTGCGCGCCCTTGGCTTGGCACAATTGTAACGATCGCCGCCACAGGTCCGCAATCTGCGCGAGCTGTGGAAGTTGCATTTCGTGAAATAGAAATTGTGCATCGCCTCATGAGCTTTTATGAGGCGGGCAGTGACGTGACACGCATCAACATCGCAGCCCTGATGGAACCGGTGCGTGTTGCGCCTGCCACTTATGAAGTGCTGACCTTTGCAAATACACTGAGCCTTCGCTCGCAAAGCAGCTTCGACATCACCATGGCAGACCAGCTTATGAAAGCAGGTTACCTGCCGCAACAGGAACAATCTAAGGCTTTTGCGGAATTTCCTTCTTTCCGGGATATAGTATTGCTGCCAGATTATCAGGTCATGCGACAACGTCACGTATGGATCGATCTGGGGGGCATTGCCAAAGGCTATGCCGTCGACCGTGCAATACGAAGCCTGCGCGCAAGCGGCATGCATAGTGGCATTGTGAATGCAGGTGGAGATCTTGCCATGTTCGGCGAATCCCAACCGGTCTATATTCGCCATCCGGAAAATCAGGGACAATTCTTTCTGCTGGAAGAGCTGGAGAATTGTGCGGTGGCAAGTTCCGGCGGAACCTATAGCGAAAAAGAATATCAGGGCAGCAGGATCGACCCGCTTGTCTCTCCATCCCCCCGCCTGTGCACGCACTGGCAATACGGTGTTACGGTTATTGCACCGGACTGTATGACAGCGGATGCGCTGACAAAAATAGTACGCCTCTCTCCAACCCTTGCCCCTGCCATTCTTGATGATTTTGACGCAGCAGCTTTGATTGCCGATACGGAAGGTCTTCGCGCGTTTGCCTCACCTGCAACCGATACTCTCCCGACACAACATACCCCCAGAAACCTACCGCTATGACGCGCAGGCATCCCCATGAAACCATCAAGCTGCCAAACTGGCTCCGCTGGTCGATCTACGGCGTCACATTACTCCTCACATTGACTGGAATCCTCTGGCTTACCGTGCATTACTGGCCGCATCGAACAACACAGGAATTTGATGCGCCGAACCCGCTGGAACCGTGGCTCATGCGCCTGCACGGGTTTGCCGTCATGCCTGCCCTTTTCCTCTACGGCTCACTCTTACGCTCCCATATGCTTAAAGCATGGCACGCGCGCATGAACCGTAACAGCGGGCTTTGGACGGTGATTATCCTCGCCTGGCTCATTATCACCGGATACTTGCTCTACTACGCGGGCAGTGAGCGGATACGCTTCATGATCAGCTGCGCCCATTGGAGCATAGGCATATTCCTTGCTGCCATTCTCCCCCTGCATATATGGATTGGCAGAAATCCAAGACGCAGGGCAAAGAAAAGAAGGAATGCCATCGCCAGCTAAGGCAGGAACTCTTTCAGAACGGTTGCCTGAGGATGCACATCAGGAGATTGTATACTGTAGGAATATTTGCCAAGCCACGCTCCTGCCGCCCAATAGGTCCAGCCTTTCCATACGTCCGAATTCTTTTGCATGTGTGAAAGCGTATTCCGCATAGCCTCCAGGCAGACTGGCTCTTTGGATCCCCCAAATTCTGCCAGAAATCCGTAATGCTGTGTTTTTCTAAGCCATTCTGTAACACCGGTTAGAGAATTTACTCCTGTATTTGCATCAGGACATGCGGAATCTTTTCCGGAATAATTGGCATCGAAATACTGATGGATTTCTATCGCCAGGTTATTAGCCGGATCGTGAAGCGCAGAAAGCGCATCGGCATTAGAGATACTCTTTCCCTTCTTATTCCAGCTATGCCCTCCGGTCCATCGCGTGCCCGGAGCCAGTATCAATTGCCGGGCGCCTGTATTCCGTATCGCGTTAATAACCTGCTGATCGATATCCGCCCACAATGCTGCCTCTTGTTTGTGAGGCTCATTCATAAGGCCGAAAATAACATCCGGTTCATGGAGATAATATTGGCTGATCTGCTCCCATACATTCACGAAAGAGCGTACGGGAACCTGGGAAGATCCTATATATTCCCCGCGATATTGCCCGTAATTATGCAGATCAATAATGACTTTCATGTGCCGGGCTTTAGCATCCGCTATGACTTTATCAATACGCTGCATCTCTAACGCATTAAGCGGCTGGTCCAGTTCAGGCTGGATTCGTTCCCATAGAACCGGCATGCGAATGGTATTCATGCCGATTTTCTCAAATGCTGAAATCTCTTCTGCAGAAGGGTAAATATAATTCTTGTTATAGACTCCCGGCAAAGCATCAGGCGTAAATTCGCCGCCGGAAAGATTCACCCCCATCATTTCCACACGCATTTCAGCCGCACAGATTGACGGTATTAAACTGATCAGAACAGCTATTATTCTTGCAGACAGCACGCCGCTCCTCACTTACTGGAATCGGATGGAAAGAGAGCAATTAAGACCGTTTCCGCCGTTTATACCGACAGAATAAGTATTGGCAGTTGTATTATAGCAGGAGGTTGCACTGTCACTGGCTTGCGCATTGGCCTTGCTTATCCACCAGCTGCTGAGATACAGATCGCGTATAAAACCGCGATTAGGATACCCGTCATCCACTTTCTTATCGATATTATAGGCCTGAAGCACAGAAATCGCGCCTGCTGAAGCCATGCCACCTATAGTGGTCACAGAGCTCACAGCAGAAATGCCATACCAGTTCGCATTATCTATACCGCCTGTACTCGTATCGCTCTTATAGACATAAATAAAATTACCGCCGCCGATCTTCGCTTCCGGGAAATAGTTTCCAATATAGGTAGTGCCAGGCGTAAGCGTCCAGTCAGAGGCTGTGATCCCACAATTGCTGAAGCTGCCGGCAACACTGGGATAAGAGCCGTTAATCAGCCCTGCCTGGCTCAAATCCTCCCAAAAGACTGTTGCTTCTCCGTATTGCAATACATACGTTCCCCCAGAATAGCCAACTACCAGGCCATCACCGTCTCTTTTGCCCGTACTGCCATCGCAGCCTGCAACATCGAATCCAAATTGCGATGCCTGAGTCTTAGCCAGGTCGCCGGGAATGCCACCATATTTATTCCGGAAAGTATTGATAGCTGTATTGTATTTTTCTATCTGCGATATCTGCGCACGAACGGTGGCAGACTTAATCAGATCCTGCCCTGTAAGAATACCCCCTACAATAAGGCCGATTATCACCAGAACGATACTGATTTCTATCAGCGTAAAACCAGTGTTTTCTTTTTGGAAGCAATGTATCATAAAAAAAATTCCAAGTCCCACCTTACAACCATAGCTATAATACACCAGCTATATTTTTCTAGGAAGTTATACTGGCATAAAACCTGCATATCTGAACCTCCAGTGACCAATCCAACGCATGGAGGCGCTCGCATGGGCAGCATCAACAATATTTTTTCGTCTATTTTTCCCAGCTTTTCAGCACAGCCTTCATCGGGCTCTGGTTGCAGCGCCGCAGCCACCAGTTCCGATGCCCCTAAATTTGCCTATGGCAGCGCATTTGAGCTAAGCCTGACCGAAATACATAATGCAGACGGCAGCGAATCGGATTTTATGTCCTTTGGAGCCTATAGCGCAAGCGCGGACAGCAATAGCTCGGCCTTCGTTGCCAATGGCTCGGGAAGCAGCGCACAGAGCGCCTTCGAGGCAATGCTTGCAAGCCTTCAAGGCATAGGTGTAGCAGACGCTGACGGCATCGTTCATATGCCGGATATCAACAACGGCGATGGCAGCGGAATAACAGCCAGCACCGTTAATCTGCAAGGCATGTTCGACATCATCAATCAGGATATGAACAATCTCGATGAAGCTACCAATTCCAGCATCACCGGCGGAGGACTGCTCACCCGGGCGGACGGTGCGCCTATGGATGCTTCTTCATCCGGTAATGATGCAATATCCAAGTTCATGCAGAGCGCCGTAACGTCACTGGAAAACGCGCTGGATGACATGATGGATGCGAACAGCCAGGCAATGCAAAAGGCGCAAAAAGCAGGAATGCATCACCATCATCATATCGCTGCGCAGCAGGCCGGCAAGGAAAGCGATACGTCCTCCACAGGTAACACCAGTAACAGCACTTCTACATGAAATAGCTGACGTTAGTCTTTTCATAGACAAGCTTTTATGAAACCTATATCAGGGTTTGGTTTCCACCCAAACAGGACTGCCGCATGACCAAAAGCAAAACCGATCCCAAAGTTGATAGATTCCTAGACAGAGCCACACAATGGCAGGAGGAATTTATAAAACTAAGAGCACTCTTGCTTGGTTGCGGACTCACCGAAACCCTGAAATGGGGCCAGCCCTGCTATACGTTTCAGGAAAACAACATTGTCCTGATGCATGGATTCAAGGAATATTGTGCACTTCTATTCTTCAAGGGCGCTCTGATGAAGGACCCGGAAAATATCCTGGTCCAGCAGACACAGAATGTGCAGGCAGGACGTCAGATTCGTTTTACCAGCGCAAAGGAGATCACCAAGATGACCTCCATCTTGAAAGCCTATGTCAAAGAAGCGCTGGAAGTAGAAAAAGCTGGATTAAAAGTAAGCTTTAAGAAGACGACAGAATTCGAAGTACCGGAAGAACTGCAAAACAAATTTGACGAAGATCCCGATCTTAAAGCCGCTTTTGATGCATTGACACCGGGAAGGCAGAGAGGCTATCTGCTGCATTTTTCCTCCGCCAAACAATCCAAAACACGGGAATCGAGAATAGAAAAATCTATCCCGCAGATATTGGAAGGAAAAGGACTGGACGATTAGGTACAAGCTGGCTCAAGCTCACCTGGTTCGATTCTGAGTAGAATCCGGTTCAGCAACCTGTCCAGAGGTTCGGGATTCCGGGCCACTCACATTTCCAATGGCTGTGCTTGCCGTTGTGAATGCATGCATGCTGAGCACCTCCCTTGTCCCACGCAGGGAAGCCGGAGAACGAACAGGATGAATTGCCCCATCGCCATCCCCGCCCACATAGGAGCCCGCAAAAGCACCATTTCTTCTTTCCCCAGACAACTCATCGACAAAGCCACCGGTCATGGCAGCCTCATCAACCACACGCCCTGCAACAGCATTGTCTATATTACTAGAACGGTCTGCAATAGGTGGATGGCTGTCAGTACCATATTTCCGGTCTTCCGGAACGCTTTCATGCATAAAATATTTCGCCGCCGAAGGATCATCAGCAATACGTGCCATAAAACGATCGGCCCGATTCTCCTGCGCATAATTAATAGCTTGTACAGCCGAAAGCATTGCATTCGCCAAGGGCTGCATTGCCTGAATTTGCGCAAGCTGGCTATCCATAAAGCTGCGTATCTCATCGACTGTATGCGGAATTTGTGCCTCCGCCAGAGGGACTGGCACACCGCCAACCATATTTCCCAATGCATTATTATGCATCCTGGATAACAACCCTTTATCTATCCCCGCAAAATACTCTCGCTGCGTATCATCCCCTGTCTCCATGCCATACAGGATGTCTTCCGCAGATACCCCGAAGGAAGGAGAGCGCTGCAAGTAATCATATAACTCTGTGATATATTGCTTATACTGTTCGACAGATCGCTGCACATTTCCAAGAATAGAAGCCTTAGCCACATCTGGAAGGCGCTCCAGTTTATTTACTTCAGCATCGGGGGCTTCACTGTATGTTTTCAGGTAACCGTTAGGTTGGCTCGTCAGGAAGGATTTCACATCATCCAGATTATGCTTTCCATCACCGTAGAGCTGATGTGCATATTCATGCGCCAGTATAGCATCAAG
This sequence comes from Rickettsiales bacterium, assembly GCA_035765535.1. NCBI lineage: Bacteria > Pseudomonadati > Pseudomonadota > Alphaproteobacteria > Rickettsiales > Rickettsiales bacterium. The sequence continues at coordinate 21,107 of DASTXE010000005.1, read as the reverse complement.
TTCCACATCGGATTGAGGATGGGCAGTCTCACCATAATCCATTCCAAGCAGGGGCCTCGGATCCATCCCATAGCCGCGACCATTTCCTGCAGGCATGCGTTTCACATGAACGACACGATTGAATGGCTGCGATCCAGTTCCTTCTGCACTCGCAATCTTACTTTCGAGCTTCTTCAGCACCTGCGCCATCTGTTCAAATTTTGAAAGGTCAGAAGGCGGCCATTCCTGCGGCTGAGTTCCTGCAGTTCCAGTAAAGTTAAGGAAGGCAAATCCATCCACTATGACTGGCTGACCTTGGGGAAGAACAGTCACTGTGGTAGTAAGTGCAGCAGGATCATTAAGTTGCACAAAAGAATGCGCCTGAGCAACCATCTGCTGCACATTATCCAAGGTCAGATCCTGCCCCAATGAAGTTCCGTTATCGGCCATAATTACGTTGGATTTCGTTGAATAATTAATAGCTGACGCTATTACATTATATCATATATTTAAGAAAATGTAACAAATAGACTTATAAGTCCAATATACAACCGACGCAGCATATCCGCCTGATGATAAATATACTATATCTTCATACCCTCTATAAAAGGTATGGCGTGATTGCCTTCCAGAAACCGAAAAATGTCAGGCAAGTTTTCTGGCAAAAGCTACGCAGCCAACCACAAACACCGTCGCAACAATCATGGTCCATGCAATCGGCTCATGCAGCAGCCATCCGGCCAGAAGCAGCCCCAGAAACGGCTGGAGCAATTGCAGTTGCCCAACTTGTGCAATACCGCCGAGCGCCAGTCCCTTATACCAGAATATGAACCCCAGCAGCATGCTGAACAATGAAACATAGGCAAGGCCGATCCAGGCTGAAACACCGATATTATGCAGCGACGCCGGCAATGTAGCCATCGTCAGTGCCAGCATCAAAGGCGCAGCAAGCACAAGTGCCCATGAAATAACCTGCCATCCTCCGATCCTGCGCGAAAGTGTCGCCCCCTCGGCATAGCCAAGACCGCAAAGAATAATAGCCGCAACCATAAGCGCGTCACCTGTGAGGGATGCCGAACCTCCATTACTGAATGCAAAAGCAACCACGGTCATACTGCCAAGGCAGGAAAAGAGCCAGAACAGCGCATGTGGCCGTTCGCCACCGCGTACCACGCCAAAAAACGCTGTCATCAGCGGCAGCAGGCCGATAAAGACAATAGAATGGGCCGACGTAATATGCTGGAGCGCCAGCGCTGTTAACAGAGGAAAGCCTATGACAACGCCTGCAGCGACAATGGCCAGAGACATAATATCCTGGCGCGCGGGCCGCGCCTGCCGCAACCCCGCCAGAAGCATCGCCCCTAACACAGCCGCGATAGTAGCGCGGGCAGAGGTTAAGAAAAGAGGAGAAAATCCCGCAACAGCAACACGTGTAGCAGGCAGGGAACCACTAAAAATAATCACACCGATAAGGCCACTGCCCCACCCTTGCAAGGATGATTTCGTATTATCCATAGACGTTCATTAGTACAGTTTGCGCTGTACTCTTATAATATAAAATCCATTACAGCAATAATGCTCTCTTTTGCCGCTTATACTTTTTACTAATTTCCATGGCCGAAAGCAGCTAGCGCATAACCGTGGCTGGCATACTAGTTAGAATTTCAAGGAGAAATGAACTATGACAACGATCAAACAACGTATCGAAAACCTTGAATGGCAGCGAATAAGCGAGGAACTGAACACCTTCGGCTGGTCACTGGCTAAACATGTACTGAGTCCGGAAGAGTGCAATTCCATCGCCTCCCTGTATGGACACGAGGAAGGCTTTCGCAGCCGTGTTGTGATGGCTCGGCATGGCTTCGGTAAAGGAGAATATAAATACTTCTCTTATCCATTGCCAAAGCTAGTTGCAGAGCTTCGCACGGCTTTTTATTCCAAACTGGTGCCGGTGGCCAATCGCTGGAATGCGTTAATGGGAATCGACATGCACTACCCAGATCGACATGCTGCCTATATCGAACAGTGCCATACGGCAGGCCAGAACCGTCCGACTCCCCTGCTCTTGCAATACGGACCGGATGATTATAACTGCCTGCATCAGGATTTATACGGCGAGCAGATATTCCCCCTTCAGGCGGCATTCCTTCTTTCCGAGCCGGGCAAGGATTTTGAAGGTGGTGAATTTGTACTGACCGAACAACGCCCACGTATGCAGACACGCGCCGAAGTCATACCGCTCACCAAAGGCGATGCCGTCATCTTCGCCGTGCACAATCGCCCGCAAAAGGGCACAAAGGGCTATTACTGTGTGAATATGCGCCACGGAATAAGCAAGCTTCGCCAAGGCCACCGCTATACGCTGGGCATCATTTTCCATGATGCGCAGTAGCGTTGACGCTAATGTGCTAATCTAAGTCAGAAATTATTCCTTCTTTATAGAAAAAGAATACGAAAGGCCGGTATTACGTATCGTAAAATAATAATGCTTCCTTTAAATCCTGTGAGATAAATTTTCCAACGCGAATAATCGCTTAAGGAATTTTTATATTAAATTTAACAACAGGGAATTATATGAAGAAAACATATATTTTGATGGTATCGGCTGCTCTTATCGCTTTCAGCGCTCCGGCTTTCTCAGCAGACAAAGTCACCAGCGAAACCAAATCAAAAGTTACCAGAGATACCGATGGAAATTACTCTGAAAAAGATTCTTCTGAAAAAACCGACTCCGGCGCTAAAACAAGCAGCGAAACCAAATTTAATGCTGATATAAATGCCGACGGCAGCGGTGAAAAAACACTGGAAACCAAAAAAACCAAGAAAACCGGTCTCTTTAGCAAAGATTCCGTAAAAATCAAAGATAAGCAGAAAATCAAAAGCGACGGCACCGTTGAAAGCAGCCACAAGAAAACCGTCAATGGCTCAACGACGGAAGATACTTCGACTACCACTCATCAATAAATCGGTTAGTGGTTAGCATATGTGAGGCGACAGGCTTAGCCTGTCGCCTCTTTTCTATGATAATCATATTGATATTTTTTCCGTTCCGAATGTAAGAGGTGGTCTATACTACTGCATCAGGAACAGGAGACCATATGGCCGCGCCCATTACGCATGAAAGAAAAGCGACAGAATATCTTGCCAATGAGCGGACCTTTCTCGCATGGGTGAGAACAAGCATTGCCGTTATCAGTCTCGGCTTTGTCATTGCCAAATTCAGCGTCTGGATGCATGAAATTGCTACACGACTGACTCCGGGCAAACCTCTACCGGTCACCGGAATATCCATGTCCATCGGTATAGCCATGATGGGATTCGGAGGCTTTCTAATAGGGGCAGCTGCCTGCCATTACCATTTTACGAACAAAGCGATAGAGCGAGGGGAAGTAAAAGCCAATCATGCACTGGTTATGACCGTCACCGTTGCCATTATTTTATTGTCTATCGCAATGATTATTTACATGCTCTTAACAGCCAAGAATTTTTAAGGAAGAAATGACGGCAGCTTATTCAAGTGTTGCTCATGCAGGGTTTGATAAAGAAACTAGCAAAGCGATGAAAATACTTGCCTCTGCGGTTGAAATCCCGAAACAGTTCCTGTAGGCCCTGATAAAATCGCTACAACGCAACAGCCTTCGCAGCTTGGCCGGAGGACACTATAAAAATTCACATCAATTTTCCGCAATATTCCCTCCAGCAACACCAAATTTATTAAGAAAAAATTAACGCTTCCTAGCGTATTATTATGTTTTATCTATCTACGTGAAATCATACCTATGCCTCTAGACACTGACCAGCCGGACCAGCGCAGATACCTGGACGAAGTAGGCCTCAAAGAGGCACGGCAGTATGCGTCCTATTATAAAACTGGCATGATCCCTGGTCCGGATGGAGCTCCTTTGGGAATCGGCGCAGAAGATTTTGAAATGTTTGTAGCAGTGGTGTTAGGCACCAAGCAACAACGCCATATATACGATCAGATTCATGCACGCGGCGGCCAGGTGACACATGTTGACCTGGGAACAGGCCCTGCCCCGGAAAACCTTATTGCAGCGATTGGATATGCAGATAAATCCATAGCGGTTGATCTTTCGCCGGGTAATCTGGCTTATCTGGAAGATATCAAAAATCCAAAAACACCGCTCGAACCGCACTTGCAGGCATGGCTTGAGATGGCCACTATCATCTATGATCTTGGGAGTGTCCAGAAGCTCATCGAACTGGATCGCAAGATACCGGATATTGGCTGAAATACGGAATAGATGAAAATATCCTGCCCCAGCCGGACGGCACGGTAAATTTATATGATTTGCTGCGTAAATGGCCCGTACTGAGTGAAGACAACAAGAATCTGGTATCAGAAGCTATCTATAATGTTCCGGGGGTTGGTCATGCTCCTGACAATCCATATATTAATATAGATCTGCAACAGGCACTGACCGAAAAAATGATCGTTCGTCAGGGCGATCTTCTCAATCCCCACGGTTATGTGATTAGAAATTCGGGCGGAAAAGAAGTTCCTTCTATCGAGGATCTGTTGGGAACCGCTAATATTGTCACCAGCACCTATGTGATAGAATCCATTACAGACGATCTCTTGCATATGGCGCAGGCCGAAGCAACCAAACAACGGATCGCCACTAAGAACGACCGCGCGACCTTTGCACGCTTCAATCAATATGTCTGCGGCTTTATCGTGGAAGCAGGTGGTTATAACGGTTTTATACCTGCCGAAGAGCGTGCTGAAGACAATATATTCTTGGAATGCCCCTGCAGCAGAGCGCTGCTGAAAGAAATAGTCGAACAGGGTGTCAAACTGTCCAATACATTCGATGCGCTGCCATCCAATAGCGGAGTAATGCCTGATGAAAGAAGAATGGTCAAACATGACCTGCCCCCCGCCGAAGCAGCCATCTTCGAAGGAAAAGTTCGCGACTCTACACAATACGCAAACGGATGGAAAATGCTGGAAGGCATTAGGCATGAAATACGCACGGTACAGGCAAGCATCTTATCGCCGGAGGGTGAAGAGATAAGAGTCTTCACACGCCATTGCACTCCCTCTGAAGTAGAGGAAATGACGCAGAAAGTGACGGACATGGCCACGCAGTATATGGAGAAAACAGGTATTGCATCTACAGCTCACACTATGCACACCACTATTATTCCCTGGGGAAAAATTAAGGATGCTCATTTTCTTGGAGGAAGAAAATTATCCACCGTCCTGCGTAATTTCCGGGAAGCAGAACATGGCATTGCGCCTGCATTGCAGGAAATGATAAATGAAGTTGAAGCGTTTCTTGAAGAGCAAAACAGACAAAGGGTATCGGGTGCCCGTCGGCATGATCGAGATCATGTAATAGCAAGCAACACACAATTTCTAAACAGAACGCCGCAAGCAAGAGAACTTGTGGAGGAAATATCATCAAGAATATCACAAGTTACCCGGAAGACGTTACTACCGCGGTAAGACGATTAGAATTAACCCGCTCGACAAATATTCGCAGCCGTTAAATAGGACTAGGTTCAACCAACCATTCCATCTCATAGAAACATGTATTCAAAGACCGGAAGAAAGCACAAGACGTACTCCTCACCGGGGATTATAATACAATGTTATAAGGTCAGGTTTTGTTGGCAGATACCGTACTTTTTGGAAAATGTAATGACCGGGCCCAAGAGGCTATTCCGGCAATCCCGCATAAAATCAGGGATAAATGGTGCTGCTGAGGTTAATCGAAAACCCGACCCCGTCATTACCAAAGGTCACACCCTAGGTTAGCAACCTAGCTGATTACTTATATAATTCGTGTTTTCACCACAGATTTCCTCGCCGTACTTTTCCGTATTTGCTTGATTATAGTATCGTCAGGTTCAATGCGAATCTAATCTAAACAAGCATAGAGTTGTTTGGATAAGCCCTATCTTATATACTTCTTTAGTATAAGGCAGTTTCATTATCTCTTTAGAGAGAAGCAGCGACTTGAGCATATCATAGAGAGAACAACTAATAATACCGTAGTGTACATTATAAGTTGCCAAGGAATCTTCTACAGCCTTAGGCATAAAGCCCAATCCAAGCATTAGATATGTAACAGGCACAACCACCGGGTGGTATTTTACGGCATCATATGTGATATCATCTATAATCATCGGGGCCGTCACTGGTATCTGCTGATCTGTCAAGACCTGTCGTATTTTTTTACTCAAAACGTTTCTATCCGTCATATAGGATTGGCTAGGCCCCTCATAACCTTTCCTAAATTCAACGGTAAAATCGTGATATGCCAGCCATGCACCCAATATAGCAGCAACTATCATATAAATAGGCATTGAGATGCTTAAGAGAGTACTAAATTTTGCATATCGACCTTTCAATATCTCCGCTTGGACATAAAAGGGCCAGAGCAATACAGCTACAATCATCAGTGAGCAGGTGAAAAAAGCAACTTCATAAAAATGTTTAACAATACTTAGAAAGAAGGGAGCAAATAAAGAAATCATCACTGAGATGACCAAATAAAGTTGCTTCCGATCTGCCGGAAACTTTAAATAAAACAGGCAAGCACATAACTTTATTATAATATAGGAAACAAGTGCTAGAAGAGCTCCAACTATCAATACATTTTCAAGACTATCAAAATATCCGTTAAGCGGGGGCAGATATCCCACCTGATAAGGTGGGTGGAACATCATACGCTGTAGGCTTTGTTCTAACAGGCTCCATCGCATTGCTGTGTATAAATTAGAGAAAAATACATCAGGTTTTTTAAGCAAATCGAGAGGGTTTGCCGCCTGTGCTTCCATACTTCCCTTTATATTAGGAATAGAAGCACATGATAGAAAGCCTGCTTCATGTAACTGTATTGTAGCATGAATAAGTCCGAACAAGAGTCCAAGAAACAACATTATGTACAAAATGCGGGTGGAAAGCCGTCTAATATTTGCTGATGCTAGTATGATTGCTGCTATTACCAGCACCGAAAGGTATAGAGCCTTCGGATGGACAAAAGCAATGAAGCTAAAAATGATTAATTGTGTACCCGCATATATGTAAAGCCGTACACCCTGCTGAGAAAGCATATGAACAGCCATTGCGTATAATGCCATACATGACGCAAGTATTAAAATTTCTGGGCGCAGCATGGTAATGCCATACAGCATAGGTCCCAGAACAGAAAATAATAATAAGGGCCAAAAAGTTTGGTTTCCCCTTATCAGATTATGCCAGATCAACACACCATATAAAAATGCCAACCCTATATAGGGTAAGAAACGATAAGATATCCATGTATCTCCCAGATGGCTTATAACTGCCCAAAACATAGCTGCCGGGACAAGTAATGCACCGGGCCTTACCAGAAATCCACTAGGACAGAAAGGCAATACTGATTGTTTAAAGCCGCCGTTAATAAAGTAACGCTCAAGGAATATTTTGTAAGCAAACTCGTCGGGATAAAGGGGCGAGAAACACGTAAGTCCGATAGCAACGGCTAGAATACCAATGGTAGTCCAGGCAACGGTGGTTTTAACAGCATGCATGCGGTCAATTCCTGAATGTTCGGCATGCAGAAACGACTCTTTGCACATGCTCCTGCGGCATATTCGGGGTAAGAGGAAGGCTTAGAATTTCCTGGCTGAGCGCCTGTGCAGCAGGGTAAGATCGCTGCAAATGGTAAGCAGGTTGTGAATGGGGGGGTATGGGATAATGTATTAGGGTACCGATTCCGGTATTATGCAGATGTGCTTGCAACGAATCTCTTTCAGGGCTTCGAATAACGAACAAATGCCATGCCGGCTCTGCCCATGGCGGCACACAAGGTAAGGTTAAGCCAAGATCTTTCAGCCCCTCAAGATAGACAGCCGCAATATTGCGGCGAGTAGCGTTATCCTGATCCAGAGTTTTAAGTTTCACACGCAGGAAAGCAGCCTGCAATTCATCTAACCGCGAATTGAAACCTTTTACTTCATTATGATACTTAATATTTGAACCGTAGTTGCGCAATAGGCGTATTTGTTTTGCCAGTTCCGGATCATCGGTCGTGACTGCGCCACCATCTCCTAGCGCTCCAAGATTCTTGCCAGGATAAAAACTAAAGCCAGCTGCGTGCCCAAGTGCTCCAGTCTTTTTCCCACGATAACTAGCACCATGCGCTTGTGCGGCATCCTCCAGTACTTTAAGATTGTATTTTTCTGCTATTGCCAGAATAGGGTCCATATCGGCAGGCTGACCATAAAGATGTACGGGAATAATTGCCTTTGTACGAGGAGTTATAACCGCCTCAATCTGAGCAGGGTCAATATTATATGTGACAGTATCAGGCTCGACGGGAACGGGAATAGCACCAGCATAACTAACAGCGAGCCATGTAGCAATATAAGTGTTAGATGGCACGATAACTTCATCCCCTGCACCGATATTCCATGCATGTAGAACGAGATGTAACGCCTCCAACCCATTACCAACACCGATACAATGGTTGACACCGCAATAATCCGCAAACTCTTGCTCAAAAGCATCTACTTCCTTACCCAGGACAAGCCAGCCAGAATCCAGTACATGATCAAGCGCTGTATGAAATTCTTCACGCAACCGCGCATTAATGGATTTCAGGTCAAGAAACGGAATCATGCTACAGCTTCTCGTAGGAAACTACGCGCTTTAATAAAGTTCTCATACTCTCTAAAATAATCGGCCTCGTCATAATATTCAGATGCCAGCACCAGGCAAACGGCCCCAGAGGAAAAATTATTCACTTCCCGCCATATATAGGGGCAGATGGTCAGGCCCGCATAACTTCGGTTAAGCTGAATAGTCTTTTTCCGGTGACCATCGTCCAACACAACATCGAATGAGCCAGACATAGCAATTAGAAACTGATGCAACGCCTTATGTGCATGTCCGCCACGTTCTGCACCGCCCGGAACATCATACAGATAGTATACGCGCTTTATAGGAAAATGAATATGCCGCTCGGCTTCAATGAACGTTAAATTCCCTCTTGGATCGGATATCTTAGGCAATTGTATGAGCTTACAATCATCTATGGATGTAGCAATCATTTCATCCCCCGGGTAAGAAAGTGCTTATTCAGTAAAAATGTGAATGGTAGCAGCAAAACTATGTTTATAAGAGGAGCAAATCGCTGGTCAAGCCCCAACAACCTCACTTCAAGGCTTAACAAAGCAAGGGAAGCCAAATATTGAGCACAATACACAATAGGATAACTAGTCAGCCTATAAAGCGTCAAAGGTACATTAAATACAAAGAGGCTATTGAGCAGATAAGCAATGATGATTCCTGCTGCAAAGGAAAAGGAAAATGCCAGATAATAGCTTACATAATGCAACATCAGCAGGTAAATTAAATAACTCGCCACAGTGGTAGCACCACCAGTGCATATAAAGCGGATGAAACGATTCCTAATAAATTTCTTCAATGACAACCTCTGGGCGTTTATTGAGTTCATCGAAGACACGCCAGAGATATTCCCCCATCATTCCAAGCATCAAAATAATAAGGCCTAACAGAAACGTAATCAATGCAGCGATGGACGCGAAGCCTGGAACGTAAATATCCCCCAATAGAGCGTGTATAACAATATTAATACCATATGCAAAACTGCATGCCGATATAATTGCCCCAATGCAGGAGATTAGCCGTATAGGAGTAACGGAGAAGCCAAGCATTACATCCAGGAATGCTTTAAACTTCTTCGTAAAAGTCCAGCGAGACTTGCCATGTTCACGCTTAGCCCGACGATAATAAATAACTTCCGGCTTATAGCCCAGCCAGTAGGCAAGCAATGGCGTATAAAGATTTTTAGAGCTGTTCTGCAAATGCGGAATGAGCCGCTTATCAATTAAAGCCATATCATATCCACCGCTGGGATAATCGGATATGACAAGTTTATGCAGCAACCAATAATAAATGACCGCAAATAATTTACTGGCTGCAGGATCTTCACGGCTGTTACGTACACAGATCGTGAACTTTGAACCTGCCTGCCATTTCTGCACCATTTCCATGATCAATTCTGGCGGATCCTGCAAATCTGCAGCCAGAATCATAAAGCAATCACCTGTTGCGTGTTGCAGACCGCATTTTGAGGCATGTACTGCTCCAAAATTGCGTGTTAACTTGATAACTTTGGTTGCTGGCCTGCTCTGTTTGATATCTAGTAGCACAGCAAGCGAATTATCGCCTGAACCGTCATCGACGAAGATCAGTTCTAGTGCCATTTCCAAAGTGGTAATACGTAGCTCGATATCCTTCAATCGCTCGAAAAGCACTGGCAAGGATTCTGCATTAAAATAGACAGGTATAACAATAGAGAGTGTCTTCATTCGATGGACATTTCATAATGATCGTAGGTTGCGGCGCGCCCCCCAAGCATTTCTTTTTGGGCAATAAGCCCTTGATTTAAAAACTTTCCCCCATCTTCTGTGGAAATACCAAAATCAAAGTATAGATATGTTTTATATTCTACATCCAGCAGATAGGCAATAATTGCATCTAATGCCCCATATTGTAGCCCATCCGCATTCGCTCCCATATATTGGGCATGGGCTGTTTTCCTGGATTGATATACGACAATGCCAGCAACCATTTTATCGTCGATAAAAGCGCCGAATAATTGTATATTGTTCGGAAATGCGTAAGCAAGAGACGTTATTTCCTTTAAAGAGTGCACCGGCACAGCATTATGCTCTTTGAGCACCTGCGTTTCAATTTCCCAGAAGGTTGCATAGTCTTGTGTTTTGCGTACGGTAATATGTGCTTTACGCGCCTTTGAAAGGTTATATTTCTTACCCTTGGCAAATGGAAGGCGTTCCGGTATGAATATTGTACTGGTGATATCACGACGGATCAAAGTGGCATTATGAATAAAAAGAGCATACAAATCTTCACCGGTTGGAACCGTTGCATAAAACGACGGAATCGCTTTATATAGCATACGCGAAATGCCAAGCTTTGCATAATGCTGCTTAACTGCTGTGAATATAAGTAGCATCCTACCTGCCGTCATGCGATTGCAGGACAAAATACCACCATAGGTAAGACCTGCATGAGAAGTGACCGTGGTATCCTTAATACTGGCAGGGAATAAAGCAACCAGTCTTTCATTCTCATCATAAATCAGCAACGAACTATCCTGAAATCGGTCCGCATGATAGTCCATGTAATCACGATAAAAAAGAAAGGTCGCGTTCTTTGAATCAGTGACAAATGCATCCCAAGCTGGTTTGTATGCTGATGTGTAAGGTTCAATCCGCACTGACGAGCCTTGCATAACCAAACCCCTCATAGCCGTAATTGTTCCCATTATAAAATAGATAGGCGTTTTCTTCCGTTTCGATATAGGCAGGGTATGCCATCATCTCACTATCCCAACTGCCGGAAGTTTTCTCTAATCCCAATAAAGCATCATTGCGAATCCAGTTTATGCCATCTTTGGAGTATGCATACCCCAAACTGTAAGGATCTGTTTCACTACCATGACATAAGAACATATGGTAGCCATCCGCCTTTTTAATAACATTCGGTCTTGCAATCCTGTATTCGTCACCTGAAGTCGGCAGTACTACCCTACCCTCTTGGGGAATGTGAATACCATCAGCAGATTCTGTGTAACGAATATCATAAACGGGAAGTGTTTTATATTTACCCTGCTGGAATTGCGAACCGCCACCATACCAGATGCGCCAGCGCCCGCCATCCTGCATAGCCGTATGAATAACTCTAAAAAGAGTTTCTGTTGGGGTTCTATCAACGACTGGCACAACCTGAACACGCTCAAATTTGCTACCATCACGACTGAAAGCCAGACCTCCAAATACCAGAAATCGTACCTTACCGACCAACTGGTATCCCGCATAATATAGATAAATGCCCTCTTGTGTCTGCACTGCACAGCAGGGTACAACCCCATTATCATCAAAACATCCAGCGATGCCAATATCCAGACAAGGAGCCTCTGATATCCCAATAACTTCTGACGGATTATCCGCTTTGACATCGACATATCCGATGCGGGAAATATCATCGGCATCTCTCATACCGGCATAAATACGGATAACCTCTTTACTAAAGCGTAATGGACTGGGCTGCAATGCGGAATGCGCTGCCCAAGAAACACGTCCGGCAGGACCGAATACAAGTCCTTCCTTAATCCATTTCATAATGACTCGGCAATTTTAAAGAACCGCCTAGTAGGCACTTTGAGTGCTACCGCTGGGTTTCCATCGTACATTGTATTTTCCTCTGTGTTCTTTGTAATAACGGTAGCTGGACGTGTAAAGTTATCTTTTGCGATTGTAATGTGATCGGAAATCGTTGTATTGACACCCAGAAAACTATTTTCCCCTATAGTGCAATATCCGGAAACTACAACATATGATGATATAAAGCAGTTATCCTGCACAACAGACTGATGCCCAATATGATTACCTGACCATAACACCACGTTATTGCCTATGGTTACGAACGGCTGGATTACATTATTTTCAAAAACAAATATATTCTCTCCTAAAATAACATTACGCCATACGAAAGCCCTACTGCTGATGTAATTGGCAAGCTTATACCCTTTTTCTTTCATCATACGGTATAAACGAGTACGTACACGATTTAATTGGGTAAATGTCACCGCCACAAATGCCGCGTGTGCTTCTGGAGAGAAGATGTTTTCCATTTCCTCCACAGGAATCACTGGCAACCCAACTAGGGTTGGGTTTGTAATAAATGTTTTCTCTACTGCAAATCCAACTACTTTATAATCCGAATCATGAGTGAAATACTCGTAAGCGATATGTGCAAATTCTCCGGCTCCAACAATTACTAATTTCTTCATATAAATATTTGATTATTCAAATTGCCTATTGCACTTATAATGCTCCGGACCGTAAGAGTAAATAGCCTAGTAGCTGGCCTCCTCAAGGGCAATAAACGAAAAGATAATTACAAATATTCTATATGCTAGATAAAATGCCGCGATATCTCTGCTAAGCTGTAACTCACCAGCCTTCGTCATGTAGGACGGCAGTTTATGCTATACCCCGGCAACGAATGCCTGCCATAAATCGTGAAACCTTATTTCATCCTCAGGGCCTTATTAAGGGAATATATCCAAGATAAATTGGCAAGTTTCATAAGATAATTATCAATTCCAGCATGAATTCGCAGATTATGTGAAATTCTTTATAGAAGGCATTTGATTATTCAAAGGTGCATATTTGAGACTGGCTTTGAGAAGCGATTGATAGGTTTATAAGCATTGAATCTGTCTTCCACAAGAACGAATGTGATAAAGGAAAAGACAAGAACAACACTGGCGACGATGAGAGCCTCCAACAAATAGGATGAGTGCGTGCTGAATCCATGAGGAAAGAGTTGCGAATGAACATACCCTATACCTGAGTGCCAAAGATAAAAGCCATAAGAAAGCACACCAAATATCTGAAGAATCCTAAACATGCTAAATCGATGCAGATCCTTATATGCAGAAGTGTGCCTTATGCCATCTAACAATATTATTGTTATTCCCGTTCCAATGGAAATGAATGTAAAATTAATCGCTAATACGAAGCTGCAAAGATAAAAAGCCAGTGCAAACTCTAAAGGGATTATCCAACAGTTGACAATATATTTTGCAATTCTTTCAGGCACGCGAAAGCTAAGATAGTTACATAGAAATCCTATCAAAAAGAACGGTAAATTCCCAAACAGTGAAAATAGAAGGGGATTACGAACGGGAGTATCTAAAATCATATATTGATTGGCAACCCAGCCTTTTAACAAGGTGAGAGTGGTAATAACAGCAATAAGCAGCAGTATTCCCTTCTTAGGAGAAGTAGTCATGATTCTATTAAACAGCAGAAAAATAAAAGGAGCTATAACATAATACTGCATTTCGACAGAGAGGCTCCACATGGCTCCTATACCATTAAACGGTAGCGTATTCCCGTAGTAATTGAAGGTAAAAAGCCGAAAGGCTGATAATGGAGTAAATCTTAGAATACTAGGATATTGCAGAACACACAAAAACAGAAACACAAAACACATTAGGGGAAATATTCTTATCCATCTGCTTTCATAGAAAATTAGAATTCCTTTGCGTGAGGCATGGTATCGGCCTGATAAGAAGGCTTTTCCCATTAGGAATCCCGATAAGGTAAAAAAGATTGCCATGCCGGCATGTGCGCCCCCACTGAGAAATTGCCATTTTCCTGCAAGAACTTCTGGGGTCGGATGCAACAGAATCATAATGTGGGTTGTAAATACAATAAATGCAGCAAAGAACCTTATGACAAGCAGCGGATCTGCAGTGTTTAATAATGACTTAAACGGATCTAGTACAAAAGAATTAGTCTCGGCTTGAGGAGAAGGAATAGGCGCAGGTAAAAGTCGCGAAGTTGCCTTCTGAAAAAGATATATCCCCAATATAGCTGTCAGTGCGCATCCAAGATTAAGTAAAGAAACATGTTTATGAATTATCAATCTAACAAAATAATCCATTCCTGTTCCTGCCAGAATTACACATATAAATGCTATTTCTAAAGCTGTCTGCATTACACTCTCTGTATGTATATTGAATTTAATATCAACAATTCATGTAACCTGTTGCTCCTTAAAAGTACAAGTCCTTATTTGTGAGTGGAATATACAGATTCACTAATAAACAAACTTTCTCTTTGCTTGACATAATAGTTTCGCGCAAAAGGTTGATACACATACAGAGGTATTTAAAACGAGTTTCATATCATATCTCTCCTATGCGATAGGCCAGGGATAGGAAATCATTTCAATCCCTATTCAAATGAATATATATATATTCAATTCACTTAAAAGCTTCTGGTATAGTAGGAGTTATAACAGTTATTTACAGACTTCACTCTGATACTACCGGTGTATCTGCTGGACCTATTACAAATAACAGTACACACTTCAATCGTTGAACATAAAATCGCTCTAATTTATAATAAGATATCGCCTCCATTATATAAAACATATGTCAAAGTCCGGCTTTACATTAATCGAAATCAGCATTGTGCTGGTTATTATAGGGCTTATTGTAGGAGGTATCCTGACCGGACAGGAGCTGATCAAAGCATCGCAGCGACGCGCTATTCTCTCCGAAGTAGAGAAGCTTAAAACCGCCGTCATGACGTTCCAGAGTAAATACAACGCCATTCCAGGTGACATGGCTAATGCAACGACTTTTTGGGGCGACTGCGCCTGTGGAGGCGGTTGGTCCGGTTCGCTCAGCAGCACCGCAACTAATAATGGCAACGGCAACGGATTGATAGACGGTTCTTTCAATGGCGGCGTAGATGGCTATTGCGACGGCAAGAATTACATGTCCGTACTGTGCGATGATGAACCTTATTATTTCTGGAAGCATCTCGCCAATGCTGGCCTCATCAACAATTCCTATACCGGCACCCTGCTGAGTCTGGACGGCAGCACACGAATACAGACTATCGGTCAGAATATAGCACCCTCCACTGTTAACCCCAAGTGGGGCTACTCCGTCCAGTATATGTGCCTCAATACGGGAGGCCCTATGTACTTTTCTAATAACAACTTCTGCGGCAATGCCATCTCTCTGGGCACAGCCGAACCCAGCCCATCGCATGACTACGAAAACCTGAGTGCCTATTCAGCGTTTTCACCATTAGATGCGATGCTGATTGATTCCAAGATTGATGACGGCAAACCGGGCTCAGGCTCGGTTAATTCCCCTCCTAAAGGCAGCTATTTCAGCACCGCCGGAACTTCAAACTGCACGACTTCCGCTACCGCTTCTGCGTCCGCTTATAATACTTCCGTGAATACCCCTGAATGCAGCCTGTTTTTCTTAGGCGGATTTTAACGGATCGAAAAGCTACTCCGGCAATCCCGCACAAAATCTGAGAGAAATGGTGCTGCTGAGAAGAATTGAACTTCCGACCCCAATTATCCCTATCTATTATTCTCGGGAAGGCGCACCTCACTCAGTCGCATATCTTCCATATCACCTCGTCCTTCCAATACGCCAAGCTAACAAGCTTTTTTATTCTGGCAAATACAAGCCTCAGATAGTTTTAAACGATTAATAGAATTATTATATATAACAATATATTAACCTAGCAATCCACTCTAATCTGGCGAAGCCGAACATAAAAACACAACTCCAACAATAATGTGCTAAAATAGTAAAGGTGTTGGCAATGTTGGATAACAGATGACACAATACATTCATCCGCAAGAGCTGGAAAATATGCTCATGCATATCGCCTATATGTCGGTCGATATCGATGCTGATTATACTTCCACTTGGAAAGACATGCCTGAATGGGGGCAACAGATAGTAGGTGAAGTATTTGCAACAAGAAAATACAGAAATGATAAGCGCCCATCTTTAAGATCTGACATGATGCCTGATAATTACTGGGCGGATGTGCATAAATTATACCGTTCGGCAAGTGCAGGATTGCTGGAGCGTGTTCAACAGGCCTCGGCAGCATCTCCGGATAATCAGCATATCGCCCTTCTATCAGCAATTTCTCAGGACATCTACGACGCGGCTGAGGATGCACTAAAAACAAGTCAGTCTGAAAAAAGAAGTAAGCGGCAAAACGCTCAGAATAAAGATGGTACGGCAGGTGCAGACAGGCCTACGGAAGTTCCGCAAAAGTTGGGTATTCTGAAAGCAAAACTACTGAGTGAATATGATCAGTATAAGAGCAGAGCACAAAATATTGCACCGGATTTAACAGACGCCGAAATAGAAGCCGCGACGAATCTGGCACGCAGAGTGGCGCTCTATAGCTTTGTCGGCAAATACGGCTTCTTTAGATTGCCCGAAAAATCATTGAAAGAGGTTTTACAGCAAGGAGGAGTATCCGCTCTAAATGGCGCAGGCCAGGATCTGGGACAGATATGCACTGATCTGGCCGCTCCCCCTTATGAAATTGAATATGGCCTGCCAAAAGAAAAAATCGTTAAGGTAATTAAACATAATATCGGAAAATTGCAGGCTTGGGGTTTAGCAGAAAGCCTTCGTGCTGACGGTAATAGGAGTAATGCTAAGACAATTCTGTGTATGCAAACCGAACTCGGTAAAATATGCGGTCCGGAAGAATATACAGATGCAAGAAATCTGGCTTTGATAATGGCCGCTTTGGCAACCAGAGTTAACGATGGCGCAGAAAAAGCACGTATATCTGCATTGGCAACACAAGTGGCCGGAGCCAGGAATAAAAGCGATTTACAGGCATTACTGACAGGTCAGGCTTATGGGGATGCTACCGATACATTAAAAATGTCTATGACTAACCCAAGCGTTGCTTATGCGGACTTGACTGAAGAAGCCGGTAAGGCAATGAGAATACTTGTCTCCGCGATTGAAGTTCCCGAAGTGGTCAAATCCGGGAAAATGAAGGTGGCAAAACAACCATCACAGTCCGGTAAAGGCCGTGCCTGATACGCTTCTCCGGCAATCCCCACAAAATCAGGAAGAAATGGTGCTGCTGAGGTTAATCGAAAACCCGACCCCGTCATTACCAAGACACTTAGGCGCAGAACAGATAAGCTATTAGACTACAGCAGGTTATCGAAGAATACGCAATTTCTGTACGTTATTGCGGACTCGCTTATCGCTACTCTACGTAGCCTAGCGTAGCTCTGCCTCGATTTAATTCCGTACTTTTTCGTTCTTTTATTCGCCGTTCGTTTTTAGAATCTTTATAGATTGGATAGATGGCGACTCCTTAAGATTTATTCAATTCGATTCCCATTTTCTGAATTTCTTCTTCATATATCTTAATCGCCTTTGGATCATAGTCGAAATACCTTTCCCAAAAGCCAGGTTCCAACCAAGGTTTTGGAGCAAGTGAAATAGTGCCAGGAGGATACATTTGTATAATCCAGTTAGATGGTATAGAACCGTCTACCAACTCTACTTGTTCTAAAGAATATATAGCGGGTATTGGATTTTCCGTAATAAGACGGAGATATGTTCTGTATTCCGGTGTCTGACTTATACTGATTTCAATGACGTCGTATATTGTATTTAATGTAATCCAAGGAGATTCTTTCACCTCCTCTCCTACCCCATTCAATACTTTTATACAGCGGACTTTCATGCGTTATCTCCCCAAAGGATTATTAAATATTACTTTATAATCCTGACCATAATACGTCTGACCAGTAGCTGGGTTCTGATAATAATGAACCTGAGCTGGTCCATGAGGGGTGTTGATATTTACAACATTTTTATCCACCCCCGCCGGAAATGCTGCCTTATTACCTAAGGAACTGTTAGGAATAATAGTTTGACCTTGGCTTAGTGTTTGCTGTGTCAACGTTCCCTCATTCGTAAAGTTTGAAGCTGCTTCTTGATATGTCAAGTCATCTTTAAGTAGCTTATATTGTAGCGAGCTTCCTGCACACATTCCACCTTCTTCTGCTGCTGCGCCAGCACCTCCGCTGGGTACTCCTCCATTAAAGGCAAAAGAAGCATTTGCAGCAGCATCAGCCCAATTTACACTACCATTCTCATAATACTGATATGCGGCATTTCCTGTAAAAATCAAAGCAGCAGCGGATAGCTCCATACAGGCGGGACTAGCTGCACAAAGGGCGATGAACTGCACAAACTGGCCTGAAGGATCGACTCCCTTCATAGGATTATTACCAACGTACGCAAAGCTGTTGATGCCGCCATTAAGCCCAATTGGATCATCCTGATCGTAGCGCCCAAGTGTCGGATCATAAGTACGGAAACCGTTATTAACGAGCGATGGGAATTCCGTATCGACATACTGCCCCGGGAAGCGCATATTGTTGGTGACCGAAGCGGTCAATGAGAAGTCCTCCCCGAATGGCATACGCACGCGGTCCCATACAATGGCCTTGCTCGCATTCGTCATCTTCACCGGCGTATTTAGGTGATCCCTATGGATAGGATAGAACGTAAGAATAATGCAAGGAAACAGGTAAGAAGATTATTAAAAAACTTTTTTTGTACCACTATTGGAACAACTGCATAGTGGACAATGCTATGATTATGCCTCATCTACTAACAACTTTAACACTAACTCGGGATTAGCTTTGATGCAGGTGAGATAGGAGACAACCGCAGAGTCCAGTGGAGTATCTTTTCGCTCCCACTGACGGAGAGTATATAAATTAATCCCATAATTGCGTGAAAACTCTGCTTGGCTTAAGCCTACCTCCTTACGGATTGTAGCGACAGTTTTTCCGTTCATATTCATCTCCATTAAAAATTGCTTTATTATTCAATAGAGATTACACATATGACAACATGGTATTAGGTTTAACGTATGCCCCGTAAGAAATCAGCATTACTAGAAAAAGTTCAATGCCCCAAATGCGATAGCAATATTACGGTTAAAGCAGGTATTGTTAATGGCGTTCAACGTTATCTATGTCGAAACTGCCAAAAATATTTTCTAAAAGAAATAAAAAGGCCTAGAAAAACTGTTACTCAGAAACATGCCGCAATTTTGATGCATCTCTGTGGCGTTTCGAGAAGAGAAATCTGTAATATACTGGAAATACACGATGACACAGCCAAGCGCTGGCTAAGTAAATTGGATGATGATTATCTTAAAGATATGCCGGATATAGAAAATCTCCGCACACAAAATAAACGAGTTGTACGAGATAGAGATATTTCCGCTCACCTTACCAAAGGCAAAACCTGGTTAATGATCGAACTTGATCTGGAAGGCGATGCTTCTGGAAGCAGGCCAATTATTATTAAGAATCGCTCGAATTCATAGAACAGCATATAAATATCTTGATGCAAACAGCTCAGGATATCCCCTACTCTTCCATTAGGCTTCGCGGAGCCTTAACAGACTGGCTCGCCAGCCTGCCGTCAGACTATTACGTCACATTCAATTTTAACACCCATACAACATTGGCATCTGGCAGGACGACACTGAAGCGGTTCCATGCGATGCTGGATCGAAAATTATACGGCAGACACTTTAACAGAATGAAACCGGACGAACGGACACTGTTTATTGCGTTTCCCGAACATGTAGAAAGCAATTTGCATTATCATGCACTGCTTTGCAGCAAACATCCGGACTTCACTTCTACGGCAGAAAAAATATGGGAGTCGATCCTGCCATCCGGCAGCCTGCATATTATTGACCTGAACGCAAAAGGAGCGAGCAAGTTCGATCTCCTCAACATCGCACAATACAATACGAAAGAACTTCACCGGGATAGTCGGTATGAGGATTTCATCATATCGAGTCAGTTTTCAGCCATATAACGGCTGCTAAATACCAGCTGTATATCAAGACACCTGTGCACCACGGAAACCAGTTACGATATGCCTACGAATATGTCATCCCAAATACGGGATGCATTTTAAAGGCTATGGCAATAAGTTGATCCTGATTATTCGGTAGCTTTGGTTAAAGCAGACAAATCAGGCTTATACAGCACCCTATTGACGGAGCGTTTTAATAATACGCACCCGCTCCTCATTTGTAAGCATCTTGTTCAATGCCATATAGTACTGAAAGTCTTTTCCCACACTATTTTTAGTTTTAGTGTCGGCTCCTGATTTTATCAATAACTCAATCAACGGTGCTGATGCATTTTCTGCCGCATACAATAAGGCAGTACGTCCTGTTATTGCAGGGTTCTCACAATTACCTGGATCCGCTACAGGAGTTACAGCATTAACTTCAGCACGGTTTTTAAGTAATAATGCAGCTGCATCCATAAGATTCCACTGTGCAGTATACATCAAAGCTGTTTTCCCAAACCAATTTCTTCCATTAACCTCAACTCCTTTTTTGATTAGCAACTGCATCATTGAGGGGTTATCAAGTGCATAAAATATAAAAGGCTCATAACCATAACTTTCATTACTTGCTTGATCATCCTTAAACTGCGTATCAGGCGTGTTTGCGATCAAGTCTTCCATATTCAATAAGATAGCCTTATGAATAAATGCTTCCGGTATTGCTTCTTTTGCCAATAAAGCTTTTTGATAAGCCTGCCGGAAATGAGTTGCATCAGTCGCATTGTCATAAACTTCATCCCACTTCACTTGTCCGTCGAAATGCATGGAACCGGTGATAATATTAGCCAC